>NZ_AXCW01000352.1 GCF_000603945.1 Actinotalea ferrariae CF5-4 | reverse complement strand
AGGGGGTGGAGCGGGAGGGCTCAGGGGGTGGGGAGGCGGGCGGCGTCCTCCGGCAGGAGCCAGGCGAGGGCCTCGGCCGCGGTCCAGCCCGCCGGGTGCTCCGCCGCGAGCCGGGCCGGCCCGTCCAGGTCGGTGCCCAGGGTGAGCAGGGGCGGCTCGACGTACCCGTCGGCGCGGGTCTGGCCCAGGCCGACGTCGGCGGCGAGCGCGTTGCACAGGCACGCGCGCCCCTCGGCCTCCTCCGGGGTGCCGCCCTTGCGCAGGTGCGTCGTCAGCGGCTCCGCCGGGCAGTGGTAGCCGACGGTCCCGCCGTCGCGCACGAACGGCGTGCGCAGGTAGCCCAGGTCGCACAGGCGCGGCCGGGCCGCCATGACCGCTGGGTCGGACAGGGTGCCGGGCACCTGGGCGACCTTGAACGGGAAGCCGGTCGGGGAGGCGCGCGGGTCGGTGCGGACCTCCAGCGTGCCGGCGCGCAGGTCCGCCAGCAGGGTCTCGCGCAGCTCCGGGGCGAGGCCGGAGTCGGAGCTCAGGGCGAAGAGCGTGCCGACCTGGACGCCCGCGGCGCCCGCGGCCTCGGCGGCGCGCAGCCCCTCGGGCGTACCGAAGGAGCCGGCGAGCCAGAACGGCAGCCCGAGCGCGGCGATCTTCGCGATGTTCGCCTGGTCCCGGGGCCCGAACACCGGCTGCCCGAGGTCGTCCAGCACCGGGCGGCCCCGCGGCGGGGCGTTGTGGCCGCCGGCGGTGTGGCCCTCGACGACGAACCCCTCGGGGCGGATGCGGTCGTCCCGCGCGAGGTACGCGGCGAGGACGTCGGCGGAGACGATGGCGAGCAGGTCGGGGCGCCGCAGCGGCGGGACGTCGTCGCCGAGCAGGGCCACGGGGTCCAGCTCGACGCCGTACGCGTCGGCCTCTGCCCCGGTGACGTGGACGGGCAGCCGGACCGGGCGGTGCTCCGCGAGCAGGTCCAGGAGCTGGGGGATCTCGCGCGGCACGCCCGCACCCATGAGGACGACGTCGACCCCGGCCAGCATCGCCCCGTACGCGGCGGCGGGCGTCGCCATCTGGACCTTCTCCAGGAAGTTGATGCCGACCGGCCCGCCGTGCCCCTCCTTGGCGAGCCACACCTCGACGAAGTTGCCGAGCACCGTGAGCTCCTGCATCGCGCGCGTCTGGCGCAGCGCCAGGCGCGGCAGGGGGACGTACGGCGTGCCGGGCGGACGGCCCTCGGGACGGTGGAACCGCTTCACCGCCCGTTCCGCGACCGCCGGCACGGGGAAGGCGGCGAGCGCGCGGCGGCACGAGCCGTCCAGGTCCCCGTCCTGCAGCCGGCGCGCCAGCACCAGGTCCAGCGCGGTCCCGGAGACGACGCCGAGCTGCCCGGCGCGGGACACCTCCGAGGCGAGCCGCCACGAGGAGACCGCCACGCCCATGCCCCCCTGGATCACCCGCGGGAGCGCCCGGGCCTCGGCCGCGCGCCGCGGTGCGGGCACGGCCACGGCGGCCGACGACGGCGCCGTCACGGCGGGAGCGGGCGGTGCGGCCACAGGCGTCCTCCGGAACCCCGCGGGGTCCGCGGACGTCGGCAACCTACGGTTCCGTAGGTTACACAACCGTAGGTTGGGCCCGACGGGCCGTCAGGGACGAAGGTCCCGGGCGAGGACGACCCTCACAGACCCATCGCGTGGAAGCCGCCGTCGACGTGGATGATCTCCGCCGTGGTCGCGGGGAACCAGTCCGACAGCAGGGCGACGACGGCCTTCGCCGTCGGGCCGGCGTCGCGCATGTCCCAGCCGAGCGGCGAGCGCTCGGGCCAGCGCTCCTCGATCTTCTCGAAGCCGGGGATGGAGGTCGCGGCCGTCGTGCGGATCGGGCCCGCGGAGACGAGGTTGACGCGGATGCCCTCGGGGCCCAGGTCCCGGGCGAGGTAGCGGGAGGTGGCCTCCAGCGCCGCCTTGGCCACGCCCATCCAGTCGTAGACGGGCCACGCGTACTGCGCGTCGAACGTCAGGCCGACGACGGACGAGCCGCGCCCCAGGAGCGGCTGCGCGGCCACGGCGAGCGCCTTGAGGGAGTAGCCCGAGACGTGCACCGCCGTCGCGACGTCCTCCCACTGCCCCGACAGGAAGTTGCCACCGAGGACGGACTGCGGCGCGAAGCCGATGGAGTGCACCACGCCGTCGAGGTGGTCCGTGTGCTCGCGCACGCGGTCGGCGAGGGCCGCCAGGTCCTCCTCGGAGGTCACGTCGAGCTGCACGACGGGTGCCTCGGCGGGCAGGCGGCGCGCGATCGCCTGGGTGAGGCGGAACTGCCGCCCGAACGAGGTCAGCACGACGTCGGCGCCCTGCTCCTGGGCGATCCGCGCCGTGTGGAAGGCGATCGACCCCTCGGTGAGCACGCCGGTGATGAGGAGCTTCTTGCCGTCGAGCAGACCCATCGGGGTCTCCGTCCTGTCGGGGGTGGGTGTCGCCGGCTGCCCCGCCGGCGGCGCGAGCCGCGGCACGACGCTAGCCAGCCCGACCGCCCGCCGGTGGTCGTCCTGCGGACAGGATCCGGGCCGGCGGTTGTGCGGTCCGGACAACGCGTCCGTCCCCCTGCCGTGCGGGGGGCTGCTGAGTAGCCTGGCCGCATGCGCCGGGCACGGTCGCCGTCGGGGGACCTCGAGGCCGTCGACGTCCTCCTGGTCGAGGTCGAGGACGAGGCCGCCGACGAGATGAGCGGCGTGCTGCACCAGCTCGCGCTCGAGGCGATGGCCCTGCGCGCCACGTCGCCCGGCGACCCGCGGACGGAGCCCGCCGACGGCGACGCCCCGCCGCCGCCCGACGGCGGCCTCGCCCGCCGGCTGTGGGCGCACCCTCGGCTGCGGTGGGCGGCGGTCGTCGTCGTCCTCGCCCTGGCCGTCGTCCCGGTGCTGGAGCACCGCCGGGAGGAGGCCCGGGTCGCGGCGCTCGCCGCCGACCCCGCCGTCCTCGGTCCGGCGACCGGCCCGCTCGTGGAGACGTGGCGCAGACCCGGGCGGGTGGTGACCGGGCGCCCCGACGTGCTGCTCGTGGTCGACCCGGCCGGGTCCCTGCGGCGCCTCGACCCGGCCACCGGGCGGGTGGTGTGGACGGCGACGTCGGCGGCGGGTGCGGTCGCGGCGGACGGCCGCTGCGTGCCCGTCGAACTGCCCGTGGACGGGCCGGTGGACGGGCCCGTGGGCGCGAGGTCGGGGACGGCGCCTCGGGGGGCC
>NZ_AXCW01000351.1 GCF_000603945.1 Actinotalea ferrariae CF5-4 | reverse complement strand
GGTCAGTTTTCAGGCGTCGTCGACACTCGGCGTGAACGAAGAGCCTGGTGCGTCGTGGAGCACCCTCCCGTCATCTCTCCTCCGAGGATCCGGTGAGGCTTGAGCCAATCTTGAGCCTGTACTCGCCTACGCCTTGAGGCGCGGCTACCAGGATGGACACGTCCGCAAGAACACAGAGATGGGGAAGGAGTCCGAGAATGATGGGATATGGATGGGGGATGGGTGCGGGCGGCTGGATCGCGATGACGATCTTCTGGGTCGCGCTGATCACACTTGTGGTGTGGTTGGTCGTGCGGGCGTTTCCCGGTGGCGGGGACACCGGGCGCGAGGGTCGCCGTGAGGGCTGGTCCGGCAGCGAGACGCCGGAGCAGATCCTGGATCGCCGTTACGCCGCAGGTGAGCTGGACCTGGAGGCCTACCAAGTGATGCGGGCGACCTTGGCATCCGGCCGCTCGAACGGGAAGGGCGGTGCCCGGTGACGCGAGCGAGGGCAGCGTCGTGGACGCCGGCCGTGGCCGCGCTAGCGCTCGTCGGCTCCGTGATCTGGATGCTGGTCCAGGGTCAGGGCGTAGGCGCCTGGGGATCGGCCGCGCGCGGTGGGGTTCCGGGCAGCGGGTATGGCTCGATGATGGGCGGGGGCGGATGGGGCGACGGTTCGATGATGGGCGGGACCCCATGGGGCCGACCAGACACGACAGACCCGAGCGTCGAGAACCTGGACGATGCGCGGAGCGCGGCCGAAGCCTTCGTCGACGACCTGGGCCAGGGAATGGGCGTGGGTGAGGTGATGCAGTTCGACAACCACTACTACGCCGAGATCGTCGGCGCAGACGGGGAACTGGCAACGGAGGTGCTGGTGGACCCCACCTCGGGCACTGTGCAGATCGAGTATGGTCCGGCGCGGATGTGGAACACCCGCTTCGGGATGATGGCCGCCGGGTCGTCGGGGAGCGAGCGGGTCACAGCGGCTGAGGCCGAGAGGATCGCCGACCGATGGCTGGCCGATCAGGGGGACCTCACCGCCGACGGTGCGGAGGAGCTACCGGGCTACTACACCCTTCATACCCTGCGGGACGGTGCCCTCGAGGGGATGCTCTCGGTGAACAGCACCACCGGTGACGTCTGGTACCACTCGTGGCACGGTCAGTTCGTGGACATGTCGGAGGCCCCGTGACCGACCCGTCGCCGCCCCGTCCGACTCCGTCGGCACACACCTCCACGGCGTCGACCGGACGGCGGGGGCACGTGCTGGTCGTGGAGGACGACTCCGCGATCGCCCACCTGCTCACGCAGTACCTGAGCAGGGAGGGGTTCGAGGTCGATGTGGCAGCGGACGGCGAACAAGGGGTCGAGTTGGCCCGGGACATCCGGCCGGACGTGATCATCTTGGATCTGATGCTGCCGGGAATCGACGGGATCGAGGTGTGCCGGCGCGTGCGGGTCTTCTCCAACGCGTACATCCTCATCCTGACCGCCCGCGGTGACGAGGTCGACCGCGTCATCGGGCTATCTGTAGGCGCAGACGACTACGTCGTCAAGCCGTTCTCCCCGCGCGAGCTCAGCGCCCGGGTGCAGGCTCTGCTGCGCCGCCCCCGTCACGACCACGCCGTCGAGGAACCTGTGCGGCGCTTCGGTGGCCTGGTCATCGACGCGGCTGCGCGCGAAGTCACCCTGGCCGGCGCACCCGTCGAACTGACCCGTACCGAGTTCGACCTCCTGGAGGCCCTCTCGGCTCGGCCGCGAGCGGTCTTCGAACGCCGACGACTCCTGGAGCACGTGTGGGGCAGCGACTGGTACGGCGACGACCACGTGATCGACGTCCACGTCGCCAACCTGCGCCGAAAGCTCGGCGACGACCCCTCCGCCTCGCGGTACGTGCGCACGGTCCGCGGGATCGGCTACCGGATGGGTGATGGCACATGAGGAGTCCCCGAGGTGGGTTCGGCGCACGGCTCGCCTTGTCCCAGTTACTGACGGTGGCAGTCGGCGCTTCAACGCTCCTGGTCGTCGCCCTGGGACTCGCCCCAGGGCTGTTCCGCGCACACGTCGTGGACGCCGTCGGACCGATCTCCCCCGAGCTCGCCACGCACCTAGACATGGCGTTCGCTCGGGCGACCCTTGTCTCCCTGGCCGTGGCCACCACCGCAGCGACGATCGCGGCGCTTGGCATAGGCGCCTTCGTCACGCGTCGTGCCGTGCGGCCCGTCCGGGAACTGGCCAGAGCCGCCTCGGCGATCGCGCAGGGTGACTTCACGGCCCGCGTCCCGGAGACCGGGTTCGGGTCCGAGATAGCCACCCTCAACCACGCGTTCAACCAGATGGCACGCGAAATCGCGGGCACTGAGCGCACGCGTGCTGAGATGCTCCGCGACCTCGCTCACGAGCTGCGCACACCCCTGACCAGTGTGCGCGGGTACCACGAGGCGATTGCCGACGGTGTCCTGCCCGCCGATGACGCCACCTTCGCGCGCGTCGATGGGGAGCTATCCCGGATCGAGCGCCTCGTCGAGGACCTGGACACCGTGTCCCGCGCTGAAGAGCGACGCCTTGACCTACGGTTGCGTCCGGTCCCCGTAGCGGACCTCATCAGCAGCGCCGCTGACTCCGCTGCCCTGTCTCAGCAGCACACCGGCGTAACCGTGCGCCTTGACCTCGCCAACGACGGCAGCCAAGTCTGGGGCGACCCGGACCGATTGCACGAGGCATTGGTCAACCTCATCGCCAACGCCGTCCAGCACACACCCATCGGCGGAACCGTGACGCTGAGCAGCCGCACGACGGACTCCGGCGTGCGGATCGAGGTTGCCGACACCGGCGCGGGCATCGCCCCCGAACACCTGTCCCGGATCTTTGAACGCTTCTACCGCGTCGACAGCGGGCGCTCCCGCGACACCGGCGGCAGCGGTATCGGACTGACCATCACCCGCGCCCTCATCAGGGCCCACGGCGGCCATATACGCGCCCAGAGTGCCGGCCTGGGGCACGGCACAACCTTCGTCATCAGCCTGCCCCGCCACTAGCGCAGACGTCGCGTTCGGCTGCGGACCTCGACTACCAGTCACCGGCTCGCACATTCGCAGGTGAAAAGCGCTCAAATCCCGAGCGAACCCAGTGAGGGGACGCCCCGAGGAGCCTGTTTCCAGCTCGGTGACGGCAACGACGTCACGACACGTGATGTGGAGGTCGAGCGCCAGACTGTCGGAGGAAAGGGGCTCTTCACAATCGAGGGTGTA
>NZ_AXCW01000350.1 GCF_000603945.1 Actinotalea ferrariae CF5-4 | reverse complement strand
CGTCCGCCACGCCCTCGCCGGTGCCGGCCGATGACGGCCCCCTCGGTCGCCGGGACCCGCCGCCTGCCGCACGCCTCCGCCCTCGACACGGCCCGCGTGCTCGGCCGTGTCGTCGTGCCGCTCCTGGCGCGCGGGGTGATCGTCCGACGGCGCGCTGCCGTCGCGATGGCCGAGCGTGCCGACGCCGACGCCCGCGCGGTCGCGCTCCTGCAGGAGCTGCGCCGCACGTACGGCGCCGGACCGCTGCGCCTGCGGCTCCCCCGCCGCATGGTCGTGCTGCTCTCGCCGCAGCACGTGCACCGCGTGCTCGCCGACGGCCCTGAGCCGTTCAGCCCCGCCACCCGCGAGAAGCGCGCCGCGCTGTCCCACTTCGAGCCGGACAACGTCCTCATCTCCTCGGCGGAGGACCGGGCCGAGCGGCGTCCGTTCCACGACGTCGCGCTGGACTCCGGCTCGGCGCTGCACCGCGGCTCGGACGCCGCCGTGGCGACGATCCACGAGGAGCTCGACGGGCTGCTGGAACGGGTGGACGCCACCGGTCGCCTGGAGTGGGACGACTACGCGCGCACCTGGCTGCGCATCGTCCGGCGGGTGACCCTCGGGGACGGGGCCGCCGACGACGAGCAGCTCACCGACGACCTGGTCGCGCTCCGCGCCACCGCGAACTGGGCGTTCCTCCACCCGACGCGCCGTCGGCTGCGGCGACGCTTCCACGAGCGGCTCCAGGGTCACCTGGACCGCGCCGAGCCCGGCAGCCTCGCCTTCTGGGCCGCGCAGGCGCCGACGACGCCGAACACCCGCCCGTCTCAGCAGGTCGCCCAGTGGCTCTTCGCCTTCGACGCCGCGACCTGGGCCGGCTTCCGTGCGCTCGCCCTGCTCGCGACCCACCCGGAGCAGCTCCGGCTCGTCCGCGCGGAGATCGACGCGGTGGACCTCGGCGTGCCTCAGCCGCTGCCCCGGCTGCGGGCCGTCGTCCTCGAGTCCCTGCGTCTGTGGCCGACGACGCCGGCCGTGCTGCGGGAGACGACGGCCCGCACGCAGTGGGAGGAGGGTCCGATGCCCGAGGGGACGAGCATCCTCACCTACGCGCCGTTCTTCCACCGCGACGACGAGAACCTTCCGGAGGCGCACCGGTTCGCCCCCGACCTGTGGGCGCGGCAGCGCACGGAGGACGACTGGCCGTTCGTCCCCTTCTCCGCCGGTCCGGCGCAGTGCCCGGGGCGGAACGTCGTCCTGCACACGGTCAGCCTGGCCCTGGCGCGCCTGCTGCGGGACCGCGACGTCGACCTGCTCGACGGGCGCCTGCGGCACGACGAGGACCTGCCCGGCACCCTCGACATGTTCACGCTGCGGTTCGCGGTCGGGCCACGCGAGACCGCGGCCGCCTGACGGCGCACACCCGTGTGCGGGGTCTCAGAGGGGACTCTGACGGCCGGTGCCGTCACATGTAGACCCCGGTGTGCCGCCGCTCCGTCCCCTTCGTATGCGCCGCTGGACGCCACACAGGACGAGCGGTCATGCCGCACATCGGCATCGCACGTCTGCGGGCCCGGCTACCCGGCGATGCCGAGGAACACCCGCAAACGCGCGCTCGATCCCGACCACCTGGGCTGCGCTCGCCCGACCGGTCCGCGAGCCCAGGCTCGAGCGCCGCACCGGGGGCCCACCTCGGCGACGAGGAGTGAACCGCGCCGGGATGGTCGAGTTCCTGGTCGTCGACGCCTCGGTCCGCAGCAGCAAGACGCGCCGACTACTTCCTGGCCTTCTTGCCTCTCGCGAGGACAACCTGAGTGCGCCCTTACCGCCAGGTCGGCCGCTCCGTGCACCGGAGAAGGAGCGTAGCGACGCCGCCCGCGCCACGGCATGAGCGCGCGTTCTGCGGAGGCGGACGCTTCGTTACGTCGACTTCGGGAACGGCGTGCCTTCTGAGAATCGTTCGGAACAGGAGTGCGGCGACTCCCCGTGCAGCCTTGAGGCTGTCGACGACGCCTGAAAACTGACCCCTGAGCGACGCCCGAAAACGGACCCCCTTCCGGCCACGCTGAGGAGGGTGATGACCGTGGAGGACTGGGCGGAGATCCGCCGGCTGCACCGGGTTGAGGGGATGGCGATCAAGGCGATCGCCCGCCAGCTGGGTGTCTCGAGGAACGCGGTGCGCAGGGCGCTGGCCCGTGATGCCCCGCCGAAGTACGAGCGGGCGCCGAGGGGCTCGATCGTGGACGCGGTAGAGCCACGGGTGCGGGAGCTGTTGCGGGCTCATCCGCGGATGCCGTCGACGGTGATCGCCGAGCGGATCGGGTGGGACCGGTCGCTGACGGTGCTCAAGGACCGGGTCCGTGAGCTGCGCCCGTACTACCTGCCGCCGGACCCGGCCACGCGCACCGCCTATGACCCGGGCCAGCGGGTGCAGTGCGATCTGTGGTTCCCGCCGGCGCAGGTCCCGCTCGGGTCCGGTCAGGCGGGCAGCCCACCGGTGCTGGTGATGGTCTCGGGCTACTCGCGGATGATCTTCGCTCGGATGCTGCCGACCCGGCAGGGCCCGGATCTGATCGCCGGGCACTGGGAGCTGCTGCAGGCGATGGGCGGGGTCCCGGCGCAGCTGGTCTGGGACAACGAGGCCGCGGTCGGGTCCTGGCGGGCCGGCCGGCCCCGGCTGACTGAGGAGTTCGAGGCGTTCCGCGGGACGCTGGGGATCTCGGTGCACCAGTGCCGCCCGCGCGACCCGGAGGCCAAGGGCCTGGTCGAGCGGGCCAACGGCTACCTGGAGACCTCCTTCCTGCCTGGACGCACCTTCACCGGCCCTGGCGACTTCAACACTCAGCTCAGCGACTGGCTGACCCGCGCCAACGCCCGCCATCACCGGACGCTGGGCACCCGCCCGGTCGACCGCTGGGCCGCGGACCTCGCGGCGATGCTGGCCCTGCCGCCGGTCGCCCCACGGACCGGGTGGCAGGCGACGGTGCGTCTGCCGCGGGACCACTACGTCCGCATCGACTCCAACGACTACTCCGTCGATCCGGTCGCGGTCGGGCGCAAGGTGCTGCTCACCGCCGACCTGGAGCAGGTCACCGTCCGTCTGGGGTCCAGGGTCCTTGCCGTCCACGAACGCTGCTGGGCCCGCAACCAGACCATCACCGACCCCGCGCACCGCGCCGCAGCGCTGGCCCTGGCCCACGCAGCTGCCTACCGGCCCCCGACCACGGCGGTCGAGGTCGTCCAGCAGCGTGACCTGGCCGACTACGACACCGCGTTCGGTCTGACGGAGGTGGCCTGATGCCCACCACGACCAAGCCTGC
>NZ_AXCW01000349.1 GCF_000603945.1 Actinotalea ferrariae CF5-4 | reverse complement strand
ACCGACGGCCCAGGGCACGGCCGCCCGCACGCCGTCCGCAGCGCCGCCGTCCGCGGCCGGTCCGCCGGACCCGCCGCCCACCGCCTGACCGTCCTGGGCGTCGGCGAGCACCGCCTCCCACCGCGCACTGCGGTCCGTCTGGAAGTCCGCCAGCGTGACGGGGGCCCCTGCGAGCCCGCCGGACCGCTCCGGCAGCAGCGCGCGGACCGTGCCGTCCTCGCCGAGGACCAGCCAGTCGCCCTCGTCGGTGACGAGGCGCTCCCCGGGGGCGAGGTCGCCGAGCGCCCGGGCCAGCTCGACGTCGTCGTCGGACCCGGCGAGCACGACCCGGTCCAGGCCGGGGTCGCGCCAGGCGGTCCGCGTGCCGCCGTCCTCGGCCGCGACCCACTGCTCGGCGGTCTCGACCGGCGCGGCGACCGCGTCGCCGTCGCCGCGCAGGAACGCCGTCGTCCAGAGCCAGACCTCGTGCACGGCGTCGGTCCCGAGGACCTCCTCGGCGTCGCGTCGGTCCTGGGCGCCGTCGACGGCGGCGGGCAGAGCGGCCGGCACGGCGAGCGCCGCGAGCGGCACGGCCAGGGTCGCCACGAGGGCGATCGCGACGACGAGGGCGAGGGTGCGCGTCCGCCGACGGCGGCGCTCGGCGGACGAGGGGCGCCCGGGGCGGGAGGGTGCGGCCATGCGGCGAGGGTGCCACACCCGGCCCGGCGTCAGAGCCGCCCGGCGGCCTTGAGCGCGAGGTACGTGTCCGCGAGCCGCGGGGCGAGGTCGTCGGGCAGGGCGTCGACCACCTCGACGCCCCGCTGCCGCAGCCGCACGCTCACGGCCGCGCGCTCGAGCTCGGTCCGCTCGGCCGCGGCGGCGTCGTAGACCTCGCCGGAGCCGCCGCGACGGGCGCGCAGCGCGGCGACCTCCGGG
Source organism: Actinotalea ferrariae CF5-4 (assembly GCF_000603945.1). Lineage (GTDB taxonomy): Bacteria > Actinomycetota > Actinomycetes > Actinomycetales > Cellulomonadaceae > Actinotalea > Actinotalea ferrariae. The sequence goes on along the minus strand of NZ_AXCW01000349.1, from coordinate 2,405 downwards.
TCGGCCACCGAGGCGAGCACGACGGTGTGGTCGTGCGCGAGCGGGCCGACCACGGGCAGCAGGCCGCTCTCCACGGCCGCGGGCTCGAGCGACGTGAGGAGCACGACGAGGGCCCGCTGGGACAGCCGCTGGCGCACGGCCCCGACGACGCCGGGCCAGTCCGCCTCGACGAGCGTCGGCTCGAGCGGGGCCAGGGCGTCCGCCAGGGCCGGCAGCAGCCGCGGCCCGTTCGCGCCGGCCACCTGGGCCCGCACCCGCCGGTCGTAGGCGACGAGGTCCACGCGGTCGCCGGCCCGCGAGGCGAGGGCGGCGAGCAGGAGCGCGGCCTCCATGGAGGCGTCGATGCGCGGCAGGTCCCCGATCCGGGCGGCGGACGTCCGCGAGGTGTCCAGGACCACCAGGACCCTCCGGTCGCGCTCGGGGCGCCAGGTGCGCACGACGACCTCGGACCGGCGGGCGGTGGCGCGCCAGTCGATTGATCGCACGTCGTCCCCGATGACGTACTCCCGCAGCGAGTCGAACTCGGTGCCCGGGCCCCGTACCTGCACCGCGGTGCGGCCGTCCATCTCCCGCAGCCGCGCGAGGCGGCTGGGCAGGTGGCGCCGGGACGCGAACTCCGGCAGCACGCGCAGACGACCGGGCACCACGACCGACACCTGGCGAGCCGCGAGGCGCAGCGGGCCGTAGGACCGGACGGTCACGCGGTCCGCCAGGCGGTCGCCGCGGCGGGTGGGGCGCAGCGGCGTGACGAGTCGGCGGGCCTCACCCGCGGGGACGTCGACCTCGTGGCGGTTGCCCGCGGCGCCCGCCGACGGCTGCCACGCGTCCCGGACGGTCGCGCGCAGGCGGCGCGGGGACCGGTTGGTGAGCACGACCGTCGAGCGGGTGGCCTCCGTCAGGCGGACCGACCGCGGCACCGAGCGCGCGATGGCGACCTGGCGCGGTGAGGCGGCCAGGGCGACGTCGACCGCGCACGCGACGACGACGAGCAGCGCCCACAGCAGGGCGGTCGCCGTCGCCGGCAGCAGGGCGACGGGCACGAGTCCCAGCGCGGCCAGGGCGACCGCGCGCCAGGTGAGGGCCATGCGTCAGCGGGGGACCGGGACGGCGGCCAGCACGGTGTCCAGGACGCTCTCGGCGGTGACGCCCTCGAGCTCGGCCTCCGAGCGCAGCTGCACCCGGTGCCGCAGCGTGGGGTGGGCGAGCGCCTTGATGTCGTCGGGCGTGACGTAGCCGCGGCCCGAGAGCCAGGCCCACGCGCGCGCCGTCGTGAGCAGGGCGGTGGCGCCGCGGGGCGAGACGCCGAGGGAGAGGGACGGGGACTGCCGGGTCGCGCGGACGAGGTCCACGGCGTACCCGAGCACCTCCGGGGCGACCTGCACCCGGGCGACCTCGGCGCGGGCCGCAGCGAGCTGGGCCGCGTCCGTCACCGCGCGCACGCCGGCGCCCGCGAGGTCACGCGGGTCGAACCCCGCGGCGTGCCGCCGCAGCACCTCGATCTCCTGGTCCCGCTCGGGGACGGGAAGCGTGAGCTTGAGCAGGAAGCGGTCGAGCTGCGCCTCGGGCAGGGCGTAGGTGCCCTCGTACTCCACCGGGTTCTGCGTCGCGATGACGAGGAACGGGTCCGGCAGCGGGCGGGGCTGCCCGTCGACGGACACCTGGCGCTCCTCCATGGCCTCCAGGAGGGAGGCCTGCGTCTTGGGTGGTGTCCGGTTGATCTCGTCCGCGAGGAGGAGGTTGGTGAAGACGGGGCCCTCGCGGAAGGAGAACTGCGCCGTCCGCGCGTCGTAGACGAGCGAGCCGGTGACGTCGCCGGGCATGAGGTCGGGCGTGAACTGCACCCGCTTGGTGTCCAGCTGCAGCGCCGTGCTGAGGGTCCGCACGAGCAGCGTCTTGGCGACGCCGGGGACGCCCTCGAGCAGGACGTGCCCGCGGCACAGCAGGGCGATGACCAGCCCGGTCACGGCGGCGTCCTGCCCGACGACGGCCTTGCCGACCTCAGCCCGCAGGGCCGCGAGGCCCTCCCGCAGCTCGCGCGAGGGGGTGAAGCCGTGCGCCGGGGCGTGCGTGCCCGCGTCGAGGGCGTGCGCGCCCGTGGCGGCGGGGGCGGAGGTCGTGCGTGCGGGGTCGGGGGTCGGCGCGGGGTGCGCGGACGTGCCGGCGTCGCCGACCGGTCGGGCCTGCTCGTCCGGCCGGTACTGGTTCCAGGTGGGGTCGGTCACGTGCGGTGAACCTCGCTCTCGAGCTCGTCCAGGTGACGCGCGAGCCGCAGCAGCCCGTCGTCGTCGGTCGGTGGTGGTCCGTACAGGAGGGCCGAGACCTGCTCGGCGGGGCGCCGGGAGGCCCGGGCGACCGCGTCGACGACGGCCGGGGCGCCCGCGGACCGCGGCAGGCCGAGGCGGGCG
>NZ_AXCW01000348.1 GCF_000603945.1 Actinotalea ferrariae CF5-4 | reverse complement strand
CTCCCACCCCGCCCTCGGCCGTCGCGTTTTCCGACAACAACGCGCGCCTGGTGGCAGATATGTCGAAGAAAGCGGCGGACCGGGGGAGGTCGGTGCGGAGTCCGCGACGGACCGGGCCGGCGACGGACCGGGGGAGGTCGGCGCGGAGTCCGCGACCGACCTCCCCCGGCCCCGGTCGCGTCAGACGGCGCCGACGGCGGCCGGCGTCCGCGCCGCGAGCCAGCCGGCGAGCCGGTCCGGCCGGTTGGTGATGATGCCGTCCACGCCCAGGGCGACGGCCGCCGCCCAGTGCTCCGGCTCGTCCAGCGTCCAGACCATGACCTGCAGGCCCGCGGCGTGCAGCCGGTCGACCAGGCCGGGGTCCTGCACGAGCAGCAGCCCGTGCGGGTTGCACGTCATGACGCCGAGGTCGCGGCAGCGGTCCTCCAGGCCGGCGTCCGCCTCCAGGACGAGCAGCCCGCGGCGCAGGTCCGGGGCCGCGACGCGCAGCGCCGCGACCGTCTCGGGCCAGAAGCTCTGCGCGACGACGCGGTCGGCCAGGCCGGCCGCGAGGACGGGCTCGGTGACCCGGCGGACCTGCTCGACGGTCCACGCGCCCTTGACCTCGAGGAGGAGGTCGATCCCCGGGCGGCGGGTCAGCAGGTCCACCACCTCGGCGAACGTCGGCACCCGCTGGCCCGCGAAGGCCGGCGAGAACCACGCCCCGGCGTCGAGCGACCGCACGGTCGGCAGGTCGGCCGACGCGAGCCCCCCGACGCCGTCCGTCGTGGCGTCCAGGGTGTCGTCGTGGATGACGACGACCTCGCCGTCGGCGGTGAGCTGCACATCCAGCTCGATCGAGCCCGCGCCGGCCCGCCACGCGGCCTCGAACGCAGCGAGCGTGTTCTCCGGCGCCACCGAGGAGTTGCCCCGGTGCGCGATCACGAGGGTCACAGGTACGGCTCCACGTTCTCACGGTAGGCGGTCTCGATCCGCGGAGTGATGGACTCGAACGCCTCGGCCGGGTCCGTGCCCCGCAGGACGATCTGCTCGATGCCCTCCGTGAGCAGCTGGTCGGCGCCCGGCACGAACACCCGGATCCAGTCCTGCGAGCGCGCCTTGTCGTTGAGCTGGTCCACCGCGGTGCGGAACTGCGGGGCCTCGGCGTAGACGGCCTGCATCTCCGGCGACTCGATGGCGGACGTGCGGACCGGCATGTACCCCGTGTTCTGCGAGAAGTACGCCGTCTGCTCCGTCTCGGTGAGGAACTTCAGGAAGATCGCCGCGGCGAGCTGCTGCTCGGGCGTGCGGGACGCCGGGATGGCCAGGCCGGTACCGCCGGTGGGCGTGCCGCCGCCGGCCGGGCCGTCGGGCAGGTACGCGGTGCCGACCTCGAACTCGGCCGCGTCGAGGATCCCCTTGAGGGAGCCCGTCGAGCCGATCGTCGCGGCGACGGTGCCCGTGGCGAAGTCGACCGTCGCGTCCTCGGAGACCGTCGCGAGGCCCGACTCGTGGAACATCCCGCGCACGAACTCCCCGGCCGCGAGCGCCTCGGGGGTGTCCAGCGTCGTCTCCCACTCGTCGGAGTACTGCCCGCCGTGCCCCCACAGCATGTTCTTGAACCACCACGCGGACCACGACGGCCCGAGCGACAGGCCCAGCGGCGCGGAGTCAGCGGGGACCTGGGCGTCCAGGGCCTCCTGCCACTCGGCGAGCTCGGCCCACGTCTGCGGCCCGCGGTCGGGCAGCCCCGCCGCCTCCCACATCTCGGTGTTGTAGTAGAAGAGCGGCGTGGACCGCGCGTACGGCGCGGCCCAGTGCTGCCCCTCGTACTCGTAGTCGCCGTAGAAGGCGGGGACGTAGTCCTCGACGTCGACCTCGAGGTGCTCGAAGACGCCGTCCAGCGGCATGATCTGGTCGTTGAGGTGGTAGCGGAACCACCACACGTCGGAGGAGATGACCAGGTCGGGCAGCTCGTCCGTCTGGGAGGCGGCCTGGAACCGCTGGGCGATCTCGTCGTAGTTGGCGCCGGCGGTGACGAGGTTGACGTCGATCTCCGGGTGCTCGGCCTCGAAGCGTGCGACGAGCTCCTCCTCGACGGCCTGGGAGCCTCCGGGGTGGTTGCTCCACCAGGTGATCTCGGAGGCGGGCTCGACCTGCGACCAGTCGGTCGTGGCGGTCTGCGACGCCTCGCCGGCCGCGGCCGCGGCGCTGTCCGTCGTGACGCTCGGGCCGGCGCAGGCGGTGAGCGTCAGGGCGCCGACGGCGGCCAGGGAGCCGAGCACGAGCGGTGACGGACGCCCTGGGGTGCGGCGCGTCGGCACGGAGGGGGTGGACACAGGTGTCTCCTCGGGAGTGCGGGTGGGTGCCCCCGTCGCGCGGGAGCCGGACCGGGCCGGTCGGCCCGGGGTCTGGTGCGGGCCGAGAGGCCCGGGGTCTGTGCTGGCCGAGAGGCCCGGGATCTGTGCGGGCCGAGAGGCCCGGGGTCAGCCGGTGACGGCCCCCGTCGTGAGGCCGGCGACGAGCCGCCGCTGCAGGACGAGGAAGAGCAGCAGCACGGGCAGCGTGACCAGCACGGTGGCGGCCAGCAGCACCCCCCAGTCGCTCATGCCGTCGATGTTCTGCAGGAGGGTGAGGCCGACCGGGAGCGTCATCTTGCTGGGGTCGTCGACGACGAGGAACGGCCACAGGTAGTCGTTCCACTCGGTGACGACCGCGACGAGGCCGACGGTGGCGACGGTCGGCAGGGACAGCGGCACGACGAACCGCCACAGCCGCCGCCAGTGCCCCGCGCCGTCGAGCTCGGCGGCCTCGAGCACCGACGCCGGCAGCGTCAGGAAGTGCTGGCGGAACAGGAAGGTCCCGAAGGCGCTCGCCAGGCCCGGCACGAGGATCCCCTGGTACGTGTTGAGCCAGCCCAGGCTCGCGACGAAGGTGTAGTTGGGGATGATCGTGATCTGCGGCGGGATCATCAGCGCCGCGATGACCACGAGGAACACCGTCCGGCGGAACGGCACGTCGAGGAAGACGAGCGCGTAGGCGCAGGTGAGCCCCAGGGCGACCTTGAGCCCGGCCCCGACGACCGTCAGGCCCACGCTGTTGAGGAACAGCTGGCCCAGCGGGATCGTCTGGGCGGCGTCCGCGTAGTTGGCCAGGTCCGGCCCCGCGGGCAGCCACTGCAGCGGGAGCCGGTACAGCTCGTCGGGCCTCTTGAGGCTGGCGAGGACCATCCAGAGCAGGGGCGCCCCCAGCACGAGGGTCGCCGCCACGAGGGCGAGCCAGCCGCCCGCGTCCAGGAGGAGGACGCCCGGCGCCCGACGGCGGCGCACGGCGCGTCCCGCGGCGGCCGCCCGGGGCGCTCGATCCGCCG
>NZ_AXCW01000347.1 GCF_000603945.1 Actinotalea ferrariae CF5-4 | reverse complement strand
CTGGCGGAGGCGGTGGCGGGAACGCCGCGGGCGCCGCACTGCTCACCGGCCAGTCGCTCCCCGGGCCGGCCGGCCCCGTCCCCGCGAGGGTCGCCGTGACCGCGTGGCGCACCTGCGGCGCCTGCCCGTCCACCTCGGCCTGGAGCTGGTCCATCCAGCGCTCCGGTCCGGCGGCCGCCCGGGCGGTCCGGGCGCGGTGCGCCTGCTCGACCATCAGCTCGCCGGCGACCCGGTGGTCCAGGTGCGGCACCTGCGGGGACACCGGGCCCGGCGTGGAGTGCAGGGTGAACGAGGCCACGCCGAGGCGGCGCTGCCACGGGCCCTGCACGACGCCGAGGGACTGGGTGCGCTCGTGCGGCACGACCGTGAGCCGCCGCACGAGCCGCCCGCTGCGGGCCAGGAGGGCGCGGTCGGTGAGCGCGAAGCCGTTGCGGCGCCACGCGAACGGGTCGAGCCAGCGCGCCCGGCGGGGGCTGGTGACGAACCCGCCGTCGGCCCCCTGACCGGACAGCGCCTGCTCGAGGACGCCGCGCGGGTCGGCGGTGCCGAGGTCCGGCAGGACGAGCCACAGCGCGAGGAGCGCCTCGTCCCGGTCGCCGACGGGCAGCAGCACGCTCTCGTCCTGCTGCTCGCTCACCGCGTAGCCGGCGACGTTCACCTGGACGCGCCACCAGTCCCGGCGGCGCCACAGGAGCGGCTGGACGATGCTGACGGCCTGGACCCGGCCCGGTGGGACCGTCTGCGCCCGGGAGGACGTGAAGCCGTGGCGCAGCCGGATCCCGTCCGGCGACAGCGCGGCCCGGAACCCGAACTCGCTGTTGAACCGCTGGATGAGGTACCCGACCGTGCCGAGCAGGACCGGGAACGTCGCGAGCACCGGGGCCGCCTCGCCGAGGACGATCGCGAGGACGACCACGCCCACCATCACGAGCGCAGAGGTGATCGCCGCACCGGACAGGAGGATGGAGCCGATCAGACGACCGGGAGGGACCGCGATGAGCTCGTGCTCCGGGGCCGTCGGCACGGGCGTCAGCGGCGCCCCCGCGACCGACGGGCCGACGCCGGGCGCGCCCGCCCGTCCCACCCGCACCCCGGCCGCCCGGGCGAGGATCTCGGCGCGGAGCTGCTGGGCCTCCGCCTCGCGCAGGAACGACAGCGCGACGCCGGAGTCGGACCCGCCGGCGACCTCGACCTTGAGCTCCGCGAGCCCCATCATCCGGGCCAGGAGCGGCTGGACGACGTCGATGGCCTGGATCCGGTCCAGCCGCGCCGCGCGGTGCTGCCGGAAGAGCACGCCCTGCCGGAGGTGGACGGCCTCCTCGCCGACCGCGTAGCGGGTCATGCGCCAGGCGAGCGCCGAGTAGCCGAGCCCCGCCAGGAGGACGGCGCCCAGGACCCCCAGCACCGCCCACCAGCCCAGCACGTCCACCGCGTCCCGGGCGGAGGAGACGTTGACGGACACCTGCTGCCCGGCCACGAAGAGCAGGACGACGAAGATCTTCCAGCCCTTCACCACCGGGGTGACGGGGTGGAAGCGCTGCCAGCGGAGGTCGTCCGTGTCCGGGTCCACCGCCGGGCCGGGCTCCGGAGCGGCGGGGCCGGTCACAGACCCGCCAGCCGCGCCTCGCCGCGCGCCGCGAGGCGGTCCCGCAGCCGTGCCGCCTCCTGCGGCGTCAGACCCGGGATGACCGCGTTGGTGGACGCCGACGCGGTGTGCAGCTGGAGCTTGGCGATGCCACCCCAGCGGTCGAGCGGCCCGGCCTGGACGTCGACGAGCTGCATCCGCCCGTAGGGCACCACCACGAGCGCGCGGAAGAGGATGCCGCGCCGGATGAGCAGGTCCTCGTCGCGCTCGGCGTAGCCGAGGGCGCGCACCTGACGGGGCACCAGGACGGCCGCCCAGACCCCGAGCGCGAGGACGGCTGCCGGCAGCACCCACACCCACGTGGCCTCGACCAGCGCCGCGATGACCAGCGTCACGGCCAGCGGCACCGCCAGGGCGATCGCGGTCGAGATGAGTCGCACCGTGGTGAGCCGTGGGGACACCGCCTGCCACACGACCCCCTGCGGGTCGAAAGGACCGTCGTTCATCCGGCCATCCTTGCACCGGTCACGGACACGTCCGTGCGCCCCCGGTCCCGGTCGGGCGCCCCGTCGACCGTGCGTGCCCCCGGGAGACCCGGTGCGACCGCACGGTCAGACCGCACCCTCCGTCGCCGTCCCGGCCGGGCCGTCGTCGTCGTCCCGGTCCCGGATCTCGCACCACCGCTCGGCGACCAGACCGGCGACCACGAGCAGGAGGGCGCCACCCCCCGCGACCGCCGCGGAGACGGCGACGTCACGGCGCGCGTCGATCGCGAGGTCGCCGAGGACGAGGAGCGCGTGCGCCGCGTACCAGCCGGTGAGCAGGGCGCCCGTGTGCGCGGAGGCCGTCGCGAGGACGACCGTCCGGGCCGCGGCGATCGGGTCGGTCCCCCGTCGGCGGCCCTCCCGCACCTGGCGGACCTGCCAGCCGAGCACGAGCACGACGGCCGCGAGCACCGCGACCACGACGGCCGACAGGACCGGGACGGGCAGCACCGTCCCGCCCCGGCTCTCCACGAACCGCAGGACCAGCAGCGCGACGGCCGCCGTGACCAGCGCGACCAGCAGGAGACGCGTCCAGGGCGTCCGCCGCATCAGCCCGCCTCCGGCGCGTTCCACCAGTCCAGCGCCATCCAGCGGATGCCGTCGCGATCCGGCGCGGTGCGGGCGAGGAGTGCCACGGGGCCACCGCCCAGCCCGGGGAGGACGGCGTCCGGGGCGACCTCGGCCCAGGGCTGGAGCACGAAGGCGCGCTCGTGGGCGCGGGGGTGGGGCAGCTCCAGGTCGTCCGTCACGGCGAGGGTCGTGCCGTGCAGCACGATGTCGATGTCGACCGTGCGGGGACCCCAGCGGACGAGCCGCTCGCGCCCGTGGCCGGCCTCGATCGCCTGGCAGGCCCGCAGCAGCGCCCGCGGGGCGAGCGTGGTGCGGCCCAGGACCACGGCGTTGAGGTAGTCCGGCTGCTCGGGGCCGCCGACCGGGGCGGTCCGCACGAGCGGGGAGACGGCCGTCAGCTCCAGCCCCGGCACCGCGGCGAGGTCGTGCAGCACCTCGCGCAGCGTCTGCTCGCTCTCGCCGAGGTTGGACCCGAGCGCGAGGACCACGTCGACCGGCTCGGTCGGGGGCACGTCGAGCCGGTCCCCCGGCTCCTGGCTCACGGTCGGCACCGCGGCGTCCGCGAGCACGTCGGCGACGGCCACCAGCGCCGGGGCCTGCGCGGATGCCTGGGCCGGTGCGTGCGCCGGGGCGTCGCCCGGCGTCGGGGGCG
>NZ_AXCW01000346.1 GCF_000603945.1 Actinotalea ferrariae CF5-4 | reverse complement strand
GGGTGGCCGGGTCCGGGTGGGGGTGAGGGACGTCACCGGCAGCGGGGTTGAGCCCGGACGGCGCTGTTGAGAGGCTCGCCCGGTGGCCCCCGTCGGGGTCCCGGACGAGGGGTGCCGTACCCGGTCAGCGCAAAGACGGCACCGAGGAGACCGCCATGTCGTGGCTCGTCCTGATCCTGTCCGGTGTGCTCGAGGCCGTCTGGGCGACCGCCCTGGGCCGCTCCGAGGGCTTCACCCGTCCGGGTCCCACCGTCACCTTCGCCGTCGCGCTGGCCGCGAGCATGGCCGGCCTGGCCTACGCGATGCGCGAGCTCCCGGTGGGCACGTCCTACGTCGTGTGGGTGGGGATCGGTGCCGTCCTCACCGTGGCGTACGCGGCCTGGACGGGGACGGAGCCGCTGTCGGTGGTCCGGCTGCTGCTCATCCTGGGGATCGTCGGGTGCGTGGTCGGGCTGAAGCTCGTCTCCTGAGCCCCGGGGGCTCCGCGGCCCGCACTCAGGCCCGCAGCGCGGGCCCGAGCTCCTGGCGGCTCCGGATGCCCAGCTTGGCGAACACCCGGGACAGGTGGCTGTCCACGGTCCGCACCGACAGCGTGAGGCGCTGCGCGATCTCCCGGCTGCTGAGGCCGCCCGCCGCCAGGCTCGCGATCTCCCGCTCGCGTCGCGTCAGCACCTCCGACCGGCCCGCCGTCGGCAGCCACAGGCCGCAGCGCCCGAGCTCCCGCGCGGCGACGGCGACCATCTGCCCGTCCCGGTCGAGCACCGCCCGGGCGTGGGCGAGGAGCGCACGCGGCCGGTCCCCGTCCAGGCCGAGGGCCACCTCCGCGAGGCGGTCCACCACGGCTGCCTCGGCGGCCCCGGACGTGCCCGCCAGGTGCCGCGAAGCCCGCACCGCGGAACCGCAGCTTGTAGCCGCCGGCCGTGAGGGCCGGGAAGGTGAACTCGCCGCCGTCGCCGGTGGACGTGGTCGCGACGGGGGCCGCGGTGTCCGACTCGGCGAAGATCTCCGCCGACACCGTGGGCACCGGCTCACCGGTGGACAGCAGCAGCACCCGCCCGCTGACGGAGGACGTGCCCGCGCGGGCCGGCTCGTCGCGTGCCTGGGCGACCTCGAGCGCGAGGTCGCGGTCCGCCGCCGACTGCTGCACGACGCTGCCGAGCGCCGTCGTGATGACGACGGCGAACACCGACACCGCGAGGAGGAGGCCGAGCAGGGCGAGGAGGCCGCGGGTGAACACCGGGCGCTGGACCAGGACGCCCATCGCGTCCGGCGGCACCCCGTCGGACGCGGGCGCATCGAGCGCGTGGCTGGTGACGGGCGCCGTCGCCGAGCCGGAGGTCCCGGGAACGGGAGCGAGCTCGGGCTGCGGCGGGGCCGGTCGCCGCCCGTCGTCGACCCGCAGCTCGAACGTCCGGGCCTCGACGGCCCCGAACATCCGGCGCCGCGCGCTCGCCCGCAGCTCCAGGACGGCGTGCTCCCCGGGCGCCAGGGCGAACCCGGGCGGGTCGAACCGGAAGGTGATCCGCCGCTCGGGGTCGGTCCCGACGACCCGGCCGGCGACGGTGGTGTTGCCGCGGTTCTCCAGGAAGACGCCGTAGGTGCCCCGGCGGCCGGCGTGGACGGTCGTCGGGTCGAGCGTCACCGCGAGGTCGCGCCGCTGGGGCACCTCCAGGACGACGTCCTCGACGGACGTCCGCTGGGCTCCCGTGAGCTCGCGGACCTGCACGGCGATCCGCCGCTCGCCCGCGGGCAGGCTGTCGGGCGGGGACAGCAGGATGCCCACCGTGGTGGACTCCCCCGGGAACAGCCGGGGCTGCGGCTCGTCCACCCGGACCCAGCTCGGGTCCGCGCCGAGCACGCGGACGGTGTACCCGCTGATGACGTCACTGGTGTTGCTGATCTCGACGGCCAGCGCGACCGGGTCGCCGTCCGGGGCCGCCAGCCGGCGCGGGGCGATGTCCAGGCGCACGTCAGCCCGCCCCGGGCAGGGTCAGGTCCTGGCTCACCGTGCCGCCGGCTGTCACGCGGACGACGGCGGTCTCGACCACCCGGCCCGCCTGGGAGACCGTCACGGTGAACGTGCCCGTCGGGAGCTGGGCGAGCGCGTAGTAGCCCGTGGGGCGGCCCGCGACGGCGGTCGACGTCGCCGTCCAGGTGCGCAGGCCGTCCGTGGCGACGACCTCCACCCCGGCGACCCCGGCGCCGTCGCGCAGGACGCGCCCCTCGACGGTACCCAGGGACGGCCGCAGCGTCACCGTGAGCGGGAGCGTCGTGCCGGACGTGAGGTCCACCGGGACGCTCTGCGGCGCGTAGCCGGGCAGCGTGAAGGTGAGCGTGTAGACGCCGGGCGTCAGGCCCGCGACCGTGAAGGCGCCGACGGTCCCGGTGGTCAGGGTCGTGGCGGTGACGGCGGTCGGCCCGCCACCCACGGACACCGTGGCCCCGCCGAGCCCCCGCCCGGTGGTGTCGACCAGGCGGCCCGAGACGGTGCCCGCGCCGCCCCGCATCTGCACGGCCACGTCGGTGCGGCTCTGCCCCGCGGCCAGGTCGACGACGACCGTGCGGGGGGTGAAGCCCTCGCGGGTGAACTCCAGCACGTACGTGCCCGGCGTCGGCAGGGACGGCAGGACGAAGGTGCCGACCGCGCCGACGGTCGGGGTACCGACGACGACCTCCGTCCCGTCGACCGTGGTCGTGACCGTCACGCCCCCGACCGGTCCGGACCCGTCGGTGACGGTGCCGGAGATCTGGCCGGTGGCCGCGCCGAGCCCGACCGTGGTCGCGAACCGGGCCTGCCCGCCCGTGACCCGCTCCGTGATCGTCGTCGGGCGGTAGCCCTCGGCCGCGAAGGTGAGCTCGTAGGTGCCGGGGGCCTCGAGCCCGGACAGCACGTACCCGCCGGCGTCGTCCGAGACGGCCTCGACGACGAGGGGCTCCTCGCCCTCGCCGCGCCACACCGCCCGGGCCTGCACGCGGACGGGGACCGGGGTGCTCACGTCCCCGACGTCCACCACGCCGGTGATGCTCGCCGGCAGACCGACGATCGTCGCGTCCAGGCCCGCGGTGACCTCACGGGCCCGGCCGGTCACCGGCTGCGCCCCCGCGTCCCCGGGGGCGGACGGGTACCAGACCTCCTCGTACCCCTCCGCGCTGAAGCGGAGCAGGTAGTCGCCCGGGTAGAGGCCCGCGACGACGTAGGAGCCGTCCTGCTGCGTGGCGGCGGAGCCGACCACCACGAGGCCGTCCCGCGTGCGGCGGTGGGCCTCGACCGTGATCCGCCCGACGCCCTCGCCGTCCGCGGCCCCGCGGACGGTCCCGGCCAGCGAGGCCCCGAGGCCCGCCGGCAGCGCGCC
>NZ_AXCW01000345.1 GCF_000603945.1 Actinotalea ferrariae CF5-4 | reverse complement strand
CCAGACTCCTACGGGAGGCAGCAGTGGGGAATATTGCACAATGGGCGAAAGCCTGATGCAGCGACGCCGCGTGGGGGATGAAGGCCTTCGGGTTGTAAACCCCTTTCAGCAGGGAAGAAGCGAAAGTGACGGTACCTGCAGAAGAAGCGCCGGCTAACTACGTGCCAGCAGCCGCGGTAATACGTAGGGCGCAAGCGTTGTCCGGAATTATTGGGCGTAAAGAGCTCGTAGGCGGTTTGTCGCGTCTGCTGTGAAAACCCGAGGCTCAACCTCGGGCCTGCAGTGGGTACGGGCAGACTAGAGTGCGGTAGGGGAGACTGGAATTCCTGGTGTAGCGGTGGAATGCGCAGATATCAGGAGGAACACCGATGGCGAAGGCAGGTCTCTGGGCCGCAACTGACGCTGAGGAGCGAAAGCATGGGGAGCGAACAGGATTAGATACCCTGGTAGTCCATGCCGTAAACGTTGGGCACTAGGTGTGGGGCTCATTCCACGAGTTCCGTGCCGCAGCAAACGCATTAAGTGCCCCGCCTGGGGAGTACGGCCGCAAGGCTAAAACTCAAAGGAATTGACGGGGGCCCGCACAAGCGGCGGAGCATGCGGATTAATTCGATGCAACGCGAAGAACCTTACCAAGGCTTGACATATACCGAAAACTCATGGAGACATGGGGTCCGCAAGGGCGGTATACAGGTGGTGCATGGTTGTCGTCAGCTCGTGTCGTGAGATGTTGGGTTAAGTCCCGCAACGAGCGCAACCCTCGTCCTATGTTGCCAGCACATCATGGTGGGGACTCATAGGAGACTGCCGGGGTCAACTCGGAGGAAGGTGGGGATGACGTCAAATCATCATGCCCCTTATGTCTTGGGCTTCACGCATGCTACAATGGCCGGTACAAAGGGCTGCGATACCGCGAGGTGGAGCGAATCCCAAAAAGCCGGTCTCAGTTCGGATTGGGGTCTGCAACTCGACCCCATGAAGTCGGAGTCGCTAGTAATCGCAGATCAGCAACGCTGCGGTGAATACGTTCCCGGGCCTTGTACACACCGCCCGTCAAGTCACGAAAGTCGGTAACACCCGAAGCCGGTGGCCCAACCCTTGTGGAGGGAGCCGTCGAAGGTGGGACCAGCGATTGGGACTAAGTCGTAACAAGGTAGCCGTACCGGAAGGTGCGGCTGGATCACCTCCTTTCTAAGGAGCTTCTGGCGCTTCGGCGTCCAGGGCCCTCTACTCGGGCGTACGTCTCGAGGAGGGTTGCTCATGGGTGGAACATCGACCAGTTGCGCTTCTGTGGTGGCATCCCAGTACCTCCTTTCGGGGAGTGGAACCGGATGGTCCGCGCAGGGCGCTCGGCACGCTGTTGGGTCCTGAGGGATCGGGCGCAAGCTCGACCTCGGGCCGGCCGGTGGCCGGTGCGTCGGACTGTGGCTGTTCGGAGGAACCGCTCGCACGTGTGCGGGTAGGCGCCGGATGGAGCAGGACCGCCCGTAGCTTGAGAACTGCACAGTGGACGCGAGCATCTTTTTTGTATGTCTTTGTGGTCAAGTTTTTAAGTGCATACGGTGGATGCCTTGGCACTAGGAGCCGAAGAAGGACGTTGTAGCCTGCGATAAGCCTCGGGGAGTTGGCAAACGAACCGTGATCCGAGGATGTCCGAATGGGGAAACCCGGCTGGAGTCATGTCCAGTCACCCACGCCTGAATATATAGGGCGTGTGGAGGGAACGTGGGGAAGTGAAACATCTCAGTACCCACAGGAAGAGATATTCCGTGAGTAGTGGCGAGCGAAAGCGGAGAAGGCCAAACCGATGGCGTGTGATAGCCGGCAGGCGTTGCGTCGTCGGGGTTGTGGGACCTTTCAGGAAGCTCTGCCGAGCTTCCAGGGAGTCAGAAAGTCGCGTCATAGTCGAAGGGCATTGAAAGGCCCGGCACAGAGGGTGCTACCCCCGTAGACGAAATGGCGCGGCCTCCCGAGAGGGATCCCAAGTAGCACGGGGCCCGAGAAATCCCGTGTGAATCTGGAGAGACCACTCTCTAAGCCTAAATACTCCCTAGTGACCGATAGCGGACAAGTACCGTGAGGGAAAGGTGAAAAGTACCCCGGGAGGGGAGTGAAATAGTACCTGAAACCGTGTGCATACAATCCGTCGGAGCCTCCCTAGCAGGGGTGACGGCGTGCCTTTTGAAGAATGAGCCTGCGAGTTAGTGGTACGTGGCGAGGTTAACCCGTGTGGGGAAGCCGTAGCGAAAGCGAGTCCGAATAGGGCGTCTGAGTCGCGTGCTCTAGACCCGAAGCGAAGTGATCTAGCCATGGGCAGGTTGAAGCGCGGGTAAGACCGCGTGGAGGACCGAACCCACCTGGGTTGAAAACCGGGGGGATGACCTGTGGTTAGGGGTGAAAGGCCAATCAAACTTCGTGATAGCTGGTTCTCCCCGAAATGCATTTAGGTGCAGCGTCACGTGTTTCTTACCGGAGGTAGAGCTACTGGATGGCCGATGGGCCCCACAAGGTTACTGACGTCAGCCAAACTCCGAATGCCGGTAAGTGAGAGCGTGGCAGTGAGACTGCGGGGGATAAGCTCCGTAGTCGAGAGGGAAACAGCCCAGACCACCAGCTAAGGCCCCTAAGCGTGTGCTAAGTGGGAAAGGATGTGGAGTTGCACAGACAACCAGGAGGTTGGCTTAGAAGCAGCCACCCTTGAAAGAGTGCGTAATAGCTCACTGGTCAAGTGATTCCGCGCCGACAATGTAGCGGGGCTCAAGTACACCGCCGAAGCTGTGGCATTCACACAACAGCCAGGTCTTCGGATCCAGGCGTGTGGATGGGTAGGGGAGCGTCGTGTGGCGAGTGAAGTCGCGGGGTGACCCAGCGGTGGACGCCACACGAGTGAGAATGCAGGCATGAGTAGCGAAAGACGGGTGAGAAACCCGTCCGCCGAATGACCAAGGGTTCCAGGGCCAGGCTAATCCGCCCTGGGTAAGTCGGGACCTAAGGCGAGGCCGACAGGCGTAGTCGATGGACAACGGGTTGATATTCCCGTACCGGCGAAGAACCGCCCATACCGAGCCCGGTGATGCTCAGTGCCCAAAGCCGGCTAGATCCCTTCGGGGACGTGCCGGTGGCGCGCACGAACCAATCCGGTAGTAGGTAAGCGTATTAACAGGGGTGACGCAGGAAGGTAGCCCAGCGTGGCGATGGTAGACCACGTCCAAGGTTGTAGGGCGAGATGTAGGCAAATCCGCATCTCACATAGCCTGAGAACTGATGGTGACCGCTTATGCGGGACGATTGGGTGATCCTATGCTGCCAAGAAAAGCCTCGACGCGAGGTTCTAGCCGCCCGTACCCTAAACCGACTCAGGTGGTCAGGTAGAGAATACCAA
>NZ_AXCW01000344.1 GCF_000603945.1 Actinotalea ferrariae CF5-4 | reverse complement strand
CAACCCGGGCGGTCCCGTCACCGCCGGGGACGTCGCCCGTGCCCTGCCGGGGACCGTGGCCGCGGTGCTGGTGTGAGCGGGCCGGTGGTCACCGACCTCGGCGGGGCCCTGACGCGGGCCCGGGGGCTCGCCGCGGCCGGCGGGCGTCGGCTCCTGGGGATCGCGGGCGCCCCGGGCGCGGGGAAGTCCACGGTCGCGCAGGCGGTGGTCGAGGCGCTGGACCGGGACGCCGTCCTCGTGCCGATGGACGGCTTCCACCTCGCCCAGGCGGAGCTGGAGCGCCTGGGCCGCGCCGACCGCAAGGGCGCCCCCGACACGTTCGACGCCGGCGGGTTCGTCGCCCTCCTGCGCCGCCTGCGCGAGCAGGGCGACCGCGACGGTGTCGTCTACGCCCCCCGCTTCGACCGGGCGGTCGAGGAGCCCGTCGCGGGCGCGATCCCGGTCGGCCCGGACGTGCCGCTCGTCGTGGTGGAGGGGAACTACCTCCTGCACGACGACGGCGCCTGGGCCGACGTCGCCGCGCTGCTCGACGAGACCTGGTACCTCGAGACCGACGACGCGCTGCGCGTGGAGCGGCTGGTCGCCCGGCACGCCGCCTTCGGCAAGCCGGCCGAGGCGGCGCGGACGTGGGCGCTGGGCCCGGACCAGCGCAACGCCGACCTCGTGGCACGGGGCCGGGAGCGCGCCACCGTCGTCGTGCGGTGAACGCGGGTCGCCCGCGGGCGCGGCGGCCCGGGACGCGCGCGGTGGGACACTGGCGCGCGTGAGCAGCCCCGTGAGCAGCTACCCCGCCCGCGCCGTCGTCGACCTCGCGGCGATCCGCTCGAACGTCGCCGCCCTGCGCGAGCACGCCGGGGGCGTGCCGGTCATGGCCGTGGTCAAGGCGGACGGCTACGGGCACGGCCTGGTCCCGAGCGCACGCGCCGCGCTCGCGGGCGGCGCCACCTGGCTGGGCGTGGCCCAGGTCGACGAGGCGCTCGCCCTGCGTACGGCGGGCATCACCGCGCCGGTGCTCGCGTGGCTGTACGGGCCGGGTGCCCCCCTGGAGGCCGCGGTCGCCGCGCGGGTCGACCTCTCCGTCGCGGCCCCGTGGGCGCTCGACGGCGTCGTCGTCGCCGCCCGTGCGACGGGCGTCACCGCCCGGGTGCACGTCAAGGTCGACACGGGCCTGGGTCGCAACGGCGTGCCGCCGGCGGAGCTCGCGGACCTGCTCGACGCCGCGCTGCGCGCCCAGGCGGAGGGCGCGGTCGCCGTCGTCGGCCTCTTCTCGCACCTGGCGTTCGCGGACGCGCCCGACCACCCGACGGTGCGCGGTCAGGCCGCGGTGTTCGCCGACGCGGTCGCGCTCGCGGAGCGCGCGGGCGCGCGGCTGGAGGTGCGGCACCTGGCGAACTCCGCGGCCACGCTCACCGACGCGAGCGTGCGGTACGACCTCGTCCGGCCCGGGCTCGCGGTGTACGGGCTGTCGCCGGTGCCGCAGGTGGGCGACCCGGCCTCGTTCGGGCTGACGCCCGCGATGCGCCTGGAGGCGGACCTCGCGCTCGTCAAGCGCGTCCCGGCCGGGCAGGGCGTCTCCTACGCGCACGCCTACACGACCCCGCGCGAGACGATGCTCGGGCTCGTCCCGATCGGCTACGCCGACGGCGTCCCGCGGCACGCGTCCGGCACGCAGGACCGCTGGGGCGGCCCGGTGCAGGTGGGCGGGCGGCGGCTCGGCGTCGCGGGCCGCGTGTGCATGGACCAGGTGGTCCTCGACCTCGGTCCGGACGCCGCGGAGCAGGCCGGGGACACGGTCGTGCTCTTCGGCTCCGGGGCCGACGGCGAGCCGACCGCGGAGGACTGGGCCCAGGTCGCGGGGACCATCTCCTACGAGATCGTCACGCGCGTCGGGGCGCGGGTACCGCGCGTCGTGGTCGGGGACGAGGCGGTCGCGCCGACCGTCGAGGCGGACGAGGACCTGCAGTGACCGGTCGGGCCGACGCCCCGGGCGTGGTGCACGTCGCCGCGGACGCGGACGCGACGCGCGCCTACGCCCGCGCCCTCGCCGCGCTGCTGCGTGCGGGCGACCTCGTCGTGCTGACCGGGCCCCTGGGCGCCGGGAAGACGACCTTCACCCAGGGCCTGGGGGACGGGCTCGGCGTGCGCGGCCAGGTCGCGTCCCCGACGTTCGTCATCGCCCGGGTCCACCCGTCGCTGGGGACCGGGCCGTCACTCGTCCACGTGGACGCGTACCGCCTCGGCTCGCTGGAGGAGCTCGACGCCCTCGACCTCGACGAGAGCCTCGAGGACTCGGTCACCGTCGTGGAGTGGGGCGAGGGGCTCGCCGAGGTGCTGTCGGAGGACCGCCTGGAGGTGACCATCGCGCGGCCCGTCGGCGGCGCGGTGGACGAGGACCTCGAGCACGCGGACGTCGGGGCGCGGCACCTGAGCGTCCGGGCGGTCGGGCCCCGCTGGGCCGGGGTCGCGCTCCCGGCCTGAGTGCCCGCCGCTCCGGCGCGCGGTCGGGCTAGGACCCGGGGCGCGCTGCCCGGCGCATCTCGTCGGCGAGGGCGGGGTTGTCCCGGGCGAGGTGCTGCGTGATCCGCTCGCGCACCTCCGGGGACTTGTTCTGGCTGAGCTTCGCCCGCGCCTCGAACCGGTCGACGTGCAGGCGCAGCCCGACGGTGCCCTTCGCGATCCGGCGGGTCCCGGCCTCGTCCTCCGCGAGCGAGCGCCCGTGCGGGTGGTGCTGCTCGAAGTGGTCGGTCAGCCGGCACAGGACGGCGTAGTGGGTAGTGGGAGGCGATCAGGCCGGCGCCGGTCGCGCTGACGAAGGTCGCCCAGGGGTGGGCGCGGACGAGGCGCTTGACCTCCTCGGGGTCGGTCATGAGGTACCGCGGGGTGTGGCGCATCGGGTGCTCCTCGTGCTGGGCGGTGCGGACGGCGCTGCGCGCGCACAGGACGACAGCGTCCCAGGTCCACGGTGGGAGGATGGGCGCCGTGCTGCTGGCCCTCGACACCTCCGCGGACATCACCGTCGCCCTCGTCACCCCGGACGGCACGGCGGCACTCGCCGCCCGACGGGTCGAGGAGCAGCGTCGGCACGCCGAGCTGCTCGCGCCGCTGGTCGCCGACGTGCTGCGCGAGGCCGGGGCGGACCGGCGGGAGGTCACGGCGGTCGTCGTCGGGACCGGCCCGGCGCCGTTCACCGGCCTGCGGGCCGGCCTGGTGACCGCGCGCACGCTCGCCTTCGCCCTCGGCGTCCCCGTCCACGGCGTGTGCAGCCTCGACGCGCTCGCGGCCCAGGCGTACCGCGACCGGACCGCCGAGCCGGCCCAGGAGGTCGTCGTCCTCACCGACGCACGGCGTCGGGAGGTCTACCACGCGCGGTACGCGGCCCGGGCCGAGGCGCCCGGCGCGCTGGCGCTGCTCGACGGCCCCGGCGTCGCCCGCCCCGCCGACCTCACATCGGCCGGGACGCTCGCGGGCGCCGTCGTCGTCG
>NZ_AXCW01000343.1 GCF_000603945.1 Actinotalea ferrariae CF5-4 | reverse complement strand
GGAGGCGGCGACGGGCGAGGCGGAGGCCCCGGCCGAGGAGGAGGCCGAGGAGGAGGCCGACGCCGGCGGCGGCGCGGCCGCCGCGTGCGCGCCGGAGCAGCTGACGACGACGCTGGCCGTCGACGCGGCGACCTACCCCGCAGGGGCCACGCCGACCTTCACGGTCACGTTGACCAACTCCGGCGACAGCGCGTGCACCGTCGATGCCGGGCTCGCGAACCAGTCGCTCGTCGTGACGTCCGGCGCGGACCGCATCTGGTCCAGCGCGGACTGCCCCGCGGAGGCGGCCGGGGAGCGGCTCCTCCTCATGGCACCGGGCGCGGCCGAGGCGATGCCCGTCGCGTGGCCGCGGGTGCGGTCGGACGAGGCCTGCACCGCCGGGCTCCCGGAGCCGAGGCCGGGGACGTACACGGCCGTCGCCGTGGTCGCCGGCGCCCAGAGCGGCCCGGTGGTGCTCGAGCTCGGCTGAGCCGGACGGTCAGTCCGCTGTGCCGCGCGTGCGGCCGGTCTCCCGCGCCTCGCGCCGTGCGGCGTTCTCGGCGAGGCGCTCGCGCACCACGAGCTCGACCACCTCCGGTGGCAGCGGTGACTCCGGTGCGAACCGGATCGTGCTGCCGCTCACGTCGAGCCCGGTGAGCCGGTCGGCCAGCCGACGGATCAGCGCCGGGCTCTGGCTCACGAGGCTGACGTGGTTCCGGAAGGCCCCGTAGGAGACGAGCGGCCCGTCGTGGTGGAAGGACGGGACGCCGTAGGCGACGCGCTCGGTCGCCGCCGGGGCGACGTCGCGGATCTGCCGGCGCAGCGCGTCGAGGGCGTCGCGCTGACCGACCGGCAGGGCGGCCAGGTAGGCGTCCACCTCCTCGGGCCGGTGCGCCGGCGGCTTCCTCGTGGCCACGAGGGACCTCCCGTCATCCCCGGCCGGGCGGCCGGCCCGGACGTCAGACGTAGCGCTCGAGGATGCTCGACTCGGCGAGCCGGGACAGGCCCTCGCGCACCGCGCGGGCCCGCTGCTCGCCGACGCCGTCGACGGCCATGAGCTCGTCGATGCCCGCGGCCAGCAGCTTCTGGAGGTTGCCGAAGTGCCCCACGAGCCGGTCCACGATCGTGCCCGGCAGGCGGGGGACCTTGGACAGCAGGCGGTAGCCGCGCGGGCCGACGGCGCCGTCGAGCGAGTCCTCGACCCCGATGAGGCCCAGGACCCGCGCGATGTGCGTGAGGTCGAGCAGCTGCGTGGCGTCCAGGGTCGCGAGGGCGGCCTGCACGTCGGCCAGGCTGCGGCCCGACCGGCCGTCGTCGACGTAGTCCCGGATGACGAGCTGGCGGTCCGCCCCGATGCCGCCGACGAGCTCGTCGAGCTGGAGCGCCATGAGGCGGCCGTCGGTGCCGAGCTCGACCACGTAGCCGGCGATCTCCTCGGAGATGCGCCGGACCATCTCGAGGCGCTGGACGACGGCCGCGACGTCGCGCACCGTGACGAGGTCCTCGATCTCCAGCGCGGACAGCGTCCCGCTCACCTCGTCCAGGCGCGCCTTGTAGCGCTCGAGGGTCGCGAGCGCCTGGTTCGCCCGGGACTGGATGACGTCGGAGCCCTCGAGCACGTACCGCGAGTTGCCCACGTACACGGCGACGATGCGCATCGACTGGGACACCGAGATGACGGGGAACCCGGCCTGCTTCGCCACGCGCTCGGCGGTGCGGTGCCGCGTCCCGGACTCGGTCGTCTCGATGGTCGGGTCCGGCAGCAGCTGCACGGCCGCACGGAGGATGCGCGTCGCGTCCCGGTCGACGACGACGGCGCCGTCCATCTTGGCCAGCTCGCGCAGGCGGGTCGCGGAGAACTCGACGTCGAGCGCGAACCCGCCCGAGCACATCGACTCCACGACCGCGTCGTGGCCCAGGACGATGAGGGCGCCCGTGCGCCCACGCAGGATCCGCTCGAGCCCGTCGCGCAGCTCGGTCCCGGGCGCGACGGCCGCGAGGGTGGAGCGCAGCGTGTCCTCGGCGGAGCGCTCGGTCGTGACCACGGCACGAGGGTACGCGAGCATGACCGCGGTGAACCGTCTGGATGACCCGGACGGCGGGTCCGGGCGCGTCATCGTCCGGTCACACGGGGTCAGACGCCGCGCAGACGGGGACCGCGCGCGAGCTCGACGGCCTGGGCCAGGTGCCCGGCCTCGAGCAGCGTGAGCCCCGGGACGGTCGCCGGGTCCACCGCGCCGACGGGCACGACGGCGCGCGTGAAGCCCAGCCGGCGGGCCTCCGCGAGGCGCCGGTCCAGCCCGACGACCGGCCGGATCTCGCCGGCCAGGCCCACCTCGCCGACCGCGACGAGGTGGTCCGCCAGCGGGACGTTCTCCCCGCCGCTCGCCGTGGCCAGCGCGACCGCCAGGTCCGCACCCGGCTCCGTCACACGGGCGCCCCCGACGGAGGACACGTAGACGTCCTTGTCGGCGAGCATCACGCCGGCGCGCCGCTGCAGGACGGCGAGCACCATGGCGAGCCGACTGGAGTCCACCCCGCTCGTCGTGCGTCGGGGGTTGCTCAGGAGCGTGGGCACGACCAGCGCCTGCACCTCCGTGGCGAGCGGGCGACGGCCGTCGAGGGTGACCGTGACGCAGGTGCCCGGGACGTGCTGCACCGCGTGGGACAGGAAGAGGCCGCTGGGGTCGGGTAGCTCCACGATCCCCTGCTCGGTGAGGTCGAAGCAGCCCACCTCGTCCGTCGGCCCGTACCGGTTCTTGGTCGCGCGGACGAAGCGCAGGCGCGAGTGGCGGTCGCCCTCGAACTGGCACACCACGTCGACGAGGTGCTCCAGGGTGCGGGGCCCGGCGACGGTGCCGTCCTTGGTGACGTGGCCGACGAGCAGCGTGGGCAGGTCCCGCTCCTTGGCCGCCGCGATGAGGGCCGCGGCGACCTCACGTACCTGGCTCACGCCGCCCGGCGCGCCGTCGACCTGGACCGACGCGATGGTCTGCACCGAGTCGACGACGAGCAGGGAGGGGTTCGTCTGCTCGATGTGGCCGAGCACGGCGCCAAGGTCGGTCTCCGCGGCGAGCAGGAGGCGGGGCGCGAGGGCCCCGATCCGGTCGGCCCGTAGCCGCACCTGGCCCGCGGACTCCTCCCCGGTGACGTACAGGACGGTGCCCGATCCCCGTGCGACGCGTCCGGCCACGTCCAGGAGCAGCGTCGACTTGCCGACGCCGGGCTCCCCGGCCATGAGGACGACGGCCCCCGGCACCAGCCCGCCGCCGAGCACGCGGTCGAGCTCACCCACGCCCGTCGGCCGGGCGCGCGCCGCCTCGACGTCGATCTCACCGATCGGCCGGGCAGGGCCGCGCGGCGGGGTGGCTGCCGTGCGGGGACCGGACGCCGCAGGTCCCTCCTCGGCGACCGTGCCCCAGGCCTGGCACTCCCCGCAGCGGCCGACCCACTTGGACGTCGTCCAGCCGCACTCGGCGCAGGCGTAGTCCGGCCGGGCGCTGCGCGCGGCCCGGCCG
>NZ_AXCW01000342.1 GCF_000603945.1 Actinotalea ferrariae CF5-4 | reverse complement strand
AGACCGGTGGATCAGGGCTGAGGCGGAGGTCGCCGAGCGGACGACCTCCGCCACCCGCGGTCGGGAGGTCCTGAGCGCTCCCGTGCCCGGTCAGGCGTCGACCCGCGTCCCGCTGTGCGCCCGCGCGGCGAGGACCGCGAGGAACGCGAGGACGAACGCGACGGTGCCGGTCATCTCGAGCCCTTCCTCGATCCCCATCATGTAGCCGTAGCCGGGACGCTGGACGTCACCGTCCCACTGGATCAGCTCCAGGAGCTGGGCGACGCCCCAGCAGGCCACGCCGGCCAGCATGAAGAGCTCCGCCGCTCGGGACTCGGCCCGCATGTGGCGGTGGACCAAGACGACGACGACCAGCCCGATGGCGACGACGGGGAGGTAGAGCAGCTGCCAGTCCACGCCCAGCCGGTATTCGAGGGTCTCGTGGACGACGAAGAGCTCGTCGATCCCCATGCCGAGCAGTCCGAGCCCGAGGAACCGGTACCAGAGCGTCGAGCGCCCCGCCAGGAAGCCCGCGATGGCAGCCGTGACGAGCAGCGCCGCGCTGTAGAAGGCGGGGACGGTGTACTCCCAGTCGGGGTGGAGCCACTCCCGGGCTGGGTGGCCGTCCGGCAGGAACATGGCCGAGGACATCGCGACGGACCACACCACCGCGGTGAGCACCAGCAGACCGGCGGCCGTCTTCCTCAGACGTGGGGGGAAGCCTGGGTCGCCCATCACGCGGGCGCGCCAGTCCTCGGCCCCGCGCGCAGGGCCGTCGAGGGGGGAGGGATTCGTCGAGATCACAGGGGCTCCGTCGTCGAACCTGGGGCGAACGCGCGGTGAACGCACAGAGGGGCGCTCAGTATCGTCCACGCCCCCCGCCATGGGAAGGATGGAAAAGACAGCACGGGACAGGGACCGGTCAGCCGGAGGCCGCTGCGCGCTGCACGACATCGGTCCACGACCGCGCCGCGTGCTCCGCCCACCGAGGCACCTCGTCCACGGCGGTCCCGCCTCGGCCTTCCCCGATCGCCCGACCCATGGCGCCGACGTCTCCCGTGGGGACCAGCCCGTCCGCGGTCAGCACGTCGGGGATGCCGCCCTCGTCGAAGGCCAGGACGCGACAGCCCAGGGAGAGCGCCAGGATCACCGAGCCGCTCTGCGTGGCGGCGACGTACGGCGCCAGCACGAGGGGGCGATGGCGGAGGACCTCCAGCAGGAGGTCCTGCGGGACCGGCTCGGCAGAGGTCAGGTCGCACACCTCGACGCCCGAGGTGCGGATGGCCGCCCAGGCGGCGTCGGGGAGGCTGCCGCGCCCGCACACGACGAGGCCCAGGCCGCGCCGCCTGGCCTCGGGTACGTGGGCGAGGATCTCGGGCAGGAGACCCGCCCCCTTGTCCCAGCGCAGCGCCCCGATGAAGGCGACCCAGCTCCGGGTCGGGTCGAGGACCACGTCGGCGGCCCCTGACGGGGCGACCTCGAGGTACGGCGGGTGGGGGCAGACCACGACAGGACCTCGCCTGGCGGTGTCGAGCCGCCCACGCAGCCGCTCCGCATGGATGACGACGACCAGGGCGCGGGTCAGGAGGGTCCGACGCGCGAACCGCGCCGGCGCCGACTCGTGCTCCCGGGGCACCGGGTTGTGCACCACCAGGACGACGGGCCGACCGGCCGCCGCGAGCGCCGCGAGGACGAGGTCCTCCGCCGGGAAGCGGGTGAACGCGACGAGGACGACCTGGCCGTGCAGGACGCTGCCCGCCACCGTCGCGGCCAGGCCGCGCACCAGGGCGACGACCTGCGCGGCCGGTGAGGCGTGGGAGAAGTTCTTGGGTAGCAGGCGACGCCACCGGACGCCTGCGGCCGGGCGGCTGTCGCTGTTCGCGGCGTCGACGAGGGTGACCGGCGCACCGTCCCGGCACAGGAGCGACGCGAGCTCGGCTGCGTACGGGTTCACCCCGTCGGAGTTGTGCACCACGACCCCGGCGGGCCGGCCGGGTCGGTTCGCGGGTCGTCGTGGCCGGCTCACGTGCTCGCGATGCGGTCGAGGGATCGCTCCAGGTGCTCTGCGATCTCGAGGGCGGCGGTCGCTGCCGGTGACGGCGCGTTGATGACGTGCAGCTGCCGCGGCGCCGCGCGCACCAGGAAGTCGTCGACCATCGCCCCGTCCCGCTGGAGCGCCTGGGCGCGGACGCCTGCCGGGGCAGGCACGAGGTCGTCGGCTCTGACCTGGGGGACGAGCCGGGCCAGGGACTTGGCGAAGAGGGGCTTCGACAGCGAGCGGGCGACCTCGTGCGCCCCCGGCCACCACGCCTTCGCGCCGAGCCGCCACAGACCTGGCCAGCTCAACGCGTCGGCCAGGTCGCGTGGCGACACCTCCCGCCAGGTGTAGCCCTCGCGGGCGAGGGCGAGCACGGCGTTCGGCCCGACGTGCACATGGCCGTCCACCGAGGTCGTGAGGTGGACGCCGAGGAAGGGGAACCGGGGATCCGGCACCGGGTAGATGGGTCCGTTGACCAACCCCGCGGCCTCGGGTCGCAGCTCGAAGTACTCGCCGCGGAACGGGACGATGCGCGCTCCCGGGTCGACCCCGCAGGCCACCGCGATCCGGTCGGCGTGCAGTCCTGCGCACGCCACCAGGAAGTCCGCCGAGATCTCCTCCTCGCCGCGGGCGGAGGTGACCTGGACGTGCACCGTGCTGCCCGCGGTCCGGGCGGAGCGGACGGCGTGGCCGAGCCGGATCTCGCCGCCGCCCGCGGTCACCAGGCCGGCGAGCGCGTGGCACACGCTCCGGTAGTCGATGATTCCGGTCGACTCCACCCGCAGCGCCGCGACGCAGCTCACGTGCGGCTCGTACTCGCGTGCCTCCACCGGTCCGATCCGGCGGAGCGGGACGCCGTTGGCCTCACCCCGTGTCGCGAGCTTCTCCAGGCGGGGGACCTCGTCGGCGTCGACGGCGACGACGAGCTTCCCGGGCGTGGCGACGTCCACGCCGTGCTCCTTGGCGAACCTTGTCATCGAGCGGGAGCCGGCCGCGGCGAAGCGCGCCTTCAGGCTGCCGGGCGCGTAGTAGAGCCCCGAGTGGATGACGCCGGAGTTGCGTCCCGTCTGGTGCTCGGCGAGCCCCTGCTCCTTCTCGAGGACCGTCACCCGATCGCCCCGTGCGGTCAGGCGGGCGGCGAGCGCGAGGCCGACGACTCCCCCTCCGACGATGACCACGTGCGCCACGGCTTCCTCCTGACTACGTCGTGCAGCGGACTGTGTTCTCCCAGTGGCCAGGCTCGATCGCGCGATCACGCCCAGCGTATCGGTGGCGGATGTCGGGGTGGTCGGGAATGGCCGCCGGGGCCGAGCTCGACCGGGCGTTCCGCTCCGCGGCTCGTAGACTTCCCGCACACCCCGTCCGATCCTCGGCCGGGGCCCGTCGTGCTGCCCCGGCCTCCTGACAGGACCCATGAACCTCACCGGTCTGCTGCCCCTGCTCCTCGCCGACCCGGCCGCCGCGCGCCTGCGGGAGCTCGCCACCGCGAGCCCCG
>NZ_AXCW01000341.1 GCF_000603945.1 Actinotalea ferrariae CF5-4 | reverse complement strand
GTGGCATCGCGGCGAGGTCGAGCGCTACCCGATCCGGTGAGACCTGCGGGATACTTGGAGCAACCGGCCTGCCAGCCCTGGTTTGTGCCCCGCCCTCGGATGCCCCTCCGGGGGCGGCGGCGTGTCTGGGGTCAAGCAACGGCCCCACCCCCGAGCGCGCTCAGCTCGGCGTCGGCCTCGGCTGCGAGGGCCGCGGCCTCTCGAGACTGCCGACGGGCACGGGCTGACTTCAGCGCCAGTCGGGCGAAGTGAGCCTTCCTGGCGTGCTCAGCGCGGCGTGCTCGCTCGTCGGGCGCCAGCGTCCCTTCCGGGTCGACCTGGCGCTCGAACTTCGCCATGAGGGCAGCTCGAGCGGGGGCGGTGCGGGCTGATCGGTCCTGAGTGTGCGCCCAGGACTCATGTGCGGCGATGGTGGACCGCAGGCGGCGTTCTGCGTTGGACTGCACGGCGACTCAACCCCTTTGGGGAGTCAGCCTGTGCGCGCTAGTTCACAAGCGGTCTTTGCCGAGACACGGCGCGGACTCTATTGGGCCAAGCGTTGTAGCACTCATGAGGCTAGCACAGCGGTCAGGTGCCGATACAGCGCGACGCGCCCGGGCACGGCCTCTCGCGGCCAGGACGGGCCAACGCGCCTGCGCCACTCATCCGGGGTCGTCGCAACGATGGTCGTAGAGGGCGGGGCGCCCTCGTCGCGCCATGCCAGCAATTGGCTGCCTAGATAATAGGTCTCGCGGCACTTCGTGCACGTGGCACTCATGCCCGCAAGGATTCCCTTTGGCGCCGGGTCAGGGAGATATCTTGGCGTCTCGCTCGGGAGGACCAAGGACGGGAGTGCCGCGGCGAGCCGATCCGTAGACGCGTTCTCAAGCGTGTCGAGAAAGGCCCCAATGATCGACACCGTGGCGCCATCTTCGCTTTCTAGCGCGTCCTCAAGGTCGCGAAGAGCAGCGTCAACCACGACGCCCGCTGCCTGGCTCGGCGGCAATCGGGTGGCACGGATGAACACGAGCGGCCCGCTCTCGGACGCACAGACGCGGCCAAGGCTGCGACCGCACGGACACCGAAGGGATGCGAGCTCTCTCCCGGTAGGAGGCGGGGAGGATGCCGGCCTGCCGCACAGGATCGAGAACAGGTCGGTCACACCCGATCGCCTCGCTTCATCCGTTGGGCGGCAGCCCTCGCCCGCGCGTCGGCTGCGCTGGCGCCGTACCGCTCGAGCATGACGTCGGAGGACCACCCGGCCAAGCGCTTGAGGTCGCGCTCCTGGCCGCCGTTCATGAGGAAGTCGTGGGCGAAGGTGTGGCGGAAGCGGTGCGGGTGCAGGTCGTCCAGTCCGGCCTGGGTCGCGCGGGTCCGGAGCCGGTCGCGCACCCCGTCCGGCGTCATGGCGCCGCGCTGGCTGAGGAAGAGGGCGTCCAGGTGGGACCAGCGGTGCGTGCGTCGCAGGCGGAGGTAACGGTCCAGGGCGCGGATCGTCCGGGCGCCCATGTAGATCGGCCGGACCTTGTCGCCCTTGCCGCGGACCATCGCCATCCCGGCGTCCAGGTCGAGCCCGTCGACCGTGAGGCCGCAGAGCTCGGAGACGCGCACCCCGCAGTCCAGCAGCACGCGGATCATGGCTTCGTCGCGTCGGTCGGGGAAGTCCTTGCCCGCGCACGCCTTCATCAGGGCGGCGAGGTCCGCGTCGGACAGCACGGCCACCGGCTTGGCCGGCGCGTCCGGGGCCGCGATGCCGGCCAGGGGGCTGGCGGTGAGCTCCTCCTCGCCCACGAGCCAGTTGCAGAAGCGCGCCATCCCCTTGTACCGGGTGCGCACGGTGGACAGCTCGTTGCGGTCGGCCAGCTGCGCCAGCCACTCCCGGGCGGCGGCGCGGGTGAGCTCGTCGAGTGTGGCTGGTCGGCCCTGGGCGGTGAGCCACTCGCTGAAGAACCGGATGGCCTGGCCGTAGACGACGACGGTGCGCGGGGAGCAGCCCTCGGCCCGCAGGTGGCGCGCGAAGGACCGGTGCAGGTCCTCAAGTCGCGCGGCCACGGGTCTAGGTTATCAGGGCAGCGAGCGCTATGCTAGAACCTGTCACACCGCGTCACCCGGCATCGTCGCTGGTCGCAGGCTTAGCACGGGAGGGTTGCACGCGCTTCGGCTCGCCGGGCATCTTCGGGTACTCCGGCGGGTAGGGCAGGTCCCCGTGGCCGTGCTCCGCCTCGTCCCGGTCTGCGAGGTCCAGCAGGGGCTGGAGGGAGAAGCGCGGCCCGGCGCCGGCGACGAGCGGCGCGTAGAGGTCCCCGACCGCGGCGAAGCGCGCCGGGACCGTCGTCACGTCGAAGTCGTCCGGGTCGACGTCGGGCAGCTCCTCCCAGGTCACGGGCGTGGAGACCGTGGCGCGCGGGTTCGCCCGGATCGAGTACGCCGACGCGATGGTCCGGTCCCGGGCCATCTGGTTGTAGTCGACGAAGATCTTGCTGCCGCGCTCCTCCTTCCACCACTTGATCGTGACCAGGTCCGGCAGCCGCCGCTCGAGCTCGCGGCCCAGGGCGATCGTCGCGCGCCGCGCCTGCGTGAAGGTCCACCGCGGCTCGATCGGCACGAAGATGTGGACGCCCCGTCCGCCGGACGTCTTGGGCCAGCCCTCCATGCCCATCTCCTGGAGGATCTCGCGCACGTGCGGCGCGACGCGGGCCGCGTCGGAGAAGTCGGTGCCCGGCTGCGGGTCCAGGTCGATGCGCAGCTGGTCCGGCGACTCGACGTCGGCGCCCGTCACGGGCCACGGGTGGAACGTGATGGTCCCCAGGTTGGCGGCCCACGCGACGACGGCGAGCTCGGTCGGTCGGACCTCGTCGGCGGTGCGTCCGCTCGGGAAGGCGATCCGGGCCGTCTCGACGTAGTCCGGGGCGCCCTGCGGGACCCGCTTCTGGTAGAACGCGTCGCCGTGGTTGTCGGCGCGCGTCGACATGGTCGCGCCCTCGAAGACGCCGCGGGGCCAGCGCTCGAGCGTCGTCGGACGCTCCCGCAGCGCGCCGAGGATCCCGTCCCCGACGGAGACGAAGTACTCGACGACGTCGCGCTTGGTCAGGCCGCGCTCCGGGAAGTACGGCCGGTCGGGGTTGCTCACGCGCACCGTGCGCCCGGCCACCTCGAGCTCCACCGCCGGCGTCGTCGCTGCCATGAGGTGCACGCTAGGGCCGGACGATCACGGCCGCGACCCCGTCAGGCCCCCGTCGTCGGAGAGCAGGCCCCGCCGGTGCGCGACCGCCACCGCCTCCGCCCGGCCGGAGACCCCGAGCTTCGCGAGCAGGTTCGACACGTGCACGCTGACGGTCTTGCCGCTGATGAACAGCGCCTCGCCGACCTGACGGTTGCTCAGGCCCTGCGCGACCAGGCGCAGCACCTCGGCCTCGCGGGCCGTCAGCACCTCCCCGCCGACACGGGACCCGGGGAGGTCCAGGCGCCCCCGCCGACCCAGCGCCTCGACGGCCGCCCCGAGCGGTGCGGCGCCGATCTCCCGCGCCACGGCCAGCCCCTCGGCGGCGTGCGCGCGTGCCGCGTCGC
>NZ_AXCW01000340.1 GCF_000603945.1 Actinotalea ferrariae CF5-4 | reverse complement strand
CCAGGATCCGGGGACAGGCCCCCATGGCTGTGATCGACCTGCCCGTCAAGGGCATGACCTGCCAAGCCTGTGAGGTGCGCATCAGCAAGGCGCTGCTCACCGTCCCGGGCGTCCTGCGCGTCAAGGTCTCCGTCCGTCGGGGCATCGCACGGGTCCACACCGACGCCCACATCCCCCGCAGCCGGCTCCACAAGGCAGTTCAACGAGCCGGCTACGAGCCCGGCCGGGACGAGAAGGAGTGGGTCACCGGGGACCGGGCCGTCTGGCGGGACGTCCTCGTCGCCGTCGGGGTCCTCGCCGGACTGGGCCTGGCTCTGCAAGCGAGCGGGCTCATCGACCTCGCAGGCCAGGTCGGGACCCTCGCGTCGTCCGGCAGCCTCGTGATGGTGGCCGTCCTGGGGATCGCGGCGGGGCTGTCCACCTGCATGGCACTGGTCGGTGGCCTGGTGCTCGCGGTGTCGGCGCGGCACGCCGAGCTCCATCCCGGGGCGTCGACCGGTCAGCGACTACGGCCCCACGTGGCCTTCAATGTCGGTCGCGTCGTCGGGTTCGGGCTGCTGGGCGCACTCGTCGGATTGGCCGGGTCCGCCTTCACGCTCAGCGGCCGCGCACTGGCGGTCATGATGGTCGTCGTCTCCCTGGTGATGGCGTCCGTCGGGCTGAAGCTCACCAGCCTCTCGCCCCGCCTGTCCCGCGGGGGGACGCTCACGCTGCCGCCGGCGCTCATGAGGGTCCTGCGCCTGGACCGTGCCGACGGCCGCTACAGCGACGGGCGCTCAGCACTTCTGGGCGCCGGAACGTTCCTGCTCCCGTGCGGCTTCACCCAATCAGTTCAGGTGTACGCGATGTCCACCGGCAGCCCGGCCCGCGCCGCTTTGATCATGAGCCTGTTCGCGTTGGGTACCCTGCCGGGTCTGCTCGGCATCGGTGGCCTCACAGCAGCCGTCCGGGGCGCGACCGCAACCCGATTCTTCCGCTTCGCCGGCGTCGCTGTCCTAGCGTTCGCCGGGATCAACCTCTCGGGCGCGGCCGCGGTCCTGGTCCCGGCTCTCATGGCAACACCGGCCGCCGCCGCGACCTCTGCGCAGGACGGCCTCTCGGCCAACGTCGAGCTGGAAGGTGACATCCAGGTGCTGAAGACGACCCAGGTGGGGACAGGGTATGAGCCGGCATCCGCGACCGTGTACGTCGGGACGGAGGTCCGCTGGGAGATCGACTCCGTGGCGGTCAGCTGCGCAGCGTCCCTCTACTCCCCCGACCTGGGGATCGAGCCCATGGTCCTGGAACCGGGTCTGAACGTCCTGACCTTCACACCGTCGCAGACGGGCACCCTTCGATATTCGTGCGGCATGGGCATGTACTGGGGCTCGATCACGGTCATCGACGACCCCGCGACGGCCGCCCCCTGAGGATCCCCGGCAGCTCATCGGCCGAGGGCAGCAACCACCTGTTCCAGCGTCGGCGTACCTCGCACCCCGTCCGGTGTCGGGTAGAGGCGGCATGTCAGCCCGACGGGGGAACCTGGCGCGGCAAACAGGTCCGTGCCGTCCACCAGCACCGACGGTGAGCCGTGGAAACCCCACCTGTCGGCCATCTCAGGGCTCTGCACCTCAACGAGCTGGACGTCACAGTCGTCATCGACCAGCGCGACCGCCTCGAGAAGGCGCTCATGCATGACGTGCCAGTTGGGACAGCCTTCGAAGTACAGAAGATGAATCCGCATGGCTCATTGTGCACCTCCGCGCCATAGCTCCGGCGTACAAAAATGAAGGGCCGTGCGAAGGGAAAGACGCCGCGGCGCAGCAAGACCGGTGCCTGCGATGTAGGGGCGATCAACGTTCGATGAAGATCGAACAGCGAGTCTCGTTTGTCGAGTCGAGACGCGTCAAATTCGTCGATGATCGCACCGCGGGCGTCCACTCTCGAGCGCCCGGGAACTGTCAGAGGAATGGGACCGATGCCCACCGCCGTTTACGCCAAGATCTTCGCCGCTGCGGCTACTCTCGCCCTCGGCGTCGCAGTGGCGGTCCCTGTGCAGGCGACGGAGTACGACGACAAACGTGCGCGTGCGGAGCAGGAGCAGCGCTCCGTCGGACTCACCCTGGAGGAGATCAACGAACTGCTCGAGGACACCGATGCTGCGCTCGTCGCCTCCTACGCCGAGCGGGAGGCAATCGCCGCGCAGCTGCCCTCGGTCGAGTCCGAACTCGCCGCAGCGGAGGCCACTCTGTCCGCACTGCGGTGGGAACTTGCTCTTCTGGAGCAACGCCTCCTGAGTTCGCAGGAAGCGGCTGACGCCATCGCGGGCCAGATCCGGAAGGACACGGAGCGGGCCGTGGCCGTTCAGTCAAGCATCGGCGAGGTGGCGCGAAAGGCTTACCAGGGGTCCCTCGCAGGCGCGTCGTTGTCTGTGTTGTTCGACGCTACGAGCTGGGAGGAGGCCGTCACTGCGTCAACCCTGGCCGACTCGGCGCTCAGGATCCAGACCCAGGCGCTGCGTGAACTCGAACAGGCCCGTGGCACCGCCCGCAACCAGGAAGCCCGGCTCGCCGCGGTCGAGGCCGAGATCGCCGACCTCACGGCGATGACCGGCGCCAAGGTCGCCGACGCGGATGCCGCCCGGGAGACGGTACAGGCACGTCAGGAGGAGCTCGTAGGCCTGCTGGCGGAGCAGGACCTCAAGACCGCCGCGATCGAGGCCGAACGGGGCAACCAGCTCGCGGCCAAGGCCCAGTACGAGGCACAGCAGGCGGACCTGGCCGCCGAACTGAAGTCGATCATCGAAGCCGAGCGCACGCAGGAGCAGCGCAGGGAGGCTGAACGCGAGCAGGAGCGACAGCGAGATGCTGAGCGGAGCAGGGCCGAGAGTGCACCCGGGCCCGGCGTGCCCCCTCCACCTGCTCCATCCGTGACCGGCGGCTCGATCGGCCCCGGCATCCTGGGCTCCCCCAGTCCCATGACTCCCCCGGTCATCACGTCGCCGTATGGCTACCGCATCCACCCCATCTACGGCTACCGAAAGCTCCATGCCGGCACGGACTTCCGAGCCTACTGCGGAACTCCGATCATCGCTGCGGCGTCCGGAACCGTGCAGTGGGCCAAACCCGTCGGGGGATTCGGCAACCAGGTCATGCTCAACCACGGATCACCCGGCGGGACCTCACTGATGACGAGCTACAACCACCTGTCGTCGTTCTCCGTCCGCACGAACGAGCAGGTCAAGCAGGGCCAGGTGATCGGGTACTCCGGGACGACCGGTACCTCGACCGCATGTCATTTGCACTTCGAGGCCTACGTCGACGGCGACCCCGTCAACCCGGAGACGCTGCTGTAGCGGCCGGTGCCAGGCCCCGCAGGGGGCAGGCTCTGGCGTCCGGCAAGTTCCAGCTCGCACCTGGGGGTCGTCCAGGCAGACGCGCACGTTCGGGGTGGGTTTCGGGGCTCACCGGAAGTCCGATGAGCTTGTTTCGGGCGATAGCCGCGTCGGTTCGGTGGTGTCGAACTCGAGCGGGTCGTCCTCGGTGTCAACGACGGCTGAAAATGGACC
>NZ_AXCW01000339.1 GCF_000603945.1 Actinotalea ferrariae CF5-4 | reverse complement strand
ACCGGTGGATCAGGGCTCAGGCCGCGGCGGTGACCGGCGCGGCGGGAGCGGCAGACGTCGCGCTGGCCTCGTCCCGCTCCCGCAGGCTCAGGAACTGGTTCGTCTGCACGGCGACGAGCAGGCCCGCGCCGAGCATGTGCAGGCCCACGAGGACGACGGGCAGCCCCGTGAAGTACTGCACGTAGCCGATCAGCCCCTGCGCCAGCGTGACGGCGAGGAGGCGGAGCGCGGTGGTGCGCACGCGTCCGGCGACGACCCGGCGGGTCAGGACGACGAGCGCCACGACACCGGCGACGTAGGCCCACACCGACACGGCGTGCACGCGCGAGACCGCCGCCGGGTCGAGCGCGAGGCGGTAGGGGATGTCGGCGTCGCCGGAGTGGGGTCCGGCGCCCGTCGTGATGACGCCGAGGACGACCACCACCGCGGACAGCGGGACGAGGAGCCGGCTCACCTGACGGGTGCGGGCGTCCACGAGGGGACGGGGCGGCCCGTCGCCCTCGGCGTGCCGGACGAGCAGGGCCCGGGACGCCACGATGAGGAGCATCGACAGGACGAAGTGCGTCCCGACCCAGCCCGGGTGCAGCTCCAGCAGGACGGTCAGCCCGCCGACGACGGCCTGCACGAGGGTGCCCAGCAGGGGCACCAGCCCGAGCAGGCGGAAGGAGCGGCTGCGGTCCCGGCGCCGCACGATGGTCCAGGCGGTGAGCAGCGCCAGGATCCCGAGGACACCGGTGAGGGTGCGGTTGCCGAACTCGATGTAGGGGTGCCAGGACGTCGCCTCGTGGAACTGGGGGGCGAACTGCCCGGGCTCGCACTGCGGCCACGTGGAGCAGCCCAGCCCCGACCCGGTGAGCCGCACGGCTCCACCGGTCACGACGATGGCGACCTGCGCCACGAGGTTGGCCCACAGGATCCGGCGGGCCCACCGCGGCGACGGCGCGAGGCGGGAGGCCCGCGCGGACGTGGGGACGGGCCCGTCGGTGCGCGCAGTCGTGCTCACA
The DNA here is from genome assembly GCF_000603945.1 of Actinotalea ferrariae CF5-4. Taxonomy (GTDB): domain Bacteria; phylum Actinomycetota; class Actinomycetes; order Actinomycetales; family Cellulomonadaceae; genus Actinotalea; species Actinotalea ferrariae. The sequence goes on along the minus strand of NZ_AXCW01000339.1, from coordinate 1,168 downwards.
CGGCAACGGTAACGGCCCGGGTAGGGCGTGGTGGCCGTCCTGCTCAGCGCGGGTGCAGCCACGGGGCCCCGGAGGTGACGCACGTCACCCGGGACGACGGGGCTCGGGCGCGGTCCCGAGGACCGGCGGCCATCGGGACCGTCACGCCCAGCGGAACCAGCGTGCCGTCGCCGCCCCGAGCAGGACCGTCCACGCCGTCAGCACCACCAGGGGCGCGAGGGGCAGGGCCCCGCCGTCGAGCGCCGCCCGCAGGGCCTCGCCCAGCGCGCCGGACGGCAGGAAGGGGGCGAGCGCCGCCAGGGGCCGGGGCAGGAGCTCGGCCGGGAAGACGACGGCACCGCCCGCGAGCAGGAGCACCCACAGGAGGTTGGCGATCGCCAGCACCGCCTCCGCCCGCAGCGTCCCGGCGACGAGCAGCGCCAGGGCGGTGAAGGCCGCGGTGCCGAGCACGATCGCCAGCAGGGCACCGGGCACGCCGGAGGCCTCGGGGCGCCAGCCGAGCCCCACGGCGACGCCCACGAGCACGACCACCTGGAGGACCTCCACCGCCACGATCCCGAGGACCTTGCCCGCGAGCAGGCCCCCGCGCCCGAGGGGCGTCGTGGCGAGCAGCCGCAGCACGCCGTTGCGGCGGTCGAAGCCTGTCGCGATGGCCTGGGAGGTGAAGGCGGTCGACATGACGGCCAGCGCCAGGACGCCGGGCGCGACCAGGCCGATGCGGTCGGTCGTGCCCAGGTCGACGAAGGCCGTGCGCGTCAGGACGACGAGGAGCAGCACCGGCAGCACGAGGGTGATGACCAGCTGCTCGCCGTTGCGGAGCACCGTGCGCATCTCGAAGGCCGCCTGCGCCAGGACCCGACGCCTGACCGGCGCGGCCCGCTGGACGGTGCCCGCCGTCCCGGTGCGCTGGGCGGCGGAGGTCGCCGTCGGGCTCGAGGCCGGGTCGGTCGTCGTGTGTCCTGTCGTCGCAGGGTTCGTCATCGCGGGGTCGCTCACCGCAGGGTCCGTCCCGTCAGGTCGAGGAAGACGTCCTCCAGCGTGCGCCGGCCGGCGTCCATCGCGGTGATGAGGCGCCCGCGGGACGCGGCCCAGCCGGTGACGTGGTGCAGCAGCGCCGGGTCGAGGTCGCCGTGCACCTCCAGCCGGCCGTCCTCGCACGTCCCGACAT
>NZ_AXCW01000338.1 GCF_000603945.1 Actinotalea ferrariae CF5-4 | reverse complement strand
CCCCGCCGCGCCGAGCCACCGCCCGAGCGCGGCCGCGTCGTCGTCGGCGGACTGGCCGGTGGCGAGCGCGACGCGCAGGGTGCCGCCGTCCGTGCCCCCGACCAGCTCGGCCGGGGTGCCGGCGGCGACGGCACGGCCGTCGTCGACGACGACGACGTGGTCGGCCAGCGCCTCCGCCTCGGCCATCTGGTGTGTCGTCAGCACGATGGAGGTGCCGGCGTCGCGCAGCTCCCGGACGAGGTCCCAGACCGCGAGGCGCGCCTGCGGGTCCAGGCCGGCGCTCGGCTCGTCGAGGAACACGACCTCCGGCCGGCCGACGACGGCGCAGGCCAGCGCGAGCCGCTGACGCTGGCCACCGGACAGCCGGCGCACCTGGGTCCGGGCGAACGCCTCCAGGCCGAGCCGGGACGACAGCTCGTGGAGGTCGCGCGGCCGGTCGTACATGGCGGCGACGTGACGCAGGACCTCGCCGGCCGGGACGGTGCTGGGCAGTCCGCCGTCCTGGAGCATGACGCCCACGCGCGGCCGCAGGCGGGCGGCGTCCCGGACAGGGTCCAGCCCGAGCACCCGGACCGAGCCGAGGTCGGGACGCCGCAGGCCCTCGCAGCACTCGACCGTCGTGGTCTTGCCGGCGCCGTTGGGCCCGAGGAGGGCGGTGAGGCGGCCGGCCGGCGCGTGCAGCTCCAGCCCGCGGACCGCCTCGCGGCGCCCGTAGCGCTTGACGAGGCCGGAGACGACGACGGCCGGCTCGGGGGCGCTGCGCGCGCCCGCGTCGGGGGACCCGGCGCTCGCGGTGTCGGGGGCTGCTGGCACGAGGATGCAGTCTAGGTCGCCGTCGGTGAGGTCCACCTTCGTTGCGGGGAACGAATAAGGCAACGACGATGTTGCCTTAATCGACCGGACGGACGGAGGTGAGCATGCGCAGCGTCGTGACCGACGGCAGCACCCGCGTCGGCCCCACCCCCGGCGCCCACCCGGCCACGACCCCCGCGGGGGAGTTCCGTGAGGCCGAGGGGGCGGACCGCAGCACCCGGGAGCGGGTCCTGCAGCTCGTCGTGCAGTCCGGGCCGGTCTCCGTCCACGAGCTCTCCGACACCCTGCGGCTGACGGCCGCCGGGGTGCGCCGCCACGTGGCGGCCCTGGAGGAGGACGGTCGGATCGTGGTCCACCGCTCCGCCGTGGCCGCGACCGGGCGCGGGCGTCCGGCCCGCCGCTACGTCGCGACCGAGCGGGGGCAGGAGTCGCTGAGCAGCGCGTACTCCGACCTCGCCGCGCAGGCGCTGACCTTCCTCGGCCAGACCGCCGGCCGGGACGCCGTCGTCGGCTTCGCGCGGGCGCGTGCCCAGGAGCTGGGGCGGCGGCACGCCGACGCCGTCCGGCGGGCG
>NZ_AXCW01000337.1 GCF_000603945.1 Actinotalea ferrariae CF5-4 | reverse complement strand
CGCCACGGCCGCGCAGCAGGCCGCGCGCCGCCGGACGCGCCGCACGGCCGTGGCCGGCCTGGGGGCGGTCGCACTCGCGCTGGCGCTGACGTTCGCGCCGGAGGAGACGCGTCAGCACCTGGTCGTCTTCGCGCTCGCGGTCGTCGTCGGCTACTACGTGATCTTCAACGTCACGCACGCGCTGCACACGCCGCTCATGGCCCAGACGAACGCCATCTCGGGGATCATCCTCGTCGGGGCGCTCCTGCAGATCGGGTCGGAGAACCTCGTGGTCTCCTCGATCGCCTTCGTCGCCGCGGCCGTGGCCAGTATCAACATCTTCGGCGGGTTCCTGGTCACGTACCGGATGCTCGGCATGTTCCGGAAGGGCGACTGACGTGCTCACCTCTCTCGCGCAGGCCGTGTACGTCCTGGCGGCCCTGCTCTTCATCGCCAGCCTGGCCGGCCTGTCCGGCCAGACGACGGCGCGTCGCGGCAACGTCCTCGGCATGGTCGGCATGGGCCTCGCGCTCGGTGCCACGGTGCTGCTGGCGGCCGAGAACAGCGAGCGTCCCGTGCTCGTCACGCTCCTGCTCATCGCGCTCGTCTTCGCGATCGGCGCGACCGTGGGCGTGTGGCGGGCCCGCAGCGTCGAGATGACGCAGATGCCCGAGCTCATCGCGATCCTGCACAGCTTCGTGGGGCTCGCCGCGGTGCTCGTCGGGTTCAACTCGTACCTCACGGAGGAGGCCGACGCGGTCCACCAGGTCGAGGTGTTCCTCGGGGTGTTCATCGGGGCGGTGACCTTCACCGGCTCGATCGTGGCGTACCTCAAGCTGTCCGCGCGGATGAGCTCCGCGCCGCTGGCCCTGCCCGGCCGCAACCTGCTCAACCTGGGCGCCGTCGTCGTCTCGCTCGGCCTCATGGCGTGGTTCGTGGCGCAGAACGCGCTCGTCCCGCTGCTGGCGATGACGGCGATCGCCCTGGCCCTGGGCTGGCACCTCGTGGCGGCGATCGGCGGCGGCGACATGCCCGTCGTCGTCTCGATGCTCAACTCGTACTCCGGCTGGGCGGCCGCCGCGGCCGGCTTCATGCTCGGCAACGACCTGCTCATCGTCACCGGCGCGCTCGTCGGCTCCTCCGGCGCGATCCTGTCCTACCTCATGTGCCGGGCGATGAACCGCTCGTTCGTCAGCGTCATCCTCGGCGGCTTCGGCGTCGAGGCGGGCACCGTCGCGGCCGGTGGCGAGGACGGCGAGCACCACCCGGTGCTCGCCCCGGAGGTCGCCCAGATGCTCCTCGACGCGCGCTCCGTGGTCATCACCCCGGGCTACGGCATGGCGGTCGCCAAGGCGCAGTACCCCGTGGCCGACCTGGTGACGCGGCTGCGGGCGCAGGGCGTCGACGTGCGGTTCGGCGTCCACCCGGTCGCCGGCCGCCTGCCCGGGCACATGAACGTGCTCCTGGCGGAGGCGAAGGTGCCCTACGACATCGTCCTGGAGATGGACGAGATCAACGACGACCTGGCGCAGACCGACGTCGTCCTCGTCATCGGCGCGAACGACACCGTCAACCCGGCGGCGCTGGAGGACCCGGGCTCGCCCATCGCCGGCATGCCGGTGCTGGAGGTCTGGAAGGCCAAGCAGGTCGTGGTCTTCAAGCGGTCCATGGCCACCGGTTACGCCGGCGTGCAGAACCCGCTGTTCTTCCGGGAGAACACGGTGATGCTCTTCGGCGACGCCAAGGAGCAGGTCGAGGGGATCATCGCGGCCCTGCAGGCGCAGCCCGCCCACGTCTGACCCGCCGGCCGCCGGTCGGTCGCCGGCCGGTCGTCGGCCCGTCGCCGGCCGGGCAGGGCCCGTCGGGGCCCGGTCCCATGAACGTCCCGCCCCGGGCGGCGGGATCGGCACTACTGTGGACCGCGGCCGGTTGACGACGACCGGCGGCAGGTCGGCTCGTCCACCTCGCCGCTGGTCCGCGGAACCAGGACCAGCCCGGAGAAGATCCCCACCAGTCCGTACGAAGGAGCTTCCGTGGCCACAATCGAGGCCGTAGGCGCCCGCGAGATCCTCGACTCGCGCGGCAACCCCACCGTCGAGGTCGAGGTCGCCCTCGACGACGGCACGATCGCCCGTGCGGGCGTGCCCTCGGGCGCGTCGACCGGTGCGTTCGAGGCCGTCGAGCGCCGTGACGGCGACAAGAGCCGCTACCTCGGCAAGGGCGTGCAGGACGCGGTCAACGCCGTCATGGACGACATCGCGCCGGAGCTCATCGGGTTCGAGGCCAGCGAGCAGCGCCTCGTCGACCAGGCCCTCAAGGACCTGGACGGCACCCCCAACAAGGGCAAGCTCGGCGCCAACGCGATCCTCGGCGTCTCGCTCGCGGTCGCCAAGGCCGCCGCGGACTCCGCGGACCTGCCGCTCTTCCGCTACGTCGGCGGCCCCAACGCCCACGTGCTGCCCGTGCCGATGATGAACATCCTCAACGGTGGGTCGCACGCCGACTCCAACGTCGACATCCAGGAGTTCATGGTCGCGCCCATCGGCGCCACCACGTTCCGTGAGGCCCTGCGCACCGGCGCCGAGGTCTACCACTCCCTCAAGTCGGTCCTGAAGAGCAAGGGCCTGGCGACCGGCCTCGGCGACGAGGGCGGCTTCGCCCCCAACCTGCCGAGCAACCGCGACGCGCTGGACCTCATCCTCGTCGCCATCGAGCAGGCCGGCTTCACGCCGGGCACCGACGTCGCGCTCGCGCTCGACGTCGCGGCGACCGAGTTCTTCAAGGACGGCGCCTACCAGTTCGAGGGCAAGGCCACCTCGCCGGCCGAGATGATCGCCTTCTACGAGAAGCTCGTCGCGGACTACCCGCTGGTCTCCATCGAGGACCCGCTGTCCGAGGACGAGTGGGACAGTTGGAGCGAGCTCGTCGCCAAGGTCGGCGACCGCGTGCAGGTCGTCGGCGACGACCTGTTCGTGACCAACCCGGAGCGCCTGGCCAAGGGCATCCAGCTCAAGGCCGCGAACTCCCTGCTGGTCAAGCTGAACCAGATCGGCACTCTGAGCGAGACGCTCGACGCCGTGACGATGGCGCAGCGCGCCGGCTTCACCGCGATGGTGTCGCACCGCTCCGGCGAGACCGAGGACGTCACGATCGCCGACCTGGCCGTCGCGACCAACGCCGGCCAGATCAAGACCGGCGCCCCGGCGCGCGGCGAGCGGATCAACAAGTACAACCAGCTGCTGCGCATCGAGGAGGAGCTGGACGACGCCGCGGTCTACGCGGGCGCCGGCGCCTTCCCGCGTCGCGGCTGACACGCACCACCCGCGCCCTCGGGCGCACCCGGCAGGGCCCGACCGTCTCCGGTCGGGCCCTGCCCGCGTTCGGGGGTAGGCCCCGCTCGCGTCCAGAGTCGGACCCTGCTCGCGCCCCCGGTCGGACCCCGCACCGGGCAACGCGCCCGGCCGCCTGACGGCTCCGCCCCGTCCGAGCAGGCACAATCGAGGGCATGTCCCGCCGTCCTCCTGCCCCGGTGCGCCCGTCCGGCGCGGGTGCGGGGACCCGGCGCCCGGTCCGCCCCACGTCCGGGCCGACGGCCGGCG
>NZ_AXCW01000336.1 GCF_000603945.1 Actinotalea ferrariae CF5-4 | reverse complement strand
CGGACCGCCGGTGCCCCCGTCCGCGCGGCGGCCCGCCCACGCCGCGCGGTGGTCCCGCCGTCGGGCGACGGCCCAGGCGACTGCGAACGCGAGCCCCTGGCAGACGACGACGAGCCCCGCGCTGCCCACGTCCAGCACGTAGCTGCCCCACGTGCCGACGACCGCGGCGCCGACCGCCACCGCCGGGGCCACGAGCAGCATGCGCTGGATGCGGTCGGTGAGCAGGAACGCCGTCGCGCCGGGGGTGATGAGCATCGCGACGGCGAGCACCACCCCGACCGCCTGCAGCGCGACGACGACGGTGACCGCCAGCAGTCCCAGGAGCAGGGCCCCGGTCCGCCGCACGGGCAGGCCGATGACGTGCCCGTGCACGCGGTCGAAGGCGTACAGGGTGATGTCCCGCCGCAGCAGGAGGAGGACCGCGGTCGCGAGCGCGGCGAGGACGAGGACCTGGAGCACGTCGGCGTCGGACACGCCGAGGACGTTGCCGAACAGCACGTGGGAGAGGTCGACCTGGCTGGGTGTGACGGACACGAGCACGATCCCGACCGCGAACACGGTCGTGAACACCACGCCGATGGCGGTGTCCTCCTTCAGCCGTGTCGTCTCGCGGACGGCGCCGATGAGGGCGACCGCGCCGACGCCGAAGAGGAACGCGCCGATCGCGAACGGCGCCCCGACGAGGTAGGACAGCACGACGCCGGGCAGCACGGCGTGGGCGACGGCGTCACCCATGAGAGACCACCCGATGAGCACCAGCCAGCAGCTGAGCAGCGCGCACACGACGCTCGCCACGACGGTGACGAGCAGGGCGCGCTGCATGAAGGCGAACTGCCACGGCTCGGTGAGCAGGTCCCACGCCCCGGCGGGGACCGCGCCGAGCACCGACACGGCGGCCGACGACGCGAGGCCCGTCATGCGGCACCCCCCGGTCCGGTCGCCGTCCACCCGGACGCGTCGAGCCCGAAGGCCCGGGCGAGGTTCTCCGGGGTGAGCACCTCCGCCGTGGGACCGGCGGCGAGCACCCTGCGGTGCAGGAGGACCGACCGGGAGCACAGCTGGGGCAGCGAGCCCAGGTCGTGCGTCGAGACGAGGACGCTGCCGCCGGCCGCGACGAGCTCCCGCAGCACCTGCTCGACCGCCGCCTGCGAGGTCACGTCGAGGCCCGTGAACGGCTCGTCGAGCAGGAGCACCCGGGCGTCCTGGGCCAGCGCCCGGGCCAGCAGCGCGCGCTGGCGCTGGCCGCCCGAGAGGCGGCCGATCCGGCGGTCGGCCAGGTCCGCGAGACCGACCCGGGCCAGCGCGTCGTCGGCGGCCTGCTCGTCCGCGGCGCGCGCGCGTCGCGTCAGGCCCATCCGGTGGTACCGGCCCATGAGCACGACGTCCCGGACGGTGACCGGGAAGTCGCGGTCCAGGTCGTCCTGCTGGGGGACGTACCCGAGCAGCCCCTCGGCGCGCGCCCGGTCCACGCTGCGGCCGAGCACGGTGACGTCACCCGTCCCCGCACGCTGGAGACCGACCACGGTCCGGAAGAGGGTGGACTTCCCCGAGCCGTTCATGCCGACCAGACCGCAGGCCTCGCCGACGCCGACCTCCAGGTCCACGTCCTCCAGGGCGACGACCTCGCGGTACCGCACCCCGAGGCCCCGCACGCGCAGTGCCGGCGTGCCCGCGGGCGTGCCCGTCGGGGGCCCGTCCGCCGGGCTCGGGTCGGGGCGTCGCCACGCCCCCAGGGCTGGTGTCATGTCGTCGCTCCGGTCAGTCCGGCGACCACGACGTCGACGTCGTGCCGCAGCAGGTCGAGGTACGTCGGTGCCGGTCCGTCCGGCCCGGTCAGCGAGTCGACGTAGAGGGTTCCGCCGAACCGTGCACCGGTCTCCGCCGCGACCTGCAGCTGGGCGGTCGGCGGCACCGTGGACTCGCAGAACACGGCGGGGACGCCGCGGTCGCGGACGGTGAGGACGACGCCCGCCACCTGGCGCGGTGTGCCCTGGCGCTCGGCGTTGACCGGCCACAGGTATGCCTCCTCCAGCCCGGCGTCGCGCGCGAGGTAGGAGAACGCGCCCTCGCAGGTGACGAGCACCCGGCGGTCGGCGGGCAGGTCGCGCAGCCGGCCCACGAGCTCGGCGTGGAGGGCCTCCAGCTCGGCGCCGTACGCCTCGGCCCGCCGCTGGTACGCGTCCGCGCGGGGCGGGTCCAGGAGGGCGAGCTCCTGGGCGATGCGCTCGACGTAGTGCACGCCCACGCGCGGTGACATCCACGCGTGGGGGTTGACCGCGTCGCTGCCCGCGATCGGCAGCGGGTCGATGCCGTCGGTGAGGACCACGGTCGGGAGGCCGAGGGGCTCGACGAGGCGCCCGACCCAGTTCTCCAGCCCGAGCCCGTTGACCAGCAGCAGGTCGGCGCCGACGGCGCGCCGCAGGTCGTCCGGGGTCGGCTCGTACCCGTGGATCTCCGAGCCCGGCTTCGTCACGGAGGTCACGACGACGTCGTCCCCACCGACCACGCGGGCCATGTCGGCCAGCACCGTGAACGTGGCGACCACCCGGGGCCGGTCGTCCGGCGGCGAGCCGGACGGCGTCGCGGGCGTCGCCGCGAGGGCGCACCCCGCGAGCGCGGCGGCAGCGAGCGCGCCGGCGAGGGCGAGAACCGTCCGATGTTTCGGCACCCCGAAATCTCATCACGGCCGCCCCGCGTGCGCCAGACCCGCGCCGACCGGGTCGCGGCGGGTCGTCAGCGCGTCGTCAGCGGGTCGTCAGGGGTGGCGTCCCCACGGCCCCGGCGGGGCCGTCAGCGAGCCAGGCGCAGCAGCACCTCGACGGTCCCCTGGGGGTCCACGGTGACGAAGCCGAGCTCCGGGGGCGTGAGGCCGTGGTCCGCGAGGACGACCGGGACCGTCCCGGCGACCTCCAGCCCGCCGTCCGCGCGCTGAGCGACCAGCGAGGCCGTGACGGGCCGCTCGACGCCGTGGAGGACCAGGACCCCGGGGGCCTCGACCGGCACACCCTCCCCCGCGTCCGCGAGCGCGGCCACGTCGACCGGTTCGGTCAGCCGGAAGACGGCCTGCGGGTGCGTGCTGGTGTCGAGCGCGCGGCGGAAGTACGCGTCCCGGGCCGACTCGTCGGTCTCCACCGCGGCGACGTCGACGACGACCTCGGCTGCCGTGAGCACCCCGTCCGTGATCGTGATGCTGCCCGTGACCTGGTCGGTCCGGCCGACGACGGTCACGGGCTGCCCGGACAGCACCTCGCCCAGCCGGTACCCCGCCTCCGACCCCTCGCCGACGCGCCAGGCGCCCTCGAGGTCCAGCGGCCCGGGTGCCACGAGGACGGCCTCGGGCTGCGCCTGCTCCGGCAGGGCCAGCGGCGCCCGGGCGTCCGGGGCGAACAGCCGGGCGTAGACCCACGGCCCCCCGGCGAACAGCCCGACGACGACGAGGACGACCGAGAGCGTCACGAGGACCCGGCGCCGCACGACGTGCTCGGGCGGTGCCGCCTGGGGGCGCTCCGTCTCGATGGTCCCGCTCATCGCGCCTCCTCCGGGGCCACCGGGCGGCGCCGCGCGGCGAGCGCGACCGCGACGACGGCGGCCGCGGCGACCGCGAG
>NZ_AXCW01000335.1 GCF_000603945.1 Actinotalea ferrariae CF5-4 | reverse complement strand
CTCCCATGCGGCGCCGGGCCGCCGGGTCGTCCAGGAGCCCGCGGACGGCCCGGGCGAGCGCGGCGGGGTCGCGCGGCGGGACGAGCACGCCCGTGACGCCGTCGTGGACGCTGTCCAGCAGACCGCCGACCGCCGACCCGACCAGCGGGCGACCGCACGCGGCGGCCTCCAGCGGGACGATGCCGAACGGCTCGTACCAGGGGGTCGCGACGACGACGTCGGCGCTGCGGACGAGCGCCGGGACGTCCGCGCGCGCCACGCTGCCGACGAACCGCACGCGGTCGCGGACGCCGAGCCTCTCGGCGAGGGCCACGAGCCGCAGGGCCTCCGGGTCGTCCTGCACCTCGTCGGGCGCGGGGCCGCCGGCGATGACGAGCTCGGCGTCGGGCAGGGCGGGGAGCGCCTCGACGACGGTGCCCACCCCCTTGCGCTCGACGAGGCGGCCCAGGCACAGCAGCCGGAAGCGGACCCGCGGGGCGCCGTCGGGGTCGCCGCCGTGCTCGCCGTCGTGCTCGCCGTCGTTGTCGCCGTCCCGGGGGGCGGGGTCGCGCTCCGGGCCCGGCCGGCGGGGGTCGTCGGGCAGGAAGTGGTCGCGGTCCACGCCGCACGGCACGACGGTGACGCGGTCGGCCGGGATGCCGAGGCGGCGCAGCTCGGCGACCTCGTCCGAGCACGTGGCGACGACGAGGTCGACGGACCGTCCGAGGGTCGCCTCGGTCTCGATGCGACCCGAGGGCGAGGTGTCCGCGGCGCCCTGGTGCCGGCGCTTGACCGAGCCCAGCGCGTGGAACGTCTGCACGACGGGCACCGGCCGCGGCATGGCCCGCGCCGCCTGGAGCGCGGCGAGCCCGGACATCCAGAAGTGCGCGTGGACGACATCGGGCACGCCGTGCCGCTCCCAGTCCGCCGCGAGCCAGCGGCCGAAGTCCGCCATCCAGGGCAGCAGGTCGTCCTTCGGGACGTGCTCGGCGGGACCGGCGGGCACGTGGACGACCTCGACGCCGCCGGGCATGGTCACGCGCTCGGCCAGGTCCGCGTCGTCGCGCCGGGTGTAGACGGTCACGGTGTGACCACGCTCGGCCAGCTCCCCGGCCAGCGCCGCGACATGGACGTTCTGCCCTCCGGCGTCCACCCCGCCCAGCGTCGCCAGGGGGCTCGCGTGCTCGGAGACGAGGGCGATCCTCATCGCGTGACCTCCTTCAGCAGGGACTGCCAGTCGGCCAGGAACCGGTCCAGGCCGTAGTGGGCCAGCACGTGCTCGCGGGCGGCGAGCCCGCGCTCCCGCGCCTCGGCGGGGTCGCGCAGCCAGCGCCGGCCGGCCGCGACGAGCGCGTCGACGTCGTTGGTCACCACGCCCGCAGCGGGCGGGACGGCCTCCGGCGCCTCGGTGACGGACAGGGCCAGGACGGGCAGGCCCAGCGCCATGGCCTCGAGGAGGGACAGGCCGAGGCTCGTCCACCGGTAGGGGTGCAGGTAGACGCGGTCCCGCGCGAGCAGGTCGTGCATCGCGGCCTGCGGGACGTCGTCGTGGGTCACCAGGTCCGGGCCGGGCCGCCGGCCCCCGCCGCGGCGGCGGCCGGACGCCGTGCCACTCGGCCCGTTCCGGCCGACGGTGCCCGTCGACGCGGGCTCGCCGTTCGGCCCGGCAGCGCCGCTCGCGTGCTGGGAGTGCGGGTCCTCCCCCTGGCCCCAGCTCCGCGCGACCTCCTCGAGCGCGGCCATGCCCATGCCGTAGACGTCGACGGGCAGGCGCGTCGCGACATCGAGGACGATGTCCGTCCCCGCGACGCGCCACCGCCGCACGGGCTCGTTGACGACGACGCCGAGCCGCTCGCGCTCGCCCGTCCACCGGTGCCCCGGGTCGACGATGCCGTGGTCGACGACGGTGGTCGGCGCGACACCGCAGTCCCACATGAGCCGGTTGAAGGCGGTGACGTGGGCGACGGGGATGTCGCGGCGGTCCGCCAGGGGGTGGCGGGTGCGGGCGGCGTGCTCCGGCGGTGCGTTGTGCTCGACGTAGACGGCCGGCAGGTCGACGCCCGGCCGGCGGCCGGTCCAGCGCTCGGCGAGCTCGAGGTCCTCGGGCCGCTGGAGGACGACGACGTCGACCTCCTCGTCCCGCAGCTGCTCGGGGGTCACCTCGCGGGCGCCCTGCGGCCAGTCCCAGGTCCGGGCACGGCCGCGCCCCTCCGGCCCCCGGTCGGGGACGACGGGCAGGAGGTACTCGTCGGTCCCCTGGACGAACGACGTCGTCCAGGAGCCGTGGACGTGCCACACGAGGACCCTCATGAGCGCGCCTCCGCGGTCGGTGTGCGGACCAGCACCCGGGCCGCCGCGCTCGTGGGCGCGGTCGTGGGCGCGGTCGTGGGCGCGGTGGTCACGAGGGTGCGCCCGGCAAGGCGCTGGACCGCCTCGACCACCTCCGACGGCGCCACGGACGTCAGGCACGGGTGCCCGGCGACCGGGCACTCCCGCGCCCGGGTCCCGCGGCACGGCGCAGATGCGTCCCCCAGGACGACGGTCGGGACGCCCCACGGCGCCCACCGGTCGACGGGCACGACGGGCGAGAAGAGGGAGACGACCGGGGTCCCGACCGCGGCCGCCAGGTGTGCCGGGCCGGTGTTGCCGACGACGACGCACGCGGCGCCGTCGAGCACGGCCCCGAGCTCCGCGAGCGTGGTGCGCCCCCCGAGGTCGACGACCGTCCCGGTGCCCCCAGCGGTCGCCCCGGCACTGCCCGCAGCGCTCCCGGCGGTGCTGACCGTCCGGCTCCCCGTGCCCGCGCCCGCCACCACGGCGGCCGTGAGCGCCGTCTCGCCCGGCCCACCGGTCACGAGGACACGGTGGCCGGCGTCGACGAGAGCGCGCGCGATCGCCGCGGCGTGCTCGGCCGTGAGGCCGCGGGACGGCACCGACGCCCCAGGGTGGAGCACGACGTACGGCTGCGACCCGACCGGCGCGTCGGCGGGCGGACCGTCGATGAACCCAGGCACGTCGGCAGGCGGACCGTCGACGAGCTCGGTCGCGTCGGCCGGCGAAGCACCGACGAGCTCGGCCACGTCGGGCAGCGGCCGGCGGACCGCGAGCCGGTGCGCGCCCGGCGACAGGTCCACGCCCGTGGCACGGACGAGGTCCAGGGCGGCCTCGACCTCGTGCAGCCCCTCCGGGCGGTGGTGCCGGACGTCGAGCAGCGACCCGGGGTAGTCCTCGCTGGTCCCCGCGACGAACGGCACCCCGGCGAGCCGGGCCAGCAGCGCCATGGGCAGCGGGCTCTGGTGGAAGGAGGTGAGCACGAGGCACCGGTCGTAGCCGCGCGCGGCGAGGTCCGCGACGAGCGCCTGGACGGCCGGCGCGTCGACGGCGGGCGGCCGGTAGCCGGACCAGGGCGCCGCGAAGACGAGCACCTCGCCCACGTCCGGCAGCAGCGCCGCTGCGTGGGCCCCGGCGGGCGAGACGAGCAGGTCGACCCGCCCGACGCCGTCGTCGGCGGCGAGCGCCCGGACGGCCGGACCCGCCAGGAGGACGTCGCCGTCGCTGTCGAGGCGCACGACGAGGACGCGCTCGGCCCGGCCCGGCCCGGCCGAGAGTCCAGGCGAGGCGCTCCCGTCAGCCCGGCGAGTCACGCCGCCGCCACCC
>NZ_AXCW01000334.1 GCF_000603945.1 Actinotalea ferrariae CF5-4 | reverse complement strand
CCCACGCTCAACTCCGAAGAGCCGGTTAGGTGCCACGATGGCAGCCGTGATCGGGGAGAAGGACGAGGCACTTGCCCGCAAGTTCGAAGCCGCCTGGAGCGTTTTTGCCCAGACCTGCGGACAGTACCTCGCACCGGAACCGACTTATCAAGCCTGGTTCGCGCACTACCTGATTTCGCAGTTCGGCATCGACCGCGTCGCGCGAGAGCCCATCATCAAGAAAGAGCACTTCGGCGACTCACCGTGGAAAGCGCGCGTTCTGGGCAACCATGTGCGCCTCGATGCGGTAGTCACCCGTGAACCAGGAGTGCGCCTGCCCCACTACGCCAACAGGCTCCTTCGAGCCAAAGACGGCACCGGCCTCCAGATCCTCAAAGACCTGGCAGTCATCAGCGAACTCAAGGTCGCCGCCACCCAAGGGGCCGGCATGGACCACACAGAGGTAGCCAGAGACATCTACAAAATGTCCATGCTCCTCGACGAGTTCGAGAGACAACACCCCGGCGCACCAATGCCCTTGGCCTACGTCTGCATCCTGGACAACCACCCCAGACGTGCCTACGACTGGGCGCACCTTCAGCGCAGACTCACCGACGTGCCCCCCGACCCACGAGTCCGGATCCTCGGAGAGCAGTACGCGCCGGTCACCGCACGCCCCGTCCTGCCAGCGACGCCTTGACCGTTTCTCCTGCCGATCCCGAGAGGAGACCCCCTGTCCAACACGCTGACGTCGGGCCAGATCAGAGTCGGGCATCTCTTCAGGGCGAACACCGACGACCGAGAGCCGATGCTCGCTGCAGCGCTCACCGCGGACGACCGGCGCGGGGTCAGCCTGCTCATCCCGTACGTCCACGGGAGGCCGCAGTTCGACCAAGTGCGCGACTGGTTCCGAACCGCGTCCCCTCCTCAGAGCATGCTGTTCGCCGATCACGACGGCGTGGTCACCCTCCTCGGCGTGAGACTGCAAGGCGACGCCGGTCACACCATGGCCACCGGACGCCTCACGGCTGACAGCGTGATCTTCGCTGAGCCGCGGACCCTGAAGCCGGAGTACCGGATCCGCACCTTGCGATCCACCCTCGACGGCCTCGAAGGCTTCACCCACTTCCACCCGGTCACCTTCGACACCCCTCGCCCAGGCGAACCCACCGCGATCACCTTCGACACCAGCCAGACCGTCACGTGGAGATCCGCCGGCTTCACATACTCACTGCAGGCCAACGCCGTATGGTCCGGCACAATCGGGCGCCAATTTGAAGCCCAAAGCGTCCCCGTCCTCTCCACATCCCGATCCCGCGGCGCCACACCCCAAGAGCACCTTCGTGCGCAGTGGGCAGTCCGCGACCTCCTCCTGCTCGCGCACGGCCGCAAGCTCTCCTGGCGCTCACACCACGTCCTGGACGACCAGTTCCCGCTGTACCTCGGCGGGACCGCGCACGGCCCACACGCCGCGCAGACACAGTTCCACACGACCGTCGAACAGCACACCGCCCCCGAACCGTCGTCGATCGACCTCGCGTTCCCCGAGCTCAACCTCAAGTCAGCAGGCGCTCCCGCCCTCAAACGGTGGACCGACAGATACGCGGACGAGACGTTCCGCCGCGCAGTCCAGCCCGTCGCCGAGGTCCTCAACGGCGCCGCGAAGTTCCTCGAGCCGCAACTGATGATGCTGGCCAGCGCCCTGGACCACTTCGGCTACTACCGCTTCAACGACCAACGACGGCGACCCATGCACCGCAGCATCAAGAAGTGCCCCGACGACCTCACCATCGACTGGCCGACCATCGGCAGCCGCGACGGCATCGCCCGAGCCATCGCCAACCTCAACAACGACCTCAAACACCCCGACCGAGAACGACGACCACCGATCGAAGAGCTCGCCTGCGTCGTCGAACTCGCCAAGCTCATCGCCCGCGCACAACCCTTCGATCTCATCCGCGCCGATCCCGCGGCCCAGCGCGCGTTCCTCACCTCCCGGGACGCACGCCGAGTGATCGACATGTTCGATCGCTCCAACCTACGAATCCGCGATGACGGCACCCTTCTCCGCACGTAGATGACAAACCGCTGCCACGCAGGGGCCATAGCCCCGCAACGGCTACACAAGGCGAGCCGTCCGTGTTCCGCGCAGGCCAGTCCCCGTGCACCGATCCAGCCGCCCCCGGCGTGTCAGTGGGCCACGCCACCATCAGCCCATGCCCGACCCCCACCACCCACCGGCACCCCGCACCGCCGTCGCCTACGTCGCCGCCACCGTCCTCCACGACCCCCGCATCGCCGCCGCCCGCATCCACCCACCCCACCCCGACCCCACCACCACCGCAGCCGCCGGCCGCACCGACCTCCACGCCCACGTCCACGCCGAAACCACCACCGGGCGCCACCTCACCATCACCGTCATCACCGACGACGACCCCCTGGACGACAACCCCGCCGACATCCCCAGCTGGACCTTCCCCGGACCCTTCGGCGACGCCCTCGCCCACCCCGACCCCCGACGCTGGACCGCCCTCACCACCGGCGGACCCCACCCCACCGGGATGTTCCTCGCCCCCGAACACGCCCTGAGCCGCATCGTCATGGCCCGCCACCTCAACGCCGCCCGCCACGGCGTCTGGACACCCCTCGCCCACGACACCACCACCCTGGACCTCGGCATCGACCTCGCACCCATCCGCGGGCTCTTCCTGGACCTCCACACCGTCCTCGACACCGTCGAAGCCGACCCCCACCGGTACGGGGAGACCGCGCCGGGGGCCACAAACCACCAGCCCACGTGACCTGTGCCAGAGACGGTCGACGGACCGCTCAGGCCGGCCGACCCATCACCCTCGAGGCGCTATCCCGCATCGCCGATGACGCTCTACGTTCCGACCAGTAATGAGCACAGGGGGAGAGGAATCGATGGGCCAGCCACCGGCACACACAACCGTCTACGTCCGCGGCGACAGCAGCACCTACCACGTCGACCCCAACTGCCTCGTCATGGCCCAAGAACGTGCGGCCAGAACACTGGCCACCTGCCGCGCCCACCAGGCGCACCAGTCCTGCCTCATCGCCTGCCACACCTGCGCCACCAGCGTGGCCGCAACGCTCAACGCCGTCCTCGGGCCCGTCCCCAGCGGCGAACGACGCCGACGCCCACGGCCACGACTGACACCTGTCACCGCCCAGCCAACCACCAGCGGCAGCACCGTCCTCACCCCGGACTGGTACGACGAGTCCACGGACCTCTACACCCCGTACGGAGCCCCGATCTCCGCCGACGACATCCGCTTCGCCAACGCCAGCAACGCCGGATGGGGAACCGCGTCCTACGGCCAACACCACGACGAGCACCTCGGCGAGAACACCGACGACGACAACGACTGGCGCGGTGCCGGCAGATACCTCGACTGACCCACCGCCCCCAACGTCGACGCCGACCGCCCGGAACAGCTGACGCAGCGAACCTCGCCCTGCCCGGCACGGCACTGCCCACCCCGCCCAGCCCGGCACCGTGCCGGCATGACCCGACGCTCCCAACCCCACCGCCGCACCTACCGCAGCCTCACCAGCCGCCAGATGGAGGACCGTCTCCGCGACCAGCTCGCGTACGGACACCCCGCCTCCTACGGGGCCTGTCCCCGGATCCTGGAC
>NZ_AXCW01000333.1 GCF_000603945.1 Actinotalea ferrariae CF5-4 | reverse complement strand
CCGCCTGGGCGATGCTGCGGCCGGCCGTGCGCCTCGGTCTGCGCGCCCTGCCCGCCGTGGTGCGCACGTGGCCGCACGCCCGGGTCGCGGCCGCCCGGGTCAGCGCATCGGGTACCAGCGGGCGCCGAACCGGCGCGTGACGCGGCTCGTCTCGACGTCCACGAGCGTGTCCACCCGCGCCACCACGGCCCGCCCCACCGTGGCGGCCGTGAGGTCGTCGGGCGCCTCGTACCGGACCGTGAGCCGGGGCTGCCCGCGGACGACCTCGAGGGCGGTGGCCTCGACGGGGGTGTGCGCGCGGGCCGCATCGGCCGCGGCGGGGAGCACGTCCGCCGGGTCCACACCCTGGTGGAGCATCCCGACGATCATGCGGACGCGGTAGGACGGCACCGGGCGACGGTACGCCGCTCAGCGCACGACGAGCCACGCGCCGGCGGCCGCCGTGGCGGTGAGCGCGACGACCCGGAACACCTCGACCGACATCCCGCGCGCGATCCGCCGGCCCAGGAGCGCCCCGGCGACGGCGCCCGGGGTGATCGCCGCGCTGATGAGGAGCGACTCGGTGGTGATGAGGCCGAGCCCGACGCTGAACGGGACCTTGATGAGGTTCACGGCGGTGAAGAACCAGGCGACGGTGCCGAGGAACCCCAGCACCCCGACCCGCATGCGCAGCAGGTACAGCGTCATCATCGGCCCGCCCGCGTTGGCCACCATGGTCGACAGCCCGGCGCCGGCGCCGAGCAGGAGCGCCACCGGTCCGCCGGCGCTGGCCGGGGCGGCGTCGTCGTCGGCCGGGCGACGGCGGCGCAGGAGCGTCCCGGCGACGCTGAGCAGGAGGACCACCCCGATGACCCGGGTGACGACGGCGGGGTCGGCGAACCGCACGAGCGCCCAGCCGGCGGCGAGGCCGACGACGACGCTCGGCAGCAGCTGGAGCAGCAGCCGCACGTTCGCGTGGCGCCCGTAGAGCGCGATCGCGAAGGCGTCCACCACGATGAGCACGGGCAGGGCGACACCGGTCGACGGGACCGGCGGCAGCACGGTGGCCAGGAGGGCGACGCCGAACGCGCTGACGGCGGGGACCGCCGTCTTGGAGAGGCCGAACACGAAGGCGGCGACGAGGCCGACCGCCACCACCGTCACCGTCAGCTCCACGAGCGGACGGTACTGCTCCGGCCGCGGGCGACCGCCCGGCGTCCGCGCGCGGCCCGGCCTCCGACGCTCCTGCCGGGCTGCCGTTCCTGCCGGCGTGGCGCTCCTCCCGCGCTGGCACGCGGCCGCCACCGGGCCTAGCGTCCGGAGGCGAGAGGGGGCGCGATGAGCGAGCCATCGGCACCCGTCCGGGCGCTGAGCCTGTCGACGGTGCGGACCTACCGGTACCTGCGGCTGGCCGTCGTCGCGCTCGCGCTGCTCCTGGCCACGTCGCTGGCGCTGGAGGCCCGGCGCAGCCCCGGGCTGCTGGAGTCGATCAGCGCGTACTACTACTCCCCCGTCCGGGCCGTGCTCGTGGGGTCGCTCGTGGCGATCGGGCTCGCGCTGATCGCGATCGCCGGGCGGCCCGGCGCGGAGGACACCCTGCTCAACCTCGCAGGGATGCTCGTCCCCGTGGTCGCCTTCGTCCCGACGCCCGTCGAGCCGGCCGTCGCGGGCGGCTGCCCGCCGGGCACGGTGCGGTGCGTCCCGGCGAACCTCGTGCCCGCCGTGGAGAACAACGTGGCCGCGCTGCTCGTCGTCGGCGCGGTCGGGATCCTGGCGGCAGGCTGGATGGCCCGCGCCGGCGGGCCGCCCCGGGCCGCGACGCGGTGGGGGCTCACGGCGGCGGCGGTGGTGTGGGCCGGGTTCGGCGCGTGGTTCCTGCTGTGGCCGCGGGAGTCGTTCCTCGCGGGGGCCCACTACGCGGCGGCCGTGCCGTTCTTCGGGCTGGTCGCGGCGGTCGCCGTCCTCGACGCGGTGCGGGTGCGGCGGCGCACCCACGTCCGGGTGCTCAGCCCGCACCAGTTCTCCGGGGCCTACGCGGTGGTGGCGGTCGGCATGGTCGGCACGATCGTCGTGGCGGGGCTGGTGGCCGGGGCGGAGGCCCTGACGTCGTTCACGGCGTCCGCCGGGTGGGTGTTCGTCGTCGAGGCGGTGCTGCTCGTGCTCTTCACGGTCTTCTGGGCGCTCCAGACCGCGGAGAACTGGGAGGACGGTGTGCCGGACCCCGCGTGAGCCGTCGCCGTGGGGCCGGCACCGGCCGACCGGTCAGAGCCAGCCGTTGGTCTTGAACGCCCGGTACAGCGCCAGGCACACCGCACCGATGAGCCCGAGGACGGCGAAGTAGCCGTACTCCCACTCCAGCTCGGGCATGTGCTCGAAGTTCATCCCGTAGACCCCCGCGACCGCCGTCGGGACCAGCGCGATCGCCGCCCAGGCGGAGATCTTGCGCATGTCCTCGTTCTGCCGCAGGGCGATCTGGCTCTGCGCGGTCGCGACGCGCGCCGTGTTCGCCTGGAGGACGTCGGTGAGCAGCCGGTCGATCGACTCGAGCTGGTCCGTGGCACGCAGCACGTGGTCGTGGATGTCGCGGAAGTGGTGCGCGGTGGAGTCCGGCACGTGCCCGATCGCGGCCGACGCGAGACGCTCGAACGGCCAGGCCAGCGGGACGACGGCGCGCCCGAACTCCGCGACCTCGCGCTTGAGCTTGTAGATGCGCTGGGCGTGGTCCCCCTCGCCCGTCCCGAACACCTGCTCCTCGATCTCGTCGACGTCCGCGCCGATCGCCTCCAGCACGCGCTCGTACTGGTCCACGACGAGGTCCGCCGCCCGGTAGAGGACGAGCGCGGGTCCGAAGTCGGTGAGCAGCGGGTGCGAGCCCGCGTCCAGCTCGGCGCGGACCGCCCCGAGGATCTCGGTCGGGCCGTGGCGCACGGTGATGACGAAGTGCGGGCCGAGGAAGAGCGCGACCTCGCTGACCTCGACGACCTCCTCCCGGTCGATGTAGCGGACCGGCTTGAGCACGGCGAAGAGCACCTCGCCGTAGGCCTCGATCTTGGGCCGCTGGTGGGCCCGGACGGCGTCCTCGACCGCCAGCGCCGGGAGCTCGAACTGCGCGGCGACGTCGGCGATGTCCTGGTGGGTGGGCTGCTGGAGACCGATCCAGACGAACCCCTCGGTGCGCGCGGCGGCGGCCGCCGCCTCGCCCAGCGGGATCCGGCCCCCGCGCCGCACGCCGTGCTCGTAGACGCCGCAGTCCCCGATCGTGCCGACGTGGCCGTCCGGGTGCGCGCCGCCGGGCGGGGCGGAGCCGCGCGCGTCGACCGTGCCGGGGGGCGCCCCGGCCCGCGGTCCGCCGTCGTCGTGAGCCACGTCGCTCCTCCCTGGCCGCCGGACGACCTGCACGTGCCGGCTTCTCCGCACTGTAGGTGGAGCGCGGCACGTCGGCCGACCTATCGCGTCGGTCAAGACCCCTCGTGCCTCCCCCTCCGCGTGCCGATGAAGGGTCGTGACCCACCCCGCCGACGACCCCCACGCGCCCACGGGCCGCGTGCCCCAGTGGGCCGTCGACGAGGTCTCCGGGCTGCCGATCCTCGACCAGTGGCGCGCGGACGCCCCGCCCGCCCGGGTGCCGGGCACCCCGCTCGGGGCGCCGCGGCGCCGTCGTCCGCGGCCGGTG
>NZ_AXCW01000332.1 GCF_000603945.1 Actinotalea ferrariae CF5-4 | reverse complement strand
GGTGCCCTCGGAGGTGCCGGGCGCGAGCACGCCCGGCACCTCCGGTGCCACCGTCATCGTCACGAGCCGCCCGCCGGCGGCCGCCTGCAGCGCCTGCACGAGCGCGGGGTCGCCCGGCCGCATCGCCGCGGCGTCCTGCGCGCCGCACCGCGCCGCCGAGAGGAAGGGGCCCTCCAGGTGGATCCCGGCGATCTCGTCGGACTCCGCCAGGGCGCCGAGCACGGCGACCCGCGCCAGCAGGACGTCCGGGTCGTCGGTGACCAGGGAGGCGACGAGGGTCGTGGTGCCGTGCCGGCGGTGCTCGTGGACCGCCCGGCGCGCGTCGTCGACGGTGGTGGCGTCCGGGAACCCGGCACCGCCACCGCCGTGGCAGTGGAGGTCGACCAGGCCGGGGAGCAGGACGTGGTCGCCGGGGGAGGGCAGGTCGGCGTCGCCGACCCCGCCCTCGGTCGTCGCCCGCGCGGCGGGGCCGACCCAGGCGATCCGCTCGCCCACGACGACGACGACGCCGTCGGGCAGCTCCGCGTCCGGCAGCACGACCCGCCCGCGCAGGACGACGGGGGAGCCCGTGACGGAGCTCGTGGGGGCCCCGTCGGGGACTGCTGCGGCCATGGTCGCTCCTCCCGTCGTCCGCCGTCGGACGACCTGCCCATCCTGCCCGCGCCGCGCGGCGCGGCGAGGGTCACGGTTCGGTCACGACGCCCCGGTGGGGTGCACGGGGATCTTGACGTGATGATTGTAAGGAAGGTTCACTAACAAATGTGCGAGCAACGCTGCGGCCGTCCGCGAAGGGGCTCCCGGGTCATGCCCGGGTCACCAACCGCGCGCTCGTGCTGCAGCGGCTCTTCCACGACGGACCGCTGTCCCGCGCCGACCTCGCTCGCCTGACGGGCCTGACGAGGGTCACCGTCTCGGACCTGGTCGGGTCGCTCCTGGCCGAGGGCCTCGTCGCGGACCTGGGCGTCCGGGCCGCCGAGGGGCGTGTCGGCAAGCCGGCCACGATGGTCGGCCTGCGCACCCAGGCGTTCCAGGTGGTCGGCGTCGACCTCGCCGACGACGCCCTCATGCACGGCGCGGTCCTGGACCTGTCCGGCGCGGTGCTGACGCGGCGCTCGGCGCCGCTGGACGGGCGCACCGGCGAGGCCGCCGTCAGGGCGCTGGTCGACCTCTGCCGGGAGCTCGTCGCGGCGGCCACCGAGCCGGTCCTCGGCGTCGGCGTCGGCTCGCCCGGCGTCGTCGACGCGGCCGGTACCGTCGTGGAGGCCCCGAACCGCGACTGGTTCGACGTGCCCCTCGCCGCCACGCTGCGCGACGCGCTCGGCCTGCCCGTCCACGTGGCCAACGACGCCAACACCGCGTGCCTCGGCGAGTACACGTACGGCGGGGGCGGCTCCCGCGGCGGCCTCCTCGTCCTCACCGTAGGGGAGGGCGTGGGCGCCGGCATCGTCATCGACGGCTCGCTGATCGCGGGCGACCGGCACGCCGCCGGTGAGATCGGGCACGTCACGGCCGTCGACGAGCGCGACGAGCACCCCGCCCCGACGACGGGCCCCGGCGTGATCGGCCCCCCGGAGCGCTGCGCGTGCGGCCGGACGGGGTGCCTCGAGACCGTGCTGGCCGTCCCTGCGCTGCGCCGCCGCGTCGCCGGGCTGGGCGCCGAGGACCGCGCCGCCGCCCTGGCCGCCGTCGGCCGACGGCTCGGCATCGTGCTGGCGCCGGTCGTCAGCGCCCTGAACCTCTCCGAGGTGGTCCTGTCCGGACCCCCGGAGCTCCTCGACGGTCCGCTGCGCGAGTCCGCGCTGGCGACCCTGCGGGAGCGGTCCATGCCTGTCGTCAGCAGCGGCCTCGAGCTGCGGCTGACGAGGCTGGGCGAGGACGGCGCCCTCAGCGGGGCCGCCGTGCTGGTCCTGTCCGGCCAGCTCGGGGTCACGTGAACCCCGAGCCGACCGGACGTGCGGTCGAGAACCCCCCCGTGGCGGTGCCTGCCAGCACCGTCCTCCACCAGGAAGGAACCAACGTGAGAATCGTACGCAGTGGTGCGATCCTGCTCGCCGGTGTGCTGGCCCTGACGGCATGCGCCGGCGCGGCCGAGGACGAGGCCCCCGAGGCCCCCGAGGCCGGCGGCTCGGCCGCCGAGGAGCCCGCGGAGGAGGGCGCGGAGATCCGCCTGTGGCTCAACGGCGGCGACACCTCCGACGAGCTGCGCGAGTGGCTCGTGGCGACGTTCGAGGAGCAGAACCCCGGCTCCACCCTCCTCATCGAGGAGCAGGACTGGAGCGGCCTCGTCCCGCGGCTGCAGACCGCGCTGACGTCGGAGGAGCAGACCCCCGACGTCGTGGAGATCGGCAACACCCAGGCGCCCGCCTTCAGCTACGCCGGCGCGTTCGCGGACCTCACCGACCTGTACGAGGAGGTCGGCGGCGAGGACCTGCTGCCGGGCTTCGTCGCGGCCGGCTCGGCCGACGGCGCCGTCTACGCCCTGCCGTACTACTCCGGCGCTCGGGCGGTCTTCTACCGCAAGGACCTCTTCGAGGCCGCGGGCGTCGAGGTGCCCACGACCCTGGCGGAGTTCACCGACGCCGCCGTCGCGCTCCAGGAGGCGGCACCGGGTGACGCCGAGCCGTTCTCGGGCGTGTGGCTGCCCGGCCAGGACTGGTACAACGGCACGGCCTGGATCTACACCTACGGCGGTGACCTGGCCGTCCGCGACGGCGACCGGTGGGTCGGCGCCCTGTCGAGCCCCGAGTCGCAGGAGGCGCTCGCCGAGGTGCAGCGGCTGTTCACCGAGGGCACGTCGGCCCCGGTCGACGCGGACTCGGCCGAGCCGTGGGTCCCGTTCAACAACGGCGAGGCCGCGATGTTCTCCGCGCCGACGTGGGCGCGGTGGAGCATCGACCTGCCCGAGTGCAACCAGGGCGTGGACCCGGACGACACCTCCGACGAGGCGACGGCGCTGCGCGCCGAGCAGCAGGCCTGCAACGAGGAGAAGACGGGCATCTTCCCGCTCCCGGGCCTGGAGGAGGGCAGCGCGGCCACCGTGTTCGCCGGCGGCTCCAACATCGCGGTGCCCGCCAAGAGCGGCAACCAGGAGCTGGCGAAGAACCTCCTGCGGATCATCTTCAGCGAGGAGTACCAGACCATGCTGGCCGGCGGCGGGCTCATCCCGGGCAACAGCGCCTACGCCGACGCCATGGGCGACGACGTCTACGCCAAGGCGGCCGTGACCGCGGCCCTCGGCGCCAAGCTGACGCCGGCCGCCGAGCGGTGGGCCGACGTGGAGGCCGACCGCCTGCTGGAGGACTTCTTCCAGAAGATCGCCGGTGGCGCGGACATCGCGACCACGGCGGCGGAGACCGACCGCCTGCTCGAGGAGACGCTCAACTGAGCGACCGGGTGGCGCCGTCGTCCGCGGCGGCGCCACCCCGGCGGCGGACCACCCGCCCCCCTGCGGCACCTGCGCCGCACCGGCGCCTCCCGCTGTGAGCCGCCCCGAGCCCTCGTCGTGCGCCGACGCCCGCCCACCACCCGTGGAGTCCTCATGACCAGCCC
>NZ_AXCW01000331.1 GCF_000603945.1 Actinotalea ferrariae CF5-4 | reverse complement strand
CCGGGCTGCGCCGCGCCAGCGTGGTCCGCAGGACCGGGCCGAGGCCGGCGGGGTAGGGGCCCAGGACGTCCGCCAGCCCGGGGGCCGCGTGCAGCACGTCGTCCTGCGCCCACAGCAGCGCCCGGTCGAGCGCGGTCGCCAGGGCGGCGTCGACCCGGTCGCGGTCCTCGGGACCGGTCGCCCCGACCGCCGCGACGACGTCCTCGGCGCGCACCTGCCGATCGTCCTGCGCGGGCGTGGCGGTCCCCTCCAGGGCGAGGACGGCCTCGAGCACCTGGAGCACCGCGGCGTCCACCGTGGACAGGGCACGGTCGAGGCTGACCCGGTTCGCCGCGCGGGCCGCCAGCGACCGGACGCTCGCGGGCGGTGGCGCCGCCAGGTCGGGGCGGGCGCGCAGCAGCGCGACGAGGCTGGAGTCGCCCCGGGCGCGCAGCGCGGCGGTGAAGGTGGACATCCGCACAACCTTACGACCGGGCACTGCGGCTGAGGACGCGGCTCCCGTGGGACCCTGGGGCCCCATGACGCCGACGACCGACCCGACCCCGGACATCCGTGTCGTCGTCGTCGAGGACCAGCCCCTCTTCCGCTCGATGCTCGCGGGCCTGCTCGCCGCCCAGCCGGGCATCCGGGTGGTCGGCGTGGCGGGGAGCGCGGCGGACGGCCGCCGGCTGCTCGCGCCGGGCCGCGTGGACGTCGCCGTCCTCGACGTGGAGCTCGGGGACGGCAACGGCATCGCGCTCGGGGTCGAGGCGCGAGGCCGGGACGGCGCGCTGCGGATCCTCACGCTGTCGAGCCACGACGTGCTCGACCTCCTGCTGAGCCTCCCGGCCCACCTGCAGCACGGCTGGAGCTTCCTGTCCAAGACGACGTCGACCTCGGCCCCCGCGCTCGTCAGCGCGCTGCGCGCCACCGCGCGGGGCGAGACGGTCCTGGACCCGGAGCTCGTCCGTGCGGCCGAGCCCCGCGCCGGCTCCCTCGTCGGCGCGCTCACCCCCCGCCAGTACGAGGTGCTGTGCGGGATCGCCCAGGGCCTGTCGAACCTCGCGATCGCGGAGGACCTGGGCCTGACGGAGAAGTCCGTGCAGAACCACGTCAACGCCCTGTACGCCGCGCTCGGGGTGGAGCAGGACCGCAGCACGAACCCGCGCGTGACCGCCACGCTGCGGTTCGTGGAGGAGACGCGCCGGCCCGGCCTGCCGCCGATCGTGCGCGTCTGAGCCGTCGCCGGCTCGTGGGTGCCGCGGGCCGTCCAGGCCGCCGTGCCGACGTGCCGCCGTGCGGACGCGGCCCGAGGCGTCCGTAGGATCGAGCCAAGATCGCCCTACCGACAGAGGAGCCCCCGTGGACTTCGCCTACAAGACGCTCGTGGTCCTGCACTTCATCGGGCTGGCCTCGATCATCGGCGCCTTCCTGGTGCAGACGAGGGCGAGCACGAAGCGGATCGAGCCGGCGATGTGGCACGGGGCGCTCACGCAGCTCGTCACGGGCCTCCTGCTGGTCGGGCTGGCGGAGATGGGCGACGCGGACGTCGACAACATCAAGATCGGCGTGAAGCTGCTCGTGCTCGTCGCAATCCTCGTGCTGGTCGCCCGCGGCCGGAAGAAGGCCTCCGTGCCCACCGGCGTCTGGGGCGCCGTCGGCGGCCTCACCGTGCTCAACGTGGTCATCGCCGTCTTCTGGTGAGCCCCGCCCGGGTGCCGCCGCCGTCGCGAGGGCGCCGTCGGCGCTCGCCTGCACGGGGAGCACCGTCGGCGCACCGCACCGGACCTGCGGGCCGGTAGCCTGAGGGCGTTCCGTCCGACGACACGACAGGGGTCCCTGTGCCCACCGGCAAGGTCAAGTGGTTCGACGCCGAGCGCGGCTTCGGCTTCATCGGCAGCGACGAGGGCGACGAGGTGTTCCTCCACGCCTCCGCGCTGCCCGCGGGCGTGACCGCCCCGAAGCCCGGCACCCGCGTCGACTTCGGTGTCGCCGACGGCCGCCGTGGTCCCCAGGCGCTGTCCGTCAAGGTGCTCGACCCGCTGCCGTCGGTCGTCAAGGCGCACCGCAAGCCCGTCGACGACATGGCCGTCAACATCGAGGACCTCATCAAGGTCCTGGACAACGTCGGCAACGGCCTGCGCCGCGGTCGCTACCCCGAGAAGGCGAGCGCGAGCAAGATCGCCGCCCTGCTCCGGGCCGTCGCGGACGACCTCGAGGCCTGATGCCCGCCGCCACGAAGGACGCCGTCCTCGCCTCCGCCGCCGACCTCGCGCGGGCCGCGGCCGTCGAGGAGGCCGGTGCCCCCGACCTCGTCGGCGAGCACCTCGGCCTGGTCGTCGAGAGCGAGCGCGTCATCTCCCACCGGTTCGGGACGACGTCCCCGGCGCACCGGGGCTGGGAGTGGACCGTCACGGTCACCCGGGTGCCCCGCGGCCGGACCCCCACGGTCTCCGAGGTGCACCTGCTCCCCGGGGCGGGGGCCGTCCTCGCACCGGAGTGGGTCCCGTGGTCCGAGCGCCTGCGACCCGGTGACGTCGGGCCGGGGGACGTGCTCCCGCGCCTGGCCGACGACGACCGGCTGGAGCAGGGCTACGAGGCCGTCGGTGACGCCGACGCCGACGAGCTGGCCCTCTTCGAGCTGGGGCTCGGGCGCCCGCGCGTGCTGTCCCGCACTGGCCGCTCCGAGGCGGCCGACCGCTGGTACGCCGGCTCCCACGGGCCCACCGCACCGCAGGCGATCGCGGCGAGCGCCCCGTGCTCGACGTGCGGCTTCCTGCTGCTCATGGCGGGCTCCCTGCGCACCGAGTTCGGCGTCTGCGCCAACGAGTGGTCGCCCGACGACGGCAAGGTCGTGAGCATGGACCACGGCTGCGGGGCGCACTCCGAGACGGACGTCCCGCCCGGACCGAGCGACTGGCCGGACGCGCCGTCCGAGTTCGACCCGCTCGAGCTCGTGGACCTGTCGCAGGTCCGCGCCCGCGCGGTCGTGGACGAGCGTGGGGCCGACGCCGCCGACGGGGACGTCCCCGCGGCCGACGTGCCCGCGGACGACGTGCCCGCGGACGACGTGCCCGCGGACGACGTGCCCGCGGACGACGTGCCCGCGGACGACGTGCCCGCGGACGCCCCGGCCGAGGAAGCCCCTGCGGACGACGCCCCGGTCGACGAGCCGGCTGACGACCAGCCTGCCGACGACGCGCCTGCGGACGACGCCCCCATCGACGCGCCGGTCCCCGGCGAGGAGTGACCGACGACCCGTTCGGCACCGCCCGTCTGAGGCAGGCGGTCCTGACGGCCTGGTCGGCTCAGCCGGCCCGGTTCCGCGAGGACGCGAACGCGGAGGAGGACCACGCCCGCGGCGGCTACCGCGACCGGGTCGTCGTCGAGCTCGCCCAGAACGCCGCGGACGCCGCCTCGCGCGGCGCCGGCCCGGGCCGGCTCCTGCTGCGTCTGGTCGACCGGGGCGACGGCGGGCTGCTCCTCGCCGCGAACACGGGGGCGCCGCTGGACGCTGACGGCGTCGCCTCGCTCGCCTCCCTCCGCGCGTCGGCGAAGCGCGCCGAGGCGCCCTCCGCCTCGGTCGGGCGCTT
>NZ_AXCW01000330.1 GCF_000603945.1 Actinotalea ferrariae CF5-4 | reverse complement strand
CAGGCCGGTGGATCAGGGCTCAGGACAGGTGTCCGGGAAAGCGGGTCAGGCTCCCATGTCTGCGCAGTACTCTCTACGAGTGTCCGCCCAGCCAAGCCCCGAGAACCTGCCTGAGTGGACCTTCCTGTCCAACCATGGCCACGTGCTCGTCTGCCTCGCGCTCGTCCCACAGTCCCGCCTGCGCGACATCGCCGCTCGGGTGGGGATCACCGAACGAGCCGTCCAAGGCATCCTGCGCAACCTCGAAGACGCCGGCTACGTCATCAAGGAACGCGTCGGCCGACGCAACAGCTACACGGTCAACGGAGATCAGCCCTTCCGCCACCCACTCGAAGCCCGAGTCCCCGTCGGAGAGTTCCTACGTCTCATCACCGGTCAGCGCCGCTGAAACAGACGACCGGTCGAGCCGTCCAACGCCCAAGACAACTAAGTCGTCGTGATCACCGGCCCGTGCCCGCCGGTGTCAGCGTGTGGCTTTCAGCGCTGGGTGGCGGGAATCTGTCGCCGCAATGTGGCGGTGGAGCTGGGCCCATGACATCGACGGGGGGCTACGGCCCAGAGGCAGCCATCGGCGGCGCCGTGATCATGTGTGCACCTTGCGGCTGACTGCGCTGCGGCGTTCGCGCGCAGGTACGGCGGATGCTTCAGGCGGTGGGGATGAGGTGACAGACCTGGGCGGGGGTGCACTGGTCAGGGTGCAGAGTCTTTGCCCGCGCGCTGAGCTGGCGCACCTGGGTCAACAGAGTCGTGAGCTCGGCGATCCGCCGCTCAAGATCGTGGGCGTGCTGTTCGAGCACTGCCGCGACGTGTGCGCACGGTGCGCCGGCGCTTTCGCGGGCAGAGACGACGTCGACGATCTCCGCCAGGGTCAGCCCGGCCGCCTGCGCGGCCTTCACGAACGCCAGCCGGTCGACCGCCCGGTGGTCGTACTCCCGGTAGCCCGACGCTTGGCGAGCCGGCGCTGGCAGCACGCCGGCGCTCTCGTAGTAGCGGATCGTCTTGGTCGTCACGCCGGCCGTGGCGGCCAGCTCTCCGATGCGCATGGTCAACCGTAGACCTTGACCTTCCCCCGCACTGGAACGTCTACCGTCCGATGACCTGTCCGCGCGCGCGAGGAGAATGCCATGGACGAGTACGACCTGATCGTCATCGGGACCGGCGGCGCTGCGATGGCCGCGGGCATCGAGGCACGGTCCCGCGGCAACAGCGTCTTGCTCGTCGAGCACGGGCCGCTAGGCGGGACCTGCCTGAACATCGGTTGCGTGCCCAGCAAGAACCTCCTCGCCGCCGCCGGGCAGCGCCACCGTGCGGCCACGCACCCCTTTGAAGGCATCTCCACCAGCGCGGGCCCGGTCGCCTTGGGCGCCCTGATGGAGCAGAAGCAGGCCTTGATCGACCGCCTGCGCCAAGCGAAGTACGCCGACGTCGCCGACGCCCACGGCTTCCCGATCCTGCAGGGCCACGCACGCTTCATCGACCAAGAGACACTGCAGGTCGACGGCCAGGCCCTGCGAGCACGGCACGGGTACGTCGTGGCCACCGGCGTGGCACCACACATCCCGGACCTCCCGGGGTTGGGTGACGTGGCGTACCTGACCTCCACCACCGCGATGGAGCAGCAGGACCTACCCGCATCCATGGTGGTGCTCGGCGCCGGGTATGTCGGGCTCGAGCAGGCCCAGCTGTGGGCGCACCTCGGTGTCGCCGTCACCATCGTCGGACGCTTCGCGCCCCACGCGGAGCCGGAGGTTGCAGACGTGTTGCTCGGCGTGTTTCAGGACGAGGGCATCACCGTGGTGCAGGAGCGCGCGACGGAGGTGCGGGCGACTCACGACGGCGTTGAGGTCCGGACCGGGAGCGAGAGGCGGCTGACGGGCCAGCGGTTGCTCGTGGCGACCGGGCGCTTCGCCGACACGTCCGACCTGGCTCTCAATGCAGCAGGTGTTGCTACTGACAGGCGCGGCTTCGTCGTCGTCGACGAGAACCAGCGGACCACCAACCCACGGGTCTTCGCGGCCGGGGACGTGTCCGGCGTCCCGCAGTACGTCTACGTCGCAGCCCAGACAGGACACGTCGCCGCAGCCGGCGCGCTCGGCCAGCCCTCAGCAGTGGACTATCGAGGGCTGCCCGGCGTCACCTTCACCACGCCCCAGATCGCCAGCGCGGGACTGACGGAGGACCAAGCTCTCGCCGCTGGGCACGCCTGCGAATGCCGCGTCCTAGGAGCGCAAGACATCCCGCGCGCCCTGGTCAACCAGGACACCCGCGGTGTCCTCAAGCTCGTCATCGACGCCGAGAGCCGCAAGATCCTCGGGGTGCACGCTGCCCTGGACGGCGCAGGCGAACTGATGCTCGCAGCGACCTACGCGATCAAGTTCGGCCTCACCGTGGACGACCTCGCCGACACTTGGGCCCCCTACCTAACGATGAGCGAAGCCCTGCGCATCGCCGCCGGCTTGTTCCGCTCAGCGCTGCCCACGAGCTGCTGCGCATAGGCACCCGAGCCGGCGCGTCACGGCTCGTGCGAGCCCGCGCCGACAGTGTCGCCCTTCAGCCTCAGGGCCACCCATAGGCCGCAAGGCCGACAGATGTACGACGCCCCGCCGTCCAACGCATGAAGAGCGCGGCGCGGCTTGCTGCGCCCGCAGCACGAGCACTCCCTCGAGTCCTGGCTCATCACGCGATGCTCCCACTCCCGCACCAGAAGACACAGGGCCAGGCTGGGTCAACGCGGCAGACAGAGTTGAGCCTGTCCCACTTCCTTGGAAGTGGGACACCCTGACGACGTGATGCCGGGGGCGAATCGGTATCGGTCAACGTGCCGTTCCGGAAGTTGGTCCCGAAACACCGTCCCGATGACGTCGTACGGAGACGACATTCGGTACGGTCGCCCGGTGGATCTCGGCTACGCACGCGTCTCAACCGCGAAGCAGGACCTCGACCGCCAGGTCGAGGCACTCGTCGCCGCCGGCGTCGCGCGAGACAAGATCTTCTTGGACAAGAAGTCAGGTGCGACGACCGACAGACCGGGGCTGCGGGCTGCTCTCGACTACGCCCGCGACGGCGACGTCATCGTGGTGCACACCCTGGACCGCCTGGGCCGGACCGTGCGCGACACCCTCAACCTCATCCACGACCTCACCGACCGCGGTGTCGGGGTACGCAACCTCGCCGACCCCATCAAGGTCGACTCAGGGAACCCCAGCGACCCGATGGCACAGCTCGCGGTCGTCCTCCTGGCCTTGTTCGCACAGATGGAACGCACTTACACCGTCGAACGGGCCGCCCACGCGCGGTCCGTCGCGACGGCCAAGGGCAGGCGGGTCGGCCGTCCCTCGGTGGTCGACGCGGACAAGATCGCCTACGCCGCACATCTCCGTGAGGCCGGGCACTCCATCGCTGACATCGTCGCCAAGACCGGTATCGCCCGCACCAGCCTCTACCGACACCTACCGCCCCGGGCCGCCGGGCAGCTCACCGCCGCTCCAACGACTGAACGCCCGACCGGCGCCGCCACTTAGCCCCGGCAGAAGCCCGCCATCTACCGGCGAAAGTCACAGACCTGCGCAATCGAACCCAATGACATGCAACGACAGAGCAGGCGGAGGCCTCGGCCCACAACAGAAGGTTGGGGGTTCGAGTCCCTCCGGGCGCGCAGGTCGAAGGCCCCTCACCAGCGGAGACGCGGTGGGGGGCCTTCTTCGTCCCTTCAGCCCTGATCCACCGGTCGTCTT
>NZ_AXCW01000329.1 GCF_000603945.1 Actinotalea ferrariae CF5-4 | reverse complement strand
TTCACCACGAACCGCGAAGACCCGCCAAACGCCTGGATCGCGCACATCGGCAGAAGCGCGCCGTCCGCCGCCTGACCTGATGCCTGGAGCCGAAGGTGGGCTTACGCGGGAGTCACGGGTGATGCTGCGCCTGGAGAGGCTCCTCGTACGCGCCGGCCGCCGTGGTAACCGTCGACGCCACGCCCCGGGGCCAGGTCCAGGCGGAGCGCAGGACGAACGCCAGGATCAGCACCTCGACCCCGATGGTGACGGCGTAGTAGAACGCCCAGTCCGAGGACGCCCCTGCCGCGTTGAACACCATGACGGGGACGTAGAGCGACGCCACGACGATATTCGTGGCGCGATTCGTTCGAGCGGGCAGCGTCATGGAGAGCACCACCATCAGGGCAGGGATCGCGATGACCACGAAGAAGGTGGTCATCAGTGTCGCGCTGATGTCGAACTCGAAGATCACGCCACCTCGGATCTCGTCGATCTCCCCGGGCTGGTAGAGGTGGAAGTAGTCGATGTAGATGACGAGGAACATGAGGCTGGTCCAGGCTGCCGCGAGCTTGGCCTGCACGGGAACCGGGGGGCTGTCGAGCAGGGTCGCGGTGGGGGTCCGGGTGGTCATCAGTCCTTCTTCCGAGAGGAGCGATCCGTTCGCCTGAGCGGCGGCGGGCCAGGGTGTCGAGCGGGGCTCGTACGGTGTACGGAATCTGTCGTACGCCGTACTATGGGCGTACGCTGTACGACTGTCAAGCCGTGCGAGGGAGCGAGGACATCCGTGGCTGTGAGCAGGCGACGCCAGGTCGCGTCGGACATCGGGCTGAGCAAGCAGCGGGTGGTCGTCGAGGCTGTCCGGCTCGCCGACCGCGAGGGGGTCGACGGGCTGAGCATGCGCCGGCTGGCCGGCGAGCTCGGGGCGGGCGCGATGTCGCTCTACCACTACGTGGCGAACAAGGAGGAGCTGCTGGACGCCATGATCGACGTCGTGTTCGCGGAGATCGAGCTCCCGCCCGAGGACACCGACTGGCAGTCGGCGATGCGACGGCGCGCGGTGTCCGCCCGCCAGGTACTCGCCCGCCACCCGTGGGCGATCAGCCTGATGGAGTCGCGGACGTCGCCGGGGCCGGCGCACCTCCGCCACCGCGAGGCGGTGACCGCCTGCCTGCGGAGGGCCGGCTTCTCGGTTCTCATGGCGACGCACGCCAACTGGTTGCTCGACGTCTACGTCTACGGGTTCGCCCTGCAGGCGGCCAGCCTGCCGTTCGACACCGCGGGCGAGTTCGCGGACATGGCCGAGGACGTCTTCCTGCCCCAGCTCCCTCCTGAGGAGTTCCCCTACCTCAACGAGTCCGCCGCGGCGCTGGTCGCTGCGGGCTACGACCCGGCAGAGGAGTTCTTCTTCGGCCTCGACCTCGTCCTGGCCGCCCTCGAGCCCCTGAGAGGCTCCGCATAGCCACGCTCACCGACCGTCGTGCGGCCCGTCGCCCTCGCCGAGCTGGGTCCGGGTGCGCGGATCAGCAGACGGGCGACCTGTACCCGGCGGCCGCGGGACGAGCGAGCTCATGGGCATCCGGCCGCTCACCCCAGCCAGCGCCGCCATCGCGGAGAGCCCGGGGTCCTGCGAGGGGTCCTCGCCGAGCGCGCGGGCGGCCTCGGCGACGTCGTCCGCGGTGAGGGTCGTGACGTCGGCGCGGTCGAGCGAGTCCGCGCCCCCGTCGCCCTGCGTCAGCCGCAGGGCCTGCCGGTTGAGCGCCTGCTCGAACAGGGTGCGGGCGAAGCGCGCGTTGCCGGACCCCTCGCCGTGGCGCAGGCCCCCGAGGATCCGGCGGAGCGTGACCTCGGCCCCGGGCTCCAGCGTGTACTCGTGCTGGGCCAGGATGGTCCCGAAGATCGCCTCGAGCTCGTCCGTCGAGTAGTCGGGGAAGCTGAGCTCGCGCGCGAACCGGGAGCGCAGACCCGGGTTGGAGAGCAGGAACGACTCCATCAGCCGGGGGTAGCCGGCCACGATCACCACGAGGCGGTGGCGGTGGTCCTCCATGCGCTTGAGCAGGATCTCGATCGCCTCGGGGCCGAAGTCGGGCCGCCCCTCGCCCTCCGGCGCCAGCGAGTACGCCTCGTCGATGAACAGCACGCCGTCGAGCGCGCGGCGGATCACCCGGTCCGTCTTGAGCGCGGTCGCCCCGACGTACTGCCCGACCAGCGCGGCGCGGTCGACCTCGACCAGGTGGCCCTTCTGCAGCAGCCCGACCGCCCGGTACATCTCGGCCAGGAGCCGCGCCACGGTGGTCTTGCCCGTGCCGGGGTTGCCGAGGAACACCAGGTGCTGGGACGTCGCCACCTCGGGCAGGCCGTGCGCCTTGCGGCGGGACTGCACCTGCAGGAAGGCGACGAGCGCCCGGACCTGCTCCTTCACCGTCTCCAGCCCGACGAGCCCGTCGAGCTCGGCCTGCACCGCCGAGAGCGGCCGGGCCGGGCCCGGACGGGGACCGAAGAGGTCCTCCACGGCCGGCGGCAGGCCCGGCAGCGGCCGTTGCTCGGCCAGGCGACCGACGGCGTGTCGCAGGTCGTCGAGCGGCTTGCGGCGGGCAGCCATGGGCCGAGCCTACGAGCCGTTCCCCGGGGTCCGCCCGGGGGGCGTCCGCGGCGCCGGGTCGTCGACCCACTCCTGCGAACGCGTGTACGCGGCGGCGCGGACGTCGTCGTCGTCCTCCAGGCCCGCACCGATCGCCCCGGCCACGGTCGCGAGGCTCGCCGTCAGCCACGCGAGGCGCCACCAGGTGCCGCCGTCCGGCGAGCGCCCGATCACCCCCGCGAGCACGCCCGAGTCGACCAGCAGCGCGGCCCCGAGCAGCGCCACGAACAGCAGGACGACGTGCAGCACCAGCACCCCGACCAGCACCGTGCCGGCGGTGGCGAGGTTGAACAGCATGACCTGCCGGCGCTCGCGGGCGCGGCGGGCCCGCTCCCACAGCTGGGCTCCCGCGATGAGTGCCACGCTCACCGCGGCGACCGACAGCACCGCGAGCAGGAGGAGGCGCCCGACGCCGAAGGCGTCCGCGAGCAGCCAGAGGTCCGTGGTGACCAGCGTGAGGACCGCCGCGGCGCCGGCCGCCGTCAGCGCCCGCGACAGGGGCGCGAGCAGCCGCCACGGCCGGTTCGCGCGGATCATGGCGAGCAGCAGGCCCGCGTTGCTGCCGAGCACGCGGGCGGCGAGCCGGACGCCGCCGGGCGCTGCGGCGTCGTCGTCGGCGGTGAGCTGGCGGAGGCGACCACGCAGCCGCTGGCCCTGCTTGTCAGCGGCGTCCCCGTCCGCCGCGCCCCGCTCCCCGGACTCCACGTCCTGCACGGGGACGTCGATCAGCTCACCGACCAGACGCACGACGGCGCCGCGCGTGCGGGACCGGACGTGCACCGCACCCAGGGCCGGCACGCTGACGAGCCCGACCCCGTGGACCGGGGCGGTCCGGGTGACGACGGCGCGCCGTCCGTCGAGCAGCGGCATCGCCGTCAGCCCGACGGCGAGGTCCCAGTCCTCGTCGAGCAGGCGGTCGCGCGCCGCCTCGAGCGTGTCCAGCGCGCCGGGGCCGCGGTCGGCGGTCGGGTCCGCCACGACGGTCACGTCCCAGGCGTCGCCGCCGACGGCGTCACGCAGCACCGTGTCCAGGTGCAGCAGCCCGTCGCCGAGGAGCTCCGTGAGCCGCGGGGAGACGAGGACGCCGAGCCGCACCGGCGGCACGGGCGGCTCCGGCTCGGGCTCCGGCTCGGGTCGGACGGGCTCCGGCTCGGGCCGTGCCCCCGGGGCGTCCGGCCCGGGCCGTGCGGGCTCGGG
>NZ_AXCW01000328.1 GCF_000603945.1 Actinotalea ferrariae CF5-4 | reverse complement strand
CCCGAGTCGGCCGCGCCGGGTGCGTGCCGGGGGTGGGCCGACCTGCTCGCCCTGCACCTGGCAGCCCGCGTGGCGCCAGGTGCGCCGCACCGCGCCGCCGACCACACCGCTGCCGACGACGACGGGGCGGGCCCCGCCCCGCAGCTCGAGTACGCCAACCTCGCGATCCGCGGCCGCCTCCTCGGTCCGATCCTCGCGGAGCAGGTCCCGGCGGCGCTGGAGATGGGAGCGGACCTGGTCAGCCTGGTCGGCGGGGGCAACGACATGCTGCGCCCGACGGCGGACCCGGACGCCCTGGCGGCGCTGCTCGAGGACGCCGTCGTCCGCCTGCGCGCCTCTGGGGCCGACGTGCTGCTGGGCACCGGGGTGGACGCCAAGGACAGCCCGCTGGTGAGCCGGACCCGCGGGCGGGTCGCCGTGCTCAACACCCACGTGTGGTCGATCGCCCGACGGCAGGGCGCGCACGTCGTCGACCTGTGGGGCATGCGGTCGCTGCGCGACTGGCGCATGTGGGCGCCGGACCGGATCCACCTGACCACCGAGGGCCACCGCCGCGTCGCGCAGGGCGCCCTCGTCGCGCTGGGGCTGGAGCCGGAGGACCCGCGGTGGGACGACCCCCTCACCCCCATGCCGCCGTCGCCCCGGCTCGCCCGAGCCCGTGAGGACGCCCAGTGGCTGCGCGAGCACGTCTACCCGTGGGCGACGCGACGCCTGCGCGGGCGGTCGTCCGGCGACGAGCGCCGCCCGAAGCGGCCGCAACCGGGCCCCGTCCGCGTGGGGTGAGCCACGCGGACGGCAGGCGACGGCACCCGTGAGGACGGGCGGGTGGAGCCGCCTGTCGGATTCGAACCGACGACCGTCCGCTTACAAGGCGGGTGCTCTACCACTGAGCTAAGGCGGCGACGGGGGGATTGTGCCAGAGCGGCCGACGAGGGCGTCCCGGCTGGGACGCCGCCGTCGGCCGCTCTGGTCGGCCCCTCTGGTCGTTCCGGTCAGGCGACGAGCGCCGGGCCGTACCGCAGCAGGACGAACACGGCCAGGCCGAGCAGCCAGGCCCACACCACCACGAGGTCCACGTCCCGCTCGACCGCCCACTGCAGGCGGGCCAGCGCGCGCCGGGGGAGGTAGAGGTTCCCGTCCCGCACGTTGACGTGCGTGAGCGTCGTGAACACGAGGGTCGTCGAGACCGTGACGAGGAGGCACCACGGGCACATCGCGCCGATGACGAACGTCGACTGCGCGAACAGCCAGTACGCGAACACCAGACCCAGCGTGTAGACGACCTGCGCGGCGAACATGAACCACCGCGGGAACCGCACGCCGCCGAGCGACGCCACCGCGATGGTGATGACGACCGGCTCGGCGACCAGCCCGAGGAAGGCGTTCGGGAAGCCGAACAGCTGCGCCTGCCACGACTGGGCGACCGTCCCGCAGGACAGGACGGCGTTGATGTCGCAGCCCAGCGCCAGGCCCGGGTTCTCCGCCAGGCGCAGCGCGTCGACCGAGAGCACGAACGACGCGAGCAGGCTCACGCAGGCCGAGATGAGCATCGTCGTGAAGATGAACGTGTTGTGGTGCCGGATCCGGAAGATCGTCGCGACGACCCCGCTGCCGGCCCGCAGGCCGACGTGCGGCGTGCCGGACGGCCTGCCCGACGCCGTGCCGGACGCCGTGCCGGACGGTCCCGTCGGGTCGGTGACCGCGTCGTCGTCCACCGCGGGACGGCGCCCGGGCTCCGGCTCGGGCTCCACCCCCGGCCCCGTCCGCTGCGTCACGACCCGTCCCCCCTCGCCGTCCACGCTCAGCCCCGGACCTGCTCGACGGCGGCCGCGAGCGCACCCGGGACCCGCCAGTCGACGCCCAGGCCACCCTCGCCGATGTCCTGGCCGTTCAGCAGGACGGCCGGGGTCGCCAGGCGCGGCAGGTCGCGTGAGGCCTGCTCGGTCACCGCGGTGACCCACGGCACGTAGGAGTCCTCGCCGGTGGCGTAGGTGCCGTCCTCGATCTGCGCCGCGACGTCGTCGGCGACGCCCGCCTCACGGGCGAGCTCGGCGATCCGGGTGTCGTCCAGGCCGGCCACGCCCTCGGCCGGCTGGTTGACGAAGAGCGCGTCCATGAACGCGACGAACT
>NZ_AXCW01000327.1 GCF_000603945.1 Actinotalea ferrariae CF5-4 | reverse complement strand
CGCCGCGGCGGCCGCGGCGCGCGTGGAGTACTGCGACCCGGCGGCGGCGCGGTCGAGGATCGACACGAGGTGGTACTCGGTCACGACGTCACCGGCCGAGCGCAGGTCCGCCAGGACGGGGCCGTTCGTCTGCTCGAAGAGCTGGCAGAACGGGCAGAGGAAGTCGGAGTAGACCTTGACGGTCACGGCGTCGGCGTCGGCACCCTCGGCGGAGCCGGCCACGCCGTCCGGGCCGACGACGATCGCGCCGTCGGCGGTGGCCCCGGGCGGGGCCGCGATGCCCTCGAAGGGGTCCTCGGCGTCGGTGAGGTCCGGGACGTCGATCGTGGCGGATGCCGTGCTGCCGGCGTTGGCGAAGATGAACGCGACCACGCCGCCGATGGCGAGGAGGCCGACGACGAGCAGCGAGATGAGGATGGTGCGCTGACGGCGGGCCTCGGCGGCCTGCTGCTCCTTCTGCAGGCGCTCGGCGACGGCCCGCGCCTCCTCGCGCTGGGTGCGGGTGGGCTTGGTGCTGGACATGGTGACCTCGGGTGGCTGGGGACGCAGGGCGTCGGGTGGGACGGGCGCGGGTGCGGTGCCTGGGACGCCGCCCGGGGGCGGTCGACGGGGTCGGTGCTCAGGCGCCGAGCAGGACCGGGGGGCCGCGCCGCAGGGCCGCCGCGTCGAGGACCGGGCGGACGACCTCCCGCACGACCGTCGCGACGACGGCGTGCGGCCGGTCCACGACCGCGCGGGGCCGGCCGGGCAGGGTCGGCAGGACGGCGCCGAGGACGGCGCCGACGGCCCGCACAAGTACCCCGGCGCCGGCGACCACGGCGGCCGCGGCCAGCAGGCTGAGCAGGTGCGCGACGACGACGGGGACGGCGACGAGCACGAGCAGCCCCATCACCTGGCCCGGCTCCCCGCCGACGGCGAGCGTGCCGGAGGGGCAGTCCGCGTCCGGGCGCAGGAGCGCCAGGCGGATGCCCAGGCCCCCGGTGAGCCCGTCCGCCGGGAGGCACCGGTGCACGAGGACCGGCGCGTGGGCGCCGAGCGCGGTGACCCCGGCCAGGAGCGCGAGCCACGCCGCGGCGACGCGTGCGGACAGGCGTGCGGGCAGGCGTGCGGACAGGCGTGCGGGGACCCGGCGGGGAGCCGCCGTGCCACGTCGCGCCGGCTGCATGCGCCCAGGGTACGAGCCGCGGTCGGGCCCGGTCCTGGGACCTCCGACCTTTGTGACGGCCGCAGCCGGAAAAAGCCGATCGCGCCGCCGCGTCACCGCAGCTCGGGCGGGCCGGGCAGCGGCCACCACACCGTCTCCGCGCCCACCGACGTCTGCACGACGAGCACCGCCGCCGCGAGCGCGAGCAGCACCAGCACCGTCGCCCCGACCCGTCCCGGGGCGACCGTCCGCAGCACCCAGCGGGCACCCGTGCGGGTGGTGCGCATGAGCGGCCCGAACCACAGGACCACCAGACCCAGGGCGGCGGCGGCGGCCAGGAGCGCCGGCGTCACCCAGGCCGCGTTGCCGACCAGCTCCCCCGCGGGCTCGCCGGGCGCGGGCGCGGCGAGGACGAACCGGCCCGACCCCACGAGCCACCAGGTCACCCCGCCGACGACGACGACCGTGCTCGCGGCGACGACGGCCGCGGGCAGCACGCCGAGGACCCCGAGCAGGAGGTACCACGGCGCCGCGAGCGCCGAGCGGGCGG
>NZ_AXCW01000326.1 GCF_000603945.1 Actinotalea ferrariae CF5-4 | reverse complement strand
CCCCGCGCCCCGCCCGCGCCCCGCCCCGCCCCGCCCGAAGCGTTTGTCATCGCCAGCGCAACAAAGGCTCCGGCGCATCTGTGGTGGCGCTTCGTCGAGCGCCCGACGTCAGGAGCCGGGACTCGTCGGGATCGTGCAGCTCGGGCCGCATCGCCGCGGCGCTCCCACCCATCCGCGGCCGCGCAGGGCCTGCGCCACCTGGCCCGCCGTCGTGCACGGCGTCACGGCCACGTGCCACCACCGGTAGCGGAGGGTCAGCTCGAGGCGCTCGAGCGCCACGGCGTTGTCGCGCCACACGTCGCGGTCCGTACGACCGCCGGGATGAGCGAGGTAGCCGTCCAGCTCCACCCGGACACCTACGTCGTACCAGCAGTCCGCCCTGATCCATCCTCCTGCGACGCGGTGACGCGCCTGCGGTGTCCCGGAGGGAAGCCCGTGCGCGCGCTCGACATCGCGGTGGTAGCGGTGCTCCATGGGCGACTCGGTGGTGAGGACGCCGTCGTGGAGCAGGTCCAGGAGCAGGTCCCGGTGCCGGAACCGGGTCCGACGGTGGGCCGACTCCGCCACGGCCTCCGGGAACGTGCCGGCGCGAACCGCCCGTGCCAGCCAGCCGACGGCGTCGTCGACCGACCGGCTCGCCGCCACGAGGTCCACGGTGGTCTCCGACCTGGTGACGGTACGGAGCCCTGCACTCGCCTGGGGCATGTCCTCGCGGACGCGGATGCGGACCCCTTCGGTCGGTCGCACCCGTCGGTGGCCCGGGACGCTCACCTCGATCGTGGTCGGCTCGTGCCGAGTGAAGCCCCACAAGCGCGCGGCGGACTCGTGCGACAGGGCGGCACCCGCACCGGCGTAGAGGAGTGCGGCCCACGCCCGGGCGCGCCAGTCGACCGGTCCGGAGTGGACGACGACGACGCCCTGGTGGAGGCGCTGCCACCGGCCCGCCCGGACCTGGCTCGCGACCCACGAGCGCAGGACGCCCGCAGCCTGGAGCTGCGCCGTCGTGAGGACGCCCGACTGACGCTTGGCACGGATGAGGGTGGCGCGGACGGCGTCGCGAGAGCTCACCGGGGAAGCGTGGAGGTCCTGCACGACGGCCGCCGGGACGGTCACTGTCACCTGTGGACGGACGCGGCTCGCCGCGGCCTCTGCCCCCACCGGATCGCGAGCCAGCGCTTCACCGAAGCCTTCGGTGCACGATCCGTCACAAACGCTTCGGTGGCGGGTGGCGGGTGGCGTGTGGCGGGTGGCGGGGTGGCGGGGTGGTGGGTACGGCGAAGGGCCCGACGCTGCGCGCCGGACCCTTCACCTGCGACTCGCTACGCGTCAGCGCTCGTGCCCTTGCTCGCGCTGAGCGGCGTTCCGTTACGGCCGAGGGCGCCGACGCTGCGCGCCGACGCCCTCTACCTTCACTGCACTCTGCTCAGCGCTCGGCGTCACCGGCGATGAAGGCCTCGAGCTGCGCCCGGCCCTTCGTGTCCTCCATCTGCACCGGCGGCGACTTCATGAAGTACGTCGACGCGGAGATGATCGGGCCACCGACCCCACGGTCCTTGGCGATCTTCGCGGCGCGCAGGGCGTCGATGATGATGCCGGCCGAGTTGGGCGAGTCCCAGACCTCGAGCTTGTACTCCAGGTTCAGGGGGACCTCACCGAACGCGCGGCCCTCGAGGCGGACGTACGCCCACTTGCGGTCGTCGAGCCACGCGACGTAGTCCGACGGGCCGATGTGGACGTTGCGGTCCTCCTTCTTGTTGGCCAGCGAGCCCTCGAGGTTCGAGGTCACGGCCTGCGTCTTGGAGACCTTCTTGGACTCCAGGCGCTCGCGCTCGAGCATGTTCTTGAAGTCCATGTTGCCGCCGACGTTGAGCTGGTACGTGCGGTCCAGCGTGACGCCGCGGTCCTCGAAGAGCTTCGCCATGACGCGGTGCGTGATCGTCGCGCCGACCTGCGACTTGATGTCGTCGCCGACGATCGGCACGCCGGCCGCCTCGAACTTCGCGGCCCACTCGGGGTCGGACGCGATGAAGACCGGCAGGGCGTTGACGAAGGCGACGCCCGCGTCGATCGCGCACTGCGCGTAGTACTTCGCGGCGTCCTCGGACCCGACGGGCAGGTAGCAGATCAGGACGTCGACCTGCGCCTCGCGCAGCGCGGCGACGACGTCGACCGGCTCGGCGTCGGACTCGTCGATGGTCAGGGAGTAGTACTTCCCCAGGCCGTCGAGGGTCGGGCCCCGCTGCACGGTCACGCCGAGCGGCGGGACGTCGGCGATCTTGATCGTGTTGTTCTCGCTGGCGACGATCGCCTCGGAGAGGTCGAACCCGACCTTCTTCGCGTCGACGTCGAACGCCGCCACGAACTCGATGTCAGAGATGTGGTACGGGCCGAACGTGACGTGCATCAGGCCCGGGACCGTGCTCTGCGGGTCGGCGTCCGCGTAGAACTGGACGCCCTGCACCAGCGACGCGGCGCAGTTGCCGACGCCCACGATCGCGACGCGGATCGAACTCATCCTGGCTCCTCGGTATCTCTTCAGTGCTGCGACGCGGATGCGTCGTCAGCGGTGTCGGTGGTGGTCGGACGACCACCCTCTGCTCGGTCGGCGCGGCCGCGGGGGACGCGCGTGGTGGGCCGGTCGGCCCGGGTGCCGGCGGCGCGCCCGGTCGGCGCGTCGTCGCGGTCGCGGCCGAGGCCACGCTCGTTGTCGATCAGCCCGTCGAGCCAGCGGACCTCGCGCTCGACCTGCTCCAGGCCGTGCCGCTGCAGCTCGAGCGTGTACTCGTCGAGGCGCTCGCGGGTGCGGGCCATGGCCTGCCGGACGTTCTCCAGCCGCTCGGTGAGCCGCGTGCGGCGGCCCTCGAGGATCCGCATCCGGGTCTCGGCGTCGGTCTGCGCGAAGAACGCGAACCGCACGTCGAAGCCCTCGTCCTCCCAGGACGCCGGCCCGGCCTCCGCCAGCAGGTCGGCGAAGTGCTCCTTGCCCTCGGCCGTGAGCTCGTAGACGATCCGCGCGCGCTTGCCCGACAGGGCGTGCGGCGGGGGCGTCTGCGAGGCGTCGCTGCCCTGGATGAGGCGGCGCCCCTCGAGGGACTTCAGCGCCGGGTAGAGCGAGCCGTAGGACAGCGCGCGGAACGACCCGAGCAGCAGGTTGAGCCGCTTGCGCAGCTCGTAGCCGTGCATCGGCGTCTCGTGCAGCGACCCGAGGATCGCCAGCTCGAGGACGTCGGCCCGACTGCGCACTGGGTTCCTGCCTCTCCTGAGCCGCTCCGGCGGCGCGTCGTGCCCGAGGTGCCGACCGGCGGTCCCGCCCGGGCTTCCCCGGGGCTCGGAAGCGGCCGCGCGATGTATCGAACTGATACATCGTGAGATTAGGTCGGATGGGCACGCGTTGCAAGCCGCCCCTGAGGGGACGCGTCTTCCTCAGGAGGGCGCACCGCGCCGTCTCCCGGCCATCCGGGGGTGGCGGCTCGCCGCCCCACGCCCAGGTTCTGCCCAGCATCCGCACGTACCGTCACGCTCCGTCGACGGGTGGATCGCCATACTGGTCGACGGAGAGGCGCCGTCGGCATGCCCGTTCTCGGGGAGCCGTGCCTGGTCGGCGTCCGTACCCTGACCGGTGGCCGCGCGAGCACGGCCCCCTGCTTCGACGAAAGGCACAGCGTGGCAACGGGACCTTCCCCCTCCGCACGCCCCGCGGGCTCCATGGCGTCGACACCCCCGCGCCGCAGCGTGCGCGCGGGTGCTGCGGCGCCGTCCGGAGCGCCGTGGTCGGCGACGGGTGCGCCCGGTGCACCGCGACCCCCCGCCGACGGCGGTCGGGGCG
Organism: Actinotalea ferrariae CF5-4; assembly: GCF_000603945.1. Taxonomy (GTDB): domain Bacteria; phylum Actinomycetota; class Actinomycetes; order Actinomycetales; family Cellulomonadaceae; genus Actinotalea; species Actinotalea ferrariae. The sequence goes on along the minus strand of NZ_AXCW01000326.1, from coordinate 2 downwards.
GT
>NZ_AXCW01000325.1 GCF_000603945.1 Actinotalea ferrariae CF5-4 | reverse complement strand
CGTCCGGGCCCTGGGCGACCGCGGCGAGCAGGTGCCCGGCGTCGGCCGCGGTGGGGCGTGCGGCCGGGTCCTTCGCGAGCATCGACCGGACGAGCCGGTCCACCGCCTCGGGCACGTCGGCCCGGCGCGCCCGCAGGGACGGCGGCTCGTCGCCGAGGTGCCGCTGGAGCACGGCCACGGCGGACCCGGCCTCGAACGGCGGGGCACCGGTCAGGGCGGCGGTGAGCAGGCAGCCCAGTCCGTACACGTCGCTGGCCGGCGTCGCGGACTCGCCCCGGGCCTGCTCCGGCGACATCGCGTGCGCCGTCCCGATGACGGTGCCGGCGGCCGTCAGCGCCGCCTGGGCCGTGTCGACGCTGGCGATGCCGAAGTCCACGAGCGTGACGTCCGACCCGTGCAGCAGCACGTTGGCGGGCTTCACGTCCCGGTGGACCACGCCGGCCGCGTGCACGGCCGCGAGCGCCCCCGCCACGCGGGCGCCGATCCGCAGGCCCTCGGCCACCGGCAGCGGCCCGTCCTGCTGGAGGACCGCCGCCAGGTCGCGCCCCTCCACGAGCGTCATGACGACGTACGCGACGCCGTCGGCCACCCCGACGTCGTGCACCGTCACGACGTCCGGGTGCGCGATCGAGGCGGCGGTCACGGCCTCCCGGCGCAGGCGCTCCCCGAGCGCTGGGTCGTCGGCCACCGCGAGGTCGACGACCTTCACGGCGACCGGGCGGTCGAGCACGGTGTCGCGCGCCTCCCAGACCGTCGCCATCCCGCCGGCGCCGATCCTGCGGAGGAGCTCGTAGCGTCCTGTGAGCAGCACGCACCCATCCTGGCCCGTCGCCGCGTCCCCGGCTCGGGCAGGGCTCCCGCGCAGGTCAGTGCGAGGTGACCGCGCCCTTGCGGCGGGGCACCAGGTGCATCACGGCGACGACGACGGCGCCGACCAGCAGGCCGATGACCGCCGACGCCAGGGTGTTCACCAGCCAGGCCAGGAACCCGCCGACGCCACCGACGCCGGCGACGGCCTCCTCCCAGTGGTGCACGAGGTCGTACGGGGCGTGCCAGCCGAGGTCGTCCACGCCGACCAGCAGGATGTGCCCGCCGACCCACAGCATGGCGACGATCCCGACCGTCGAGAGCACCGCGAGGACCTTCGGCATCGCCCGCACCAGCGCCCGACCGGTCGCGGCGACGGCGCCCTGCCGGGTCTCGGCGAGCCGCAGGCCGATGTCGTCCATCTTCACGATGAGCGCGACGACGCCGTAGACGAGCACCGTGATCCCGAGCGCGACGACGACGAGGATCACGGCCCGGTTGACGAACCCCTCGTCCGCGACCTCGTTCAGCGCGATGACCATGATCTCCGCGGAGAGGATGAAGTCGGTGCGGATCGCACCCTTCACCATCGCCTTCTCCGAGTCCGGACCCTGCGCGGCGGCCGGCAGGGCCTTCTTCTCCTTGGCGTGCCCGGTGAGGAGCTCGTAGACCTTCTCGGCACCCTCGTACGCCAGGTAGGTCCCGCCGAGCATGAGGATCGGGGTGAGCAGCCACGGCAGGAACTGGCTGAGCAGCAGGGCCGCGGGGAGGATGAAGAGCAGCTTGTTGCGCAGGGAGCCGAAGGCGATCCGGCGGATGACCGGCAGCTCCCGGTCGGCGGTGAACCCGTGGAGGTACCGCGGCGTGACCGCGGTGTCGTCGATGACGACGCCCGCGGCCTTCGCGCTGGCCCGGCCCGCCGCCGCGCCGATGTCGTCGACCGAGGCCGCCGCGAGCTTCGCGAGCACCGCGATGTCGTCCAGGAGTGCCGCCAGACCGCCCGCCACGGGTGCCCCTCGTCCTCCGCGCCGAGCGTGCGCGGTGTCTCGTCGCCCGCGCGACCGCGCGGCGTCTCGCCGTGACCGCCGATGAGGCACCGGCCGGCCGCCGGTTCCCCCGGCAGCGCCAGGGTAGGGCGAGGGACGCCCCGGTGCGCGTCGCGCCGCAGACGCGCGGGTCGCTGCGTCGTCAGCCGCGCGGGTGGCCGTGCCGGTGCAGCGGCACGTGCAGGTGGAGCCGGTGCCGGGGACGCCGGCGCAGCAGCCCCCGCTCCTCGGCGGCCAGCCGGTGCTGCAGGCGGCGCTCGATGTCGCGCGTCTGGTTCTCACTGATCTTGAGATAGATCTCGTGCACGGGTTCTCCTGCACCTCGCGGGCCACGGTGGTGGGTGGCCCTCGTCTCGGCCGCGAGGGCGGGTCTCGCCCCGCGGGTCCGACGGCCGGCTCCGGTGCCGGCCGCACCTCCAGCCTTCCACCGCCGGCGTGCCGGCTCCTGGGACTCGGAGGGTGAATACGGTGCTCACCGGCGCGCCGTCGGTCGCGGTCGTGGCCTGTGGCAGAGTCCCGCCATGACGCCTGCCCACCGGTACGCCGTGGAGATCGTCCACCTCCTCGTGTCGCCGGAGCACGCCTACTTCGGCCGGCCGCGCGACGGGGCAGCCGTCGTCCCGACGACGGACGCGGACACGGCCGACGTCGTCGCGGGCCAGGGCATCGTCGGCGACCGGTTCTACGGCAAGGCGGCCCACATGGACGCCGCCGTCACCCTGTTCGCCGCCGAGGCGCTCGAGGCCGTCGCCGCCGACCTCGGCACGGGGCCGCTCGACCCGCTCCTGACCCGCCGCAACGTCGTCCTGCGCGGCGCGGAGCTGGCGCCCCTGCTCGGGGAGGAGGTCGTGCTGGAGTCCGGCGGCTCCGCGGTGCGCCTGCGCGTGGGCCGGCCGGCGAACCCCTGCGCGTGGATGGACCGCGTGCTCGCCCCCGGTGCCCACGCGGCACTTCGGGGACGCGGTGGCGTGCGCTGCATGCCGCTGACCAGCGGCAGCCTGCACCGCGGGCCGGCGACGCTCATCAGCCCCGTCCCGCTGGACCCCGCCCGGGCCGGCGCGTCGGTCCGTCGGCTGCCGTCGCGGCTGCCGTAGCCCCCGCGCCACGGACCGTGGAGGATCGGCCGCGCGGTGCGCGGGGGATGCGCCACGGTCTTCCTGCGGGGCCTCGTCACACCAGGACGGCGGCGTCCCGTCGGTGGCCGAGCTCCACCAGCCGGCGCAGGCGCGCCCACACCAGCACCGCGAACACCGACCACGGCGCCAGCGACGCGAGGGCGAAGGCCAGCCCGACGACCCCGAAGTTCGAGGGGACGGCCATGAGCACGGCCGCGACCAGCCCCCACGTCGCCGTCGACCGGGTGAACACGGCGGAACGCCGCATGAGCAGGGCCAGCACGAGCAGGGTGACGAGGTTGAAGAAGTAGTAGATGTCGAACGCCGTGCCCATCCACGTCGCGAGCATCCCGTCGCCCGTCGCGAGCAGGGCCGTGCGGCCGGCCTCGTCGGCGCCCTCGTACGCCCGGGCGAGCATGAGCATCTCGACCGCCCGGGGCGAGGCCATGGAGGCGGCCATGCCGAGCGTCCCGAACGCCAGCGCGACGACGACGCCCGAGCGGCTCACCCGCCACAGCACCACCGCGAGGGCGAGGTAGAGGAGGTACGCGAGGAGGTTCGACACGACGTAGAGCACGTCGAGGGCCACGATCCCCCGCAGCGGGTCCTCCACGAGGAGGGCGAAGAAGCCCGCTGTCGTCGTCGGCGGCGGCCAGACGACGTAGATGCCGATCTGCAGGACGATCATCGCCACGCTCACCAGCGCGACCCACGCACCGGTCAGCACGAGGCCGCGGTACCGCGCGACGTCGGGCACGACGTCCGCCGTCGTGATCCGTTCCATGACCCTCCGCCTCACCCCGGCTCGGCACCGCCCCGCCGCACGGCCGACGGTGCGCGGCACCGCCCCGCCGCACGGCCGA
>NZ_AXCW01000324.1 GCF_000603945.1 Actinotalea ferrariae CF5-4 | reverse complement strand
TACACCCTCATCTGCGAAGAGCCAGTTGTGGGGCTCGAGAAGGTTGGCTGCCGACCGCTCGCAGCCCGATCGGCTCGGGACCAGCAACCTGAGAAGACTGCGCCGCATCCACGGGTTCGGGCGTCATGCTAACCGGCTGCCCTTCCTCTTGGCTCGGCTGGCCCGTCGGCCCCATGGCACAGCCGGTGACGAATGCGAGGGACAGCATCGCCGGAAGAACATTCCTTAGCGTCGACATTCGAACTCGGAGACCGCTCGCGTGCCGTACTGGACAGTCCTCGCCGTATACGTGGTGCCACCCTCCACGGACGTGTGGTTCGTGATACCGACGTACCAGTTTGTGCCCTGACCGCCCCAGTAGTAATGCGGCGCCGAATCAGGAGACTGCCTGCTCCACTGCCGGTCCACGAGCGGCCCGACGAGAAGTCGGGTGTTCCCGTGCCAAACCTTCTTCCACACTTCAGCTTTTGCCGTTACGAGTGCGACCGGCTGAACGCAGACGGTGCGGCCGTGAACTGAAGCGTAAGGACCGTACGTCGTCTTGACATAACCGTTGCTCGAGTGCGCATAGTCCGTTTGGCCGACGCAGCCCCCGGGGGAATAGAGAGAGGCCTGTATGCTGACCTCACCCCCAGAAGCCGTGCTCGTCGCCGAGAGGCTTGATCCCGACGGAACCAACGGCCCCTCCTCATTCACCTTACGGTCGGCGGCGCGTGCCTCGCTCGAAGGCGCCTGGCTTGAGTGGTCCGCAGCTGCCGCTGGGCTTGCTGAGAAGAGCGATACTGCGGCCAGGCCGCTCACGGCAAGCGCTTTCGATGGACGTATGAGTTCCCCCCGGGAGTCAAGAAGCAGCCCTGCCAGGCCGTGCGTGCCTTCATTGGCCGCACCTTCAACCTAGTACGGGGATGACCAAGGAGTCAAGGAGTCCTTACTGATCTGTTCGGATGGCGTGACTGGTACTCTTCTGGCGGCTTCTATACGGCAGGAACGATTCAGCTGGCGAGAGCCTGCGGCCGTTTCTCGGGTCCACAAAGGGTATGCCGGCTATCGCCCTGCTCCGCCTGGCGGATGCGCAGGTTCTGATGGTGGTGGCGCCGGGATGTGAGGGAGCTTGGATCTGGGTCACGGCGTCAGACGTGGGGCCATCGCATCAAGGCGCGTCGCGATTCGAACTTGGGCGTTGTCACCCGCGTGCTGGTACTGCAGGGCGGCTCGCGGCGTGGAATGGCCGGCGCGCTGCATGAGCTCGGGGAGCGTGGCGCCGGTCAAGGCGACGAGTGTCATCGCGGAGTGGCGCAGGTCGTGCCAAGTCAGGTCCTCTCGCCCGATCGCCGCACGAGCTCGCGCAAACATCACCGTCCGGCTGCCGCTGGTCAGCGGCCGGCCCGTCGCCGTTCCGAAGACGACCGCGTCACGACTCTCGGGCGTGAAGCGGGCCAGGTGCTCGGCGAGCGCGTCGACGGCCACCCTGGGCAGCGTGACCGTGCGACGCCCCGCTCGGGACTTGGTCGAGGCGTAGCGCCCCGACCCCGCGCCCGGGCGACCGAGGGACTGCTCGACGCGCACGGTGCCGGTGGCCAGGTCGACATGCTTGCGCTGCAGGGCGAACTGCTCCCCGGCGCGCAGCCCGCTGAGGAACGCTATGACGACGGCGGCGCGGTACCGCTCCGGCATGGCGTCGGCCAGCGCCCACAGGTCCTCCGGTCCGACGACCCGCCGCTCGGCCCGGTGCCGGGCGTCGCGCTGGCTCGCGCCCTTGATCGCGCACGGGTTGGCCGGGATGAGCCTGTCGGAGACGGCCTGCGCCATGCCGGTGTGCAGGAGGCGGTACGCCTGCGCCGCCTCGGTGTGTCCGACGCTGCGCAGGGTCGCCCGCGGGTCGGCCATGACGCCGCCGGTCGCGTCGAGCCACGCCTCGCGCAGCTCGATGGGGATCCGGCCGGTGACGGCGACCGGGCGGCCCTCCGCCGCGGCCCACTGCCGGATCGCGGCGTTGACCCGCCGCGGGTGCGCCGCGGCCCGCTGCCAGCGCTCGGCCGCTCGCCGGGACGCCTCGGCGAGGACGGCGGCGTCCCACTCGCGCACGTCCGCCGGCGTCAGCGACGCGAGCGTCCGGAACCCGAGGCGGACCGTCCGGACGCGCGACCCGTGCGTCACCGGCACCTCCGCGTCGATCCACCGATCGAGCAGCCGTCCGTACAGCGCCCGCGTGCTCGGTGCGAGGTCCCCGCGCGTGGCGATCCAGCCGCGGAACCACTCCCCGAGCGGCTGGTCGCCGAGCCGGGGGTCGCGCCACACCCCGCGGGCCATGCGGGAGACCTCGTGGGCGAGCGCCTGGTCGGCCTCGGCCTTGGTGGGGAACGTCCCCAACGGTCGCAGGGCGCCGTCGGGCGCGGTGTACCGGGCCTGCCAGCGGCCGGAGGGGAGCTTGCGTACGGCGCCGGAGGCGCGGCGGTGGCGTCGGGTTGTCGTCGCAGTGGTCATGGTCGGACCTCTTCGCTATGGCACGTTATGGCACGAGCCGACCAGCAGAAGGATGCCAGGGAGGTCTGACAGGGCCGCCGTAAGGCCCTGATCTGCGAAAACGGTGGAGCGGGTGACGGGAATCGAACCCGCGCTATCAGCTTGGGAAGCTGAAGTTCTACCATTGAACTACACCCGCGCAGCACCCCCCGAGGGGGTGCGACGGCGACGACTATACCGGTCCGGGGCGCCCTGGCTCATCCCCGGCGGCCGAGCGAGCACCGAGTTATCCACAGGCGGCGTCCACACCTGTGTGCACGGAGCACAGGTACCACTCAGGAGGGTGTGGACAAGCCACCTGGAGGGCGCACCCTCGCGCCGCGTCGTCGCTCCGCTAGCGTGACCTCGTGCTGCTCTCCGACCGCGACATCCGCGCCGAGCTCGACTCCGGTCGCATCAGCCTCGACCCGTACGAGCCCGGCATGATCCAGCCGTCGAGCATCGACGTGCGCCTCGATCGCTACTTCCGGCTGTTCGACAACCACAAGTACCCGGTCATCGACCCCTCCCAGGACCAGCCCGACCTCACCCGCCTCGTGGAGACCGAGGGCGACGAGCCCTTCGTCCTCCACCCCGGCGAGTTCGTCCTCGGCTCCACGTACGAGTCGGTCGCCCTGCCTGACGACGTCGCCGCGCGCCTGGAGGGCAAGTCCTCCCTCGGTCGCCTCGGCCTGCTCACGCACTCCACCGCGGGCTTCATCGACCCGGGCTTCACCGGGCACGTGACGCTCGAGCTGTCGAACGTCGCCACGCTCCCGATCCAGCTCTGGCCGGGCATGAAGATCGGCCAGCTGTGCTTCTTCCGGCTCTCCTCCCCGGCGGAGCACCCCTACGGCTCGACCGTCCACGGGTCCCGCTACCAGGGCCAGCGCGGCCCGACGGCGTCCCGGTCGTTCCAGAACTTCCACCGCAGCCAGGTCTGAGCGGGCCGGCTCCACGGCCGACGACCCGCCCGCAGCGCGGGCGTCCTACCCTCGCTGCATGGCACTCCCGTCGCTCGACCCGGACGACCGCGAGGTCCTCGACCACCACCTCCTCCTGCTGCCCGGTGACGTCGGGCACGAGGAGGTCGAGGTGCTCGCCGTCAGCCGCTTCCCGCACGCGCAGTGGGAGACCGCGCCGGACCCCACCCCGGCCCGTCCCGCGGGCGGCCGCGCCCCCCGGGGTACGGAGCCCTCACCCGGCGTGCTCCGGCTGTCGCGCCACACCACGCTCGTCGGACCGTTCGCCCTGGACGCGGCGTCCGCGACCGCCCTCGGGGTGCCGGCGTCGGCGGGCGTGGCCTACCGGCTGCACGCACCGGTCGAGCGCGGCCCGGCCCCGCTCCCGGGC
>NZ_AXCW01000323.1 GCF_000603945.1 Actinotalea ferrariae CF5-4 | reverse complement strand
AGACGACCGGTGGATCAGGGTTCAGACGACGTTGCCACTTGTTCGGCAGGCGCAGGCCTACCGCCTGGCCACTTCTCCGCTTCCGGCGCCCCAGCTCGTTGGGTATCGCCGGCAAGGACGCTCGCCTGACGTCCCGCATCGACCTGCTGCTCGGACTGGACCAGGTGCTGCCGATCGAGCGCCGCCTGGGCTGCCCGCTCGTTGCGGTCCGCATGAATGATCTTGCGCATCGCAAGCCAGAAGATCAGGCCGACGCCTACGCTCGGGGCGAGGGCACCGAGGATCTCCAGCACCTGCATCCCTCCCTGATCAAGGACCGCCTGCCCCGTCCTTAGGCCGACGCTTCTCTCTTGTCGGTATGACGAGCCGGCGCTGGGCACCCAGGGGGAGAGCGGGCCGCGCAGGTGACGGCGTGCAGGAAGACTACCGGGTAGATCCGGTCGAGCGGTCTGGCGTGCCGGGAGCGAGTGCCGTGGCCGCTCTGGCCCGCATGAATCGAGGATCTCTCGCCGGTGTCATTCGGACGGCGCACCGGTAAGGGCGCTCACCGCCGCGCGGAGCCAGGGCGTGACGAGGGCGACGGTGGGGACGGCGAGCACGGCGGCGCCGGTGAGGTAGGCGCCGGCGGCGACTGCCCGGGCGTGCCCCCGGGGCCCGTCGTCGGGGTAGACGTCTTCCAGGCGCGCGCGGCGCAGCGCGACCTCGTGCCCTTCGGCCTTCGGCTCGAGGGCGCGCAGGGCACGGCGTAGGGGCCCGGGCCCGGTGCGCTGTGCCGCGATGTCGTCGGCGAGCATCTCCAGCAGGGTGCTGACGGCGTCCAGGGCGAGGCGGCTGCGGACCACGCGGGGGAAGGCGACGTGCAGGGCGGTGAACGCCTCCAGGACGAGGTCGTGGCGGGCGCGCAGATGGGCCCGCTCGTGCTCGACGACGGCGCGCGTCTCGGCCTCGTCGAGCACCTGGAGCACCATCTCGGTCACCACGACGCGTGCGGGCCGACCGGGGACGCAGTACGCCAGCGGGACAGTGCCGCTCAGCACGTGGAGCCGGGCGGCGTCGTCGTCGACCGCGCCCAGGAGATCGAGGGCGTCCCGCTGCCGACGGCGACGGCGTCGCAGTACCACGCCGAGCCGCAGGGTGGTGACGGCCAGCCGCAGGACGATGGTGCCCGCGGTGAGCGCGGCGACGGAGGCCGCGACCAGCAGCCAGGCGTCCCGTGCGCCCTGCTCGCCCCGCACCGCCCGCCAGATCTCCTCCGGCGCGGCGAGGGCGGCGCCGACGGCGGCGAGCACCGCGGCAAGCGCCCCAGCCTGCCAGAGCACCACGGCCGCCCTGGGCGCCCGGTGCAGCGCTCGGGCGCGCGCGAGCGCGACAGGCGCAGCGACCGACAGCAGGACGGCGAGGGCCGCGAGGGACAGTGCCGTCACGGTGCTCCGCGCGGGGCGGTCACGGTCGCGGGCTGCCGGTCAGGGCGCGGGACGCCCGAGGGCGGCGCGGAGCGCGTCGGCCTCGGCGGGGCTGACCCGCCCGATGAAGTGCTGGAGGGCGGCGACGCGGGCGTCGGTCCCGTCGCTCAGGCCGAGGGCGTCCAGCATGAGCTCGGCCGTGGTCTGCTCGCGGCTGCGCAGCGGGGCGTAGCGATAGGCGCGGCCCTCCCGGAGCTGGGTGACCGCGCCCTTCTTGGCGAGGCGGTCCATGACGGTCATCACCGTGGTGTAGGCGAGCGGCCGGTCCGCCTGGAGCGCCTCGTGCACCTCGCGGACGGTGCACGGCTGCTCGGCGTCCCACAGATGCGCCATGACGGCGCTCTCGAGCTCTCCCATCGCCATGGCGCAAGCCTACCGGGACCTCCGGACCTTGTCGTACTACTTGACACGTACTACGCCGTGTAAGATTTACGCCGTTCCGTAGTAGACAGCGGACGTCAGGAGATCGCCCCGATGGACACCCTGGAGCTCGCACGTCTGCAGTTCGCGGTCGTGACGATCTACCACTACTTCTTCGTCCCCCTGTCGATCTCCCTGGCGGCCCTGACTGCAGGCCTCCAGACGGCGTGGCACCGCACGGGGCGCCCGCACTACCGAGAGCTCACGTTGCTCGTGGGCAAGCTTCTCATGGTCACCTTCGCCGTGGGTGTCGTGACCGGCCTGGTGCAGGAGTTCCAGTTCGGCCTGTCCTGGAGCGACTTCGCCCGCTTCTACGGGGACGTCTTCGGCCCCACCCTCGCGATCGAGGGCATGCTCGCCTTCTTCCTGGAGGCCACGTTCCTGGGCCTGTGGTTCTTCGGCTGGGACCGCCTGCCCCGGCTCGCGCACCTGGCGACCATCTGGGTGGTCGCCATCGGGACGCTGCTGTCCGCCTTCATCATCCTCGCCGCCAATTCGTTCATGCAGAACCCCGTCGCGTACGAGGTCGACCCGCGGACGGGCCGGGCGCAGCTGGACAGCTTCTGGGGCCTCATGGTCAACGAGGTCAACCTCGTGGCGTACCCGCACACCATCGCCGGCGCCGCCATGACCGGCGGCGCGCTGCTCATGGCCGTCGGCGCCTGGCGGGCATGGGGCCGCGGTCCCACCGCGCGGGGGGAGCAAAACGACCTGGCATGGCGCACCCTCGCCCGCCTCGGCGGCTGGGTCACGGCAGTCGCGGGGCTTGCCGTCGCGATCACGGGTGACCTGCTCGGCAAGGTCATGACGGCCGTCCAGCCGATGAAGATGGCCGCCGCGGAGGCCCTGTACGCCACGCAGGCCGGCGCGCCTTTCTCCGTCTTCGCGATCGGGGACCCACGTCGTGGCGGCGAGCCCTTGCTCTCCCTCGACGTCCCGTACCTGCTCTCGCTCCTCGCGCACGGCGACCCCGGGGCAACCGTCCAGGGCATCGACGACCTCCAGGCGCAGTACGTGCAGGAGCACGGCCCCGGTGATTACGTGCCGTGGGTCCCCGTCGCCTACTGGACCTTCCGGCTGATGATCGGCACCGGCATGCTGGCGGCCACCCTCGCCGTCCTGTTCTTGTGGGTCACGCGTCGCGGCCAGGGCCTCGTGCGGCACGGAGGCGGCCTCGCGGGCGCCACCCGGGGCGTGCTCGCCGGCCGGAGCAGCCTGCGGACCCTCTTCGGCACCGGCGTGCTCGCCTGCCTGCCGCTGCTGCCCGCGCTGCCGGTGCTCGCCAACACCTTCGGCTGGGTCTTCACCGAGACCGCCCGTCAGCCGTGGCTCGTCTTCGGGCTGTTCCGCACGGAGGACGGCGTGGGCTCGGGCCTCACCAGCGCCGAGGTGCTCGCGTCGCTGGTCGGCTTCGGCCTGGTCTACGGCGTCCTCGCGCTCGTCTGGTACTGGGCCGTCCGGCACCTGATCGCGGAGGACCTCACCTCGGGCCCCGTCCGCACCGACGGGGCCGACGCCGACGACGGCGACCGCGCGCCCGTTCCCACCTACTGAGGAGTCCCATGGATCTCGCCCTGCTGTGGTTCGGCCTCGTGGTCCTGTGCTGGGTGCTCTTCCTGGTGCTCGAGGGCTTCGACTTCGGCGTCGGGATGCTCGCCCCCGTCCTCGGCCGCGGCGGCGCGCAGCGCGGCGCGGCACTGCGGACCATCGCGCCGGTATGGGACGGCAACGAGGTGTGGCTCGTCGCGGCGATCGGGGCGATGTTCGCCGCGTTCCCCGACTGGTACGCCTCCGCGCTGTCCGGTCTCTACCTGCCCATGGTGGCCCTGCTGCTGGGCCTCGCCGTGCGCGGCGTGGCGCTGGAGTTCCGGGGCAAGCGCGACGACGAGCGGTGGCGCGCGCGCTGCGACGCGGCCCTGGCGGTCAGCTCGGCCGCCACGGCCACGCTGCTCGGGGCGGTGGTCGGCGTGCTCGCGGGCGGGCTCGCGCTCGG
>NZ_AXCW01000322.1 GCF_000603945.1 Actinotalea ferrariae CF5-4 | reverse complement strand
CGCCCCGGCCGCGCCGCCACCGCGGGCGACCGCACCCGTCGATCTGCCCGTCGAGCTGCCGGCCGACGCGACGCCCGGTGCCCGACCCGAGGGCCGGCCCGGCTCCGTGGTGCTCCCGCTCTCGCGGACGACCCTCGTCCGGGGCTTCGAGGAGCCGACCGCCCGCTGGGGTCCGGGTCACCGCGGCGTGGACCTCGCGGCGCCGGTCGGGACGGCGGTGCTCTCCCCCGCCGACGGTGTCGTCGTCGTCGCCACCCGCGTCGTGGACCGGGACGTGGTCACCGTCCGGCACGACGACGGGCTGCGCTCCAGCCTCGAGCCGGTGCTCCCCGACCTTGCGGTCGGGACGGTCGTCGCCGCCGGTGCCGTCGTCGGCCACGTCTCGACGGGCGGCCACTGCGTCGGCTGCCTGCACTGGGGCGTGCGCGAGGGGGACGTCTACGTCGACCCGCTGGCTCTGCTCGACGTGGAGCGTGAGGTCCGGCTCCTCCCGGTGGGTGACCGGTGAGGGGTTCAGTCGCGCTCGCTCTCCTGCAGGGAGGTCCGCAGCCGGAGCATGGCGGCGGTGTGCATCTGGGAGATCCGCGACTCGGTGACCCCGAGCACGCGACCGATCTCCGCGAGGGTCATGCCCTCGTAGTAGTACAGGACCAGGACGATCTTCTCCCGCTCGCCCAGCCGTTCGATCGCCCGGGCCAGCAGGATCTTGGTCTCCTGGGCCTCCACGGTGCCCGCCGGGTCCTCCGCCCCCGGGTCCTCGAGCGTGTCGATGAGCGACAGCGAGTCACCGCGCTCGGAGCCGGAGCCCGAGCCGAGGAGCTCGTCCAGGGCGGCGACGTTCACCGTCGACAGCTGGGTGAAGACCGCGCGGAGCTCCGAGACGTCGATCTTCAGCCGGGCGGCCACCTCGTGCTCGGTGGGTGCCCGCCGCAGCTCGCCCTCGAGCTCCGCGAAGGCCCGGTCGACCGCTCGCGCCTTGGTGCGCACGGATCGGGGGATCCAGTCGATGGCCCGGAGCTCGTCGATGATCGCGCCCCGGATGCGCGAGCTGGCGTAGGTCTCGAACTTCACCTCGCGGTCCGTCTGGTACTTCTCGATGGCGTCGATGAGCCCGAACATCCCGTAGGAGACCAGGTCGGCCTGCTCCACCGTGCTGGGCAGGCCCGCGCCCACCCGGTTGGCGACCATCGTCACCAGCGGTGCGTAGTGGAGGATCAGGTCCTCCCGCGCCGCGCGGTCCCCGGACCCCTTGAAGCACGCCCAGAGGGACTCGACCGTGACGGCGTCCTCGCCGGAGCCGGCCATCGCGGGTCGCGGGACGCGCGTGGCGCCGGCGACGCCGTCCGCAGCGGACCGCGAGGACCTGGCCTGGGCTGACATCCGGCTCGTCCTCCTCAGGCTCGCGGATGCGCCAGCTCGTACGAGCGGCGGAGTCGGTCAGGGGTCACATGGGTGTAGCGCTGCGTGGTGGCTAGTGAAGCATGCCCGAGGAGCTCCTGGACGCTGCGGAGGTCCGAGCCGCCCTGCAGCAGGTGCGTCGCCGCCGTGTGCCGCAGGGCGTGCGGCGCGATGTCGTCGACGCCTGCCGCCCGGGACAGGCGGTGCACCGCCTCGCGGGCACGGCGCTGGTCCAGCCGGCCCCCCCGCGCCCCGACCAGCAGGGCGGGTGTCCCGCTCCCCCGGGCGACGAGGGCCGGCCGCGTCGCCGTCAGGTACCGGTCGAGGGCGCGCGCCGCGGGCACCCCGTAGGGCACGACGCGCTCCCTCGCCCCCTTGCCGAGGACCCGCAGCGTCCGGGTGCCCTGGTCCACGTCGTCCGCGTCGGCACCGACGAGCTCGCCCACGCGCACACCCGTCGCGTAGAGCAGCTCGACGAGCACCCAGTCGCGGACGTCCTCCGGCGTGCCGGACCCCGCGGTCTCCCGCGCGGCGTCGACGAGACGGGCGGCGTCGTCCACCGCGAGCGCGCTGGGCAGGTGACCGGCACCCCGCGCGGCGACGAGCCGTCGGGCGGGATCGGTGGGCAGCAGGCCGCGGTCGTGCGCCCACCCGTAGAACGACCGCACGGCCGCCCCTCGACGCGCGACGGTCGACCGCGAGCGGCCCGTCGCCACCATCGAGCCGAGCCACGCCCGCAGGGTCACGAGGTCGACCGCGTCCCACGCGAGCCCGCGGCGTCGGGCGAAGGCGAGGACGTGCTCCACGTCCGAGCTGTACGCGCGGACCGTGTGGGCGGACAGCCCCCGCTCGGCGAGGAGGTGGGTGCGGAACGCCCCCACCACCTGGTCCTCAGGCCCGTCGGCGCCGTCGTCCCCTGCCCCGTGCATGCCCCTACCGTGACGGACCCGGCCCGTCCTCACAAGGTGGGACACGCCCGATTCACCCGCTGCGTCCGACGACGCCGCACCGTCCTCAGCAGTCGAGCGGCACGGCGCCGTGCGTCCGGGCGCGGCGCCAGCGGTCACCGCGCCGTTCCGCGAGCCCGGCGAGCTCCAGGACACCGAGCGCCCCCCGGGCCTGCGCCGCCGAGACCCCCGCCACCCGCGTGAGGGACCCCACCTCCGCCCACGCCCGGACCGGGAGGGCGTCGAGGACCTGGCGTGCTGCGTTGTCGAGGCCGTCGGCCGGGTCCGGGAGCTCGGCGGACGGCGGTCGACCGTCCGCCGGGACGCCGCCGCCGAGCAGCTCCAGGACCTCGGCCGCGTCCGTGACGCACACGGCCGCGCCGTCACGCAGGAGGCGGTGACAGCCCGCCGACGCCGCGGAGGTCACGGGCCCCGGCACCGCCCCCACGGGTCGCAGGAGGGCCGCCGCACGGCCCGCTGTGCTCAGGGCACCCGACCGCCAGGCCGCCTCCACGACGACGGTCGCCCCGGTCATCGCGGCGATGAGCCGGTTGCGCTGCAGGAAGCGCTGCCGGCTGGGGACGCTGCCGGGCGGCACCTCGCTCACGAGGGCACCGACGCCGTCCTGCAGCGCCAGGAGGAGCCGGGCGTTGCCCGCCGGGTACAGGCGGTCGACGCCGCCGGCGAGGACCGCCACCGTCACCCCGTCCGCGGCGAGCGCCGCCCGGTGCGCGGCGGCGTCGATGCCGTACGCGCCCCCGGAGACGACGACCCGGCCCGCCGCGACGACACCGGCCGCGAGGTCCGCCGTCACGTGCTCCCCGTAGCGGGTGCACGCGCGCGCCCCGATGACGGCG
>NZ_AXCW01000321.1 GCF_000603945.1 Actinotalea ferrariae CF5-4 | reverse complement strand
GTCCGCGGCGCGGGCGGGTGCGACGGCGTCGCCCACGACCCAGAGGGCGTGCGGCGCCTCGGTGCCGAGGTCGCCCAGCCCGGTCGGCCACCGGGGGTCCTCCGGGACGAGCAGGTCCCCGCCCCGCGTGCGGTGCCCGTCGAGGGCCCGTGCCGCGTCGACGGTCGCGAGCCGGGGGCGCCACCGCTCGAGCGCCGCCGTCAGCCGGTGCACGGCCCGCGGCGACCCCGGGAGGGCCCGGCCCGCCCCGAGCAGGGCGGTGGGGCTGCCACCTGCCGCCTCGACGACGAGGCGCCAGGCGTCGACGGGACCCATCGCAGCCGTGAGCGCTCCCGCGACGGTGTCCCCCGGTTCGGCCAGCCGGCTCCACGAGGCGCGCGCGAGCAGGAGCTCCTCGACCGGTGCCCCGCTCACGCGCCGACCTGCCCGCGGGTGCGGAGCAGCAGCGCCTGACCGACCTCCTCGCGCCCGGGCGCGTCCCGTCCCGCCAGGTCGGCCAGGGTCCAGGCGACCCGGAGCACACGGTCCACCCCGCGCAGGCTCAGCGCCCCGCGGTCGAGGGCGCGGTCCAGCGCCTCGACGGGCACGCCCACCTGGCGACGCAGCCAGGCCCCCGGCACCTCGGCGTTCGTCGTCCAGGTCGTGCCGGCCAGACGCCGCCGGGCGCGGTCCCGCGCGGCGCGCACG
>NZ_AXCW01000320.1 GCF_000603945.1 Actinotalea ferrariae CF5-4 | reverse complement strand
GCCGCGGTCCCGCCGCCCCACCACGCCCCCCTCCACCCACAGCCGTCATCGGGGAACCTCGGTGGCGGATGGCCGCCACGGACCCTCCCCGATCGTGTGTGACCGGCCTCCGCCGGCGCCCACCCCGCTTCGATCCCGCCCCCACCCCGCCCCAGCAGCGCTGATCGGGGAGTGTCGGTGGCGGATGGCGCCGCGGACCTTCCCCGATCGTGTGGGACCGGCACGGGTCGGCCGTCCACAGGGGCGTCCGTGGGGGTCGCATGCACCGGGTGCCGGGGCCGTCTCGCGGCGTCCGCCGCCGTGGCGCGATCGTCGGCGGATGGGAGTGGACCGCCTCCGCGTCCTGGCCATCGCCCGACGCCACGACCTCGTCCTCAGCGCGGCCGAGCTGTCGGGGGCGGGCGTCGAACGGAGCTGGGTGCAGCGTCAGGTGCGGTCCGGTCAGTGGCAACGGCTGCATCCCGGGGTCTACGTGGTCCACGCGGGTCCGGTGCCCTGGCGGGCTCGTGCCCGTGCCGCCCTCCTCCACGCCGGCCAGGACGCGGCCCTCAGCCACCGCTCCGCGGCGTTCCTGCACGGATGGTCCCCGGCGCCCCAGGTCATCGACCTCTGCGTGCCCCACAGCCGACGGGTCCGGCCCGGTCCGAGCGTCAGGATCCACCGCCGCAGGATGCTCACCGTGGTCCGGGGACGGCTGACGGTCGTCGCCCCCGGCGCCACGGTGGTGGACCTGGTCGGCGCGGCGCGCACGACCGACGACGCCGTCGCCGTCGTCACCGCGGCAGTGCGGGCCGGCACCCGGCCGGAGGAGGTCCTCCAGGCGCTCCGGGACCGGTCGAGGGTCCGCCGCCGCCGGCTGCTCCAGGAGCTCCTCGAGGCTGCGGCGCAGGGTGTCGAGTCCGCGCTCGAGCTGCGGTACCACCGTGACGTCGAGCGGCGCCACGGTCTTCCGCGAGCGGCACTCCAGCAGTGGCAGCGGCTCGGGGAGCGGTGGGTGCGGGCGGACGCGATCTACGAGGGCACCGGGGTGAGGGTCGAGCTCGACGGCCGTGTCGCCCACGAGGGGCGCGTCGACGACGACGTGTGGCGCGACAACGCCGTCGCCGTCGCGTACAGCGAGCTCACCCTGCGCTACCGGTGGTCGCACGTCGCAGGGTCACCGTGCCGGACGGCGGCCCAGGTCGTCGCCGCGCTCCGGTCGCGGGGCTGGGCCGGGACGCCGCGACCGTGCTCCCCGTCCTGCCCGGTCCGCTGACCCGCGGTCCGACATCGGCACGAACGGGGAAGGTCCGTGGCGCCAGGCGCCACGAACCTTCCCCGTTCGGGTGTGCGGGTGGGTGGGTGCGGGTGGGTCAGCCGACCGGGACGGCCAGGCGGTCCACGAGGTGCGCGGGCACGACGTCGTAGTGGCTGTGCTCGGCGGTGAAGGTGCCCCGACCACCGGTCAGCGAGCGCAGGTCCATGACGTACCGGGCCAGCTCCGCCTCCGGCACGGTCGCCTCGATCACCGACCGCCCGTCCGCGAGGACGTCGGTGCCGCTGATCCGTCCGCGCCGGCCGCTGAGGTCGCCCATGACGTCGCCCTGGAGCTCGCCGGGCACGACCACCCGGACGTGCGACACGGGCTCGAGCACGACCGTGCCCGCCTTGGCCATCGCCTCCTTGAGGCCGATCGACGCGGCCGTCCGGAACGCCATGTCCGAGGAGTCCACCGAGTGGTACTTCCCCTCGTAGCACTCGACCCGCACGTCGACCACGGGGAACCCGTGCAGCCCGCCCGCGGCCATCTGGTCCATCACGCCGCGCTCGACGGCCGGGATGTAGTTGCGCGGGATCGCCCCGCCGACGACCGAGTCGACGAACTCGCTGCCCTCGCCGTGCCCGCGCGGCGTGACCCGCAGCTGCACCACGGCGAACTGCCCGTGGCCGCCGGACTGCTTCTTGATCTTGCCCTCGACGTCGGCGGGGCCGGCGATCGTCTCCCGGTACGCGACCCGCACGGGCGCCGTGGTGACGTTCACGCCGAACTTGCGGGCGAGCTTCTCCAGCGCCACCGCGACGTGCACGTCACCGGTCCCGCGCAGCACCGTCTGGCTGTGCCCACCCGCGGCGGCCCCGCCCTCGGTCGTGCGGTCCACGAGCAGCGAGGGGTCCTCGGCGCAGAGGCGCTGCAGCGCGCCGGACAGCTTGTCGTCGTCGGACTGGGTGACGGGCGTGAGCGCCAGCCCGTAGACCGGGCGGCGCGCCGGCGGCGCGGGGACGACGACGGGCGTCGACCTGCGCGCGAGCGTCGACCCGGTGGGGGAGCCGGCCAGCTTCGCCACGGCCGCGATGTCCCCGGCGACGACGGCGTCCGTGGGCAGGTGCTCCTTGCCGCGGAGGTGGAACAGCCCGTGCAGGCGCTCCTCGGCACCGGTCACGGCGTTGACGAGGCGGTCGTCGTTGCGGACCGTGCCGCTCAGCACCTTGAACAGCGACACCTGGCCGACGAATGGGTCCGCGACCGTGCGGAACACGTGCAGGAGCGGGTCGCCGGACGGGTCGGGCGCGACCTCGACCTCCGCCCCGTCGCCGTTCGCGCCCACGCGCACCGTCACGGGACGGGGGGCCGGGCCGATCTCGCAGAGGAAGTCCGCCAGGCGGTCCACCCCGACGCCGGTGGCCGCCGAGCCCAGCACGACGGGGAACTCCGTGCCGTCGAGCACCTCGTGCGCGAGCGTGCGGCCGAGCTCGGCCGCCGTCGGCATGTCGCCGGACAGGTACCGCTCGAGCTGCTCGTCGTCCCCGGAGACGATCTCCTCGGTGACCTCGTCGTGGAGGCGGCGCTCCTCGTCCGCGACGTCGTCGGGCATGGGGCCGGTGTGGTGGGTGCCGTCGCCGTCGTACTCGAAGGCCTGGTCGGACAGGACGTCCGCGACGCCGTGCAGGCGCTCCTCCTCGCCGAGCGGCAGCTCGAGGGCGACGAAGCCCGTCCCGAACCGCGCCCGGAGCTGGTCCAGGACGCGGTGGAAGTCGGCGCGCGGCTTGTCCTCCTTGGTCACGAACACGAGCCGGGGCACGCCGAGCGCCACGCAGCGCTCCCAGACGGCCTCGGTCCCGACCTCCACGCCGTCCACGGCGCTGACCACGACGACGGCGAGGTCGGCGACCTGCAGCGCCGCGTCGACCGAGCCCGCGAAGTCGGCGTAGCCGGGGGTGTCGAGGAGGTTGACCTGGTAGGTCACGCCGTCGGGTGCGGTCCACGGAAAGGGGGCGACCGCCAGGGAGAGCGAGATGCCCCGCTTGATCTCCTCGGGCTCGGTGTCGCACACCGTGCTGCCGTCCTCGATGCGCCCCATGCGCGGGATCGTGCCCGCGCGGTGCAGGAGTGCCTCGACGAGTGTCGTCTTGCCGACACCGCTGTGGCCCACCAGGGCCACGTTGCGGATCCTCGGCGTCGCTGCCTGGTCCATGACGGATCTCCTTCGTTGGAGTGGCCCTTGGCGGCAGGTTAGTCACGGGCGGTCGGCGGCAACAGGACCACTGGCCCTCGACGGCCCGGCCGCACGTGTGCCGACGACGACGCCCCGGGGCGGCAGGCGGACGCAGTCACCCGGGTGGCCGCGGAGGCGCCCGACAGCACGACGGGGTCGGCCAGGTGAGCCTGGTCGACCCCGTTCGATGCGCGCCGCACGACGCTGTGGACGGTCGCGGTCCAGCACCGTTGCGCACCGGTGCCGGCACCACGCAGGCGGGCCGTCTCGCCTGCACAGGGCGTCACGGTCTCCGCTCGACCCCGGAGGGCCGCCGGTCGCTCTCGCGCCCGGGTGAAGAACTGTTGATCACGTTACGAAACGGTCACGGGGCGGGTGAAGGGGACCAAGGTCCCTTCTTCCGGGCTGTGCACGCTCCCATCTCCTACGGGTGACGGGTGACGGGTGACGG
>NZ_AXCW01000319.1 GCF_000603945.1 Actinotalea ferrariae CF5-4 | reverse complement strand
GGCCGGCCGGGGGCGGCACGCGCGCACTCGTGCACCTGTCCGACGGCACGGCGCTCACCGCCGACGTCGTCGTGCTGTCCGTGGGCGTGCGCCCCGACAGCCGCCTGGCCGAGGACGCCGGGCTCGAGCTCGGGCGGGGCGGCGCGATCGTCGTCGACGACGAGCAGCGCACGTCCGACCCGCACATCTGGGCCGTCGGGGACGCCACCGCGGTCCGGCACGGCGTCACCGGCGTCGTCGGGCCCGTACCGCTGGCGGGGCCGGCCAACCGGGCCGGCCGCCGCGCCGCGGACTCGATCCTCGGCCGGATCGCCGACGCGACCCGGGCCCGGCCCGTCCTGGGCACCGTCGTCGTGCGGGTGTTCGGGCTCACCGCCGCGATGACCGGCGCGGGCCGCGAGGCGCTGGAGCGGGCCGGCATCGCCCACCACGTCGTCCACGTCCACCCCGGCCACCACGCGGGCTACTTCCCCGGCGCGCAGCAGGTCCACCTCACGCTCCTCTTCGCCCCGGACGGGCGCGTCCTGGGCGCGCAGGCCGTGGGCCGCGCGGGGGTCGAGAAGCGGATCGACGTGCTCGCCACGGCCCTGGCCGCCGGCATGACCGTCGACGACGTCGCCGAGCTCGAGCTGTCCTACGCCCCGCCCTACGGCTCCGCGAAGGACCCGGTGAACATGGCCGGGTTCGTCGCGCAGAACGTGCTGTCCGGGACCCTGCGGCTCTGGTACCCCGAGGACCTCGCCGCGGTGCAGGAGGAGTCGCTCGTCCTCGACGTGCGGACCCGTGCGGAGTTCACCGGCGGCCACCTGCCCGGTGCGCTGCACGTGCCCCACACCGAGCTGCGGGACCGTCTGGACGAGGTCCGCGCCGCAGCGGCCGGCCGACCGGTGCGGGTGCACTGCCAGAGCGGGTTCCGCTCGTACCTCGCTCACCGCGTCCTCGACCACGCCGGGCTGGACAGCGCCATGCTGTCGGGGGGCATGCTGACCCTGCGGTCCGCCCTGCCCGACCTCGTGCTCGAGCAGGGCTGACCCGGCCGCCCCCCTCACCCACCGGAGACGATGCCCCGTGCAGGAGATCGACGTCCACGCGCTCGCCACCCGCCTGGCAGCCCCGCAGCCCCCCGCCGTCGTCGACGTGCGGGAGGAGCACGAGTTCGCCGCGGGCCACGTGCCGGGGGCGCGGAACATCCCGCTCTCGCAGTTCGTCGACCGCGTGCAGGAGGTGACGACCCTGCCCGGCGAGGTGCTCGTCATCTGCGAGTCCGGCGGGAGGTCGGCGCAGGTGACCGCCTGGCTGGGGCAGCAGGGCCACGACGTGACGAACGTCGCGGGCGGCACCGGAGCGTGGCGCGCCCACGGCTTCCCGGTCGACCACCCGCCCGCCTGACGGGCCGGGCGCCGGGGGCACCTCGCGGGCGCAGGGCGAGCGCAGGGCCCTAGTCGAACGGGCCGCCCACGGTCAGCGGGCCGTCGCGCCACTCGAGCGCGCCGTCCGGGTCCAGCGTCCCGACGAGCCGGCGGGTCCACGCGGCGTCGTCGGCGGCCGGGAAGTCCTCCCGGAAGTGCCCGCCGCGCGACTCGGTGCGGCGGGTCGCGGCCGCGGTGAGGAGCGCGGCGACCTGGTGCAGGTTCGTCGTCTCCCACTCCGCCACCTGCGGCGCGGCCACGACGCCGGGCACGGCGTCGGCGCGGGTGGGGATGGCGGCGAGGCCCTGCGCGGCGGCCGCGAGCCCGGCCTCGGTGCGGATCACCCCCGGGCCGGACTGGGCGAGGCGCTGCACCCGGGCACGGACGGTGGCCGCCACGAGCGCGGCCTCCCCGGGGCGGGCGACCGGCTCCCGCTGCACGACGCCGCCGACGTGCCGGGCGATGCGCTCCGCCGCGCGGTGGCCGAAGACGAGACCCTCGAGCAGCGAGTTCGAGGCGAGCCGGTTGGCGCCGTGGACGCCCGTGCAGGCGACCTCCCCGGCCGCGTACAGGCCGGGCACGGTCGTGCGCCCGTCCAGGTCGGTGAGCACGCCGCCGGAGTGGTAGTGCTGGGCCGGGGCGACCGGGATGAGGTCGGTGGTGAGGTCGATCCCCTCGGCCAGGAGCCGCTCGTGGATGGTGGGGAACCGTCCGCGGAGGAAGTCGGCCCCGAGGTGCCGGGCGTCCAGGAAGACGTGGTCGGAGCCCGTCTCCGCCATCCGCCGGACGATGGCGTGCGCGACGACGTCGCGCGGTGCGAGCTCCGCGAGCGGGTGCAGGGCCGGCATGAACCGCACGCCGTCGGTGTCGAGCAGGAGCGCCCCCTCGCCGCGGACCGCCTCGGAGACGAGCGGCAGCTGGCCCTTGACCCCTGCCCCGAGCCACAGGACCGTCGGGTGGAACTGGACGAACTCCACGTCCGCGACGGCGGCACCGGCCCGGAGCGCCGCCACCAGCCCGTCGCCGGTGGCCTGGGCCGGGTTCGTCGAGGAGGCGTAGACCTGCCCGATCCCGCCGGTCGCGAGGACGACGGCCCGCCCCAGCGCCGCCCCGACGCCGTCGCGCGTCCCCTCGCCGATGACGTGCAGGGTGACGCCGCAGGCGGGCCCGGGACGGCCGTCGCCGTCGGGCGCCGCGGTGAGCAGGTCCAGGACGAGCGCGTGCTCGATGACCTCGATGCCCGGGTCGGTGCGGACGGCCTCGAGCTGCGCCACGAGCGCACGCGAGATCTCCGCACCGGTGGCGTCCCCGCCGGCGTGGGCGATCCGGTCCGCGCCGTGCCCGCCCTCGCGGGTCAGGGAGATCCGGCCGTCGGCGTCCGTGTCGAAGCGCGCGCCCGCCGCGACGAGCTCGCGCACGCGCACGGGCCCCTCGCCCACGAGCACGTCCACGGCCGCCGGGTCGCAGAGGCCGACGCCCGCCGTGAGGGTGTCGGCGCGGTGCGCGGCCGGGGAGTCCTCGGGGTCCAGGGCAGCGGCGATCCCGCCCTGCGCCCACACCGTGGACCCCGACGCCAGCTGGCCCTTCGTCACGAGCAGCACCCGGTCCACCCGGCGGCGCAGGCGCAGCGCGGCGGTGAGACCCGCGATGCCCGAGCCGACGACGACGACGTCCGCCTGCGCGACCCAGCCCGCCGCGGGCGCGGCGAGGGTCCGTGCGAGCCTCACCGGGCTCCCCACGGCAGCGCGGAGCTGAGCAGCCGGTCGTGCTGCTCGGCGCCGGATGCGGAGGGCCCCGGTGAGGCACCCGCACCGCCCGGCGCGGTGCCCGGGACCCCGCTGACCACGCCGGCCACGGCGGCGCCCGGGTCGCCCCCGAGCTCCACGACCCGGTTCGCGGCGTCGACGTGGACCACGGACGGGCTGTACGTCCGGGCCTCCTCGTCGGGCAGGAGCGCGTAGGCGATGAGGATGACGACGTCGCCCGGGTGCACGAGGTGGGCGGCCGCGCCGTTGACGCAGACGACGCCGGAGCCGCGCTCCCCGGCGAGGGCGTAGGTGGTCAGCCGTGCGCCGTTGGTGACGTCGACGACGTCGACCTGCTGGCCGGGGAGGATGTCCGCGCCGTCCAGGAGGTCCAGGTCCACGGTGACGGACCCGACGTAGTGCAGGTCCGCCGCGGTGACCGTGGCGCGGTGGACCTTGCCCACCATCATCGGCCGCAGCCGACCGCCGACCCGTGCCCCGTGGCCGCGCGGCCCGCGGTCCGGCCCGTCCCCCGTCGTCCACCCCTGCGTCATGCTGCTCCCCCTCGTCCGGCTGCGTGGTCGTCGGCCGCGGCGGGGGGCACGTCGTCCCCGCCCACCTGCAGCGTCGTGTTGTCGATGAGCCGCGTGGCGCCCACGCGCGCGGCGACCGCCAGGACCGCCGCGCCGCGGTACCCCGCGGGGACGTCCTCGGCGTCCGCCGGGTCCACGAGCGCCACGTAGTCGGTCACCACGCCGGGCTCGTCGTGCAGGACACGGCGCGCCGCGGCCAGCACCTCGGGCGCCGCGGCCCCGCC
>NZ_AXCW01000318.1 GCF_000603945.1 Actinotalea ferrariae CF5-4 | reverse complement strand
CGCGACGCGCGGCCAGCTCGTCGCCGGCACCGGGCAGCGGCGCGGGACGCGTCGCGGCGGTGTCGGGGTCGAGCGCCGGGCTCAGCGACAGGGCCCCGCGGATGCCCTCCCAGACCTGCGGCGGAGGCATGACGAGGGCGTCCGCGGGCGTGACGCTCCGGGCGGTGCGGACGGTGGCGGCCAGAGAGGCGACCTCCTCAGCGCACTGGGGACAGGTGGCCAGGTGCGACCGGGTGGCGTCGTCGGCCGCGGGCTCGCCCAGGGCGACGAGCGCGATGACCTCAGGGTCGATGTGCTGCACCATCCACCTCCAATCGGTCGCGCAGACGCAGCAGGCTGCGTCGGATGTGGCTCTTGACGGTTCCGAGCGGGATGTCGAGCCGCCGGGAGATCTGGTCGTGCGTGAGGTCGTCGTAGAAGGCGAGGGCCATGATCGTGCGTTGCGGCTCGCCGAGCCGGCTCAGCTCGTCGGCGACCGTCAGACGGTCCGCGACCTGCGCGGTCTCGGCCTCCGCCACCGTCTCGACCGTGGCGACGGCGGCCAGCTGGTCGCGCCGCTCGCGGGCCCGCCGGGCGTGCACGTCGGCGATGGCGTTCCGGGCGATGCCCGTCAGCCAGCCCGGCAGGGCCCGCGTGACGTCGTAGCCCGAGCGGCCCCGCCAGGCGTTGACGAAGACCTGCTGCGTCACGTCCTGGGCGTCGGTCTCGTCCCGCAGCGACCGCAGGGCCAGGGTGTGGATGAAGGCCGACCACCGCCGGTACGCCTCCGCCAGCCCGGCCTCCTGCCCGGCGGCGAACGCACGTGCCACCTCCACGTCGTCCCAGGTGGACGGCGCACGCACGAGGTGCACCTCGGTGGCGGTCAGTGGCGTTCTCCTCGTTCGCAGCGGCGCCCGGTAGGCCGCGAGGGTCGCGGTGCTCATCCCACCCTCGGCTCGGCGGTGACGATCACGTTGTCCGAGTAGCTCTGGGCGCCTCGGTCGAACGTACCACCGCACGTGATCAGGACCAGGCGCTGCCCCCCGCCCCGCACGAACACGTCCTCCCACTGCACGGACGGCTTGGGCGAGCGGCGGACCTCGGTCACCGTGAACGACCGGGTCGTCCCGTCCGCGAGGCTCACCTCGACCGGGTCGCCCACCTGGACGTCCTGGAGGCGGGCGAAGGGCCCGAGGCCCGCCGAGGCGATCGAGTCCACGTGCGCGGCGATGACCGCGGTGCCCTCGTCGTCGGCCGGGGAGGCCCCGTAGCGGTACCAGCCGCCGATCTCGGCCTGCGGCGGGATCTCCATCTGGCCGTCGTCCTGGACGCCGACGGGCTCGACCGGGATGGCGACGTCGATGCTCGGGACGGCCACGCCGACCGGCTCGACGACCGGCTCGACCTCCAGCGCGGAGAGGTCCGCGCTGCGCACCGGGACGTCCGGGAGGGATCGGGAGGCGGCGTCGGGAGCCGTCCTGGGCGACGTGCTCGAGGAGAGCGGGTCCGGGGCCTGCACCGTCGGCTCGTCGGTCCCGCCGGACGCACACCCCGCGAGCAGGAGGGCCCCGAGGGCCGCCCCGGCGATCGCGCGGGTGACGCGGCGGGACGGACGGTGGCGGACCGACATGGGGACTCCTCCTGACGGGGTGCGGGCGGCGGGTGGTGCCGCGGCGTCGGGGCGGGTGCCGGGCAGGAGCCCGGCGGGACTGCGGTGGAGCACGGGGACCAGGTGACGCGCCGACGGGCCTGCCGGTGGGACGGGCCCGGGCGTGCACCGGGTGGGCGGCGAGCCGCCGTCGGTACCGGCCGGGGGTGCGGTCCCAGGAAGGGGACGGGTCCGCACCCCCGGCCGAGCGGGATCAGTCGTTCTTCACCGAGACCGTCTGACGACGGACGGCGAAGGCGACACCCGCGGCCGCCAGCAGCGCCGCGCCGACCACCCAGGGGGTCGACGACTGCTGAGCGGCGAGACCCAGCTCACCGGAGGGGACGCCGGCAGGAGCCGAGTGCAGACCGTCGATCGTCTGGATCGCGAGGTCGAGGTTGCCGTCCGCGGCGCTGCCCCACGCGTAGACGATGGTGTTGACGCCCTCGGCGACGGTCACGTCGGCCGGGCCGATGGCCGGCTCGGTCGTGTCCGCGAGCGCGACGGCGGCGGAGACGGTGCCCGCCGGGAGGTTGAGGACGCCCTCCTGGCCGTTCACGACGTCGGTGAGGACGGGCGCGCCACCCGCGAGGATGTCCACGGCCGGAGCGGCCGCCGTGTGGCGGACGGTCAGGCGACCCTCACCGGCGGCGGTGTTGGAGATGTCGTTCGTGAAGAGCGCCGCCGTGGGGTTGCCCTCGGCGTCGAGGTGCGCGACCGCGGTGTAGTTCTTGCCGGCCTCCAGCGGGAGGTCCACGGGGCCGATCGCCGGGGCGCTGTCGTCCGCCGCGTCGGCGGCCGTGATCGCCACCGTGTAGGTGCCGGCGGGCAGCGCGAGCGGGCCGGCGAGGTCACCGGGCTCGAAGTCGTCGAGGGTGAGGTCGCCGTTGACGTAGACGTCGACGGTCAGGCCCGGCACACCGTGCAGGACGGACAGCTGGGCCTCGTGGCTGTCGGCGACCGCCGGGACGGCGCCGCTGAGGGCGAGGGCGAAGCCGGCTGCGGTGCCGGCGATGAGGCGCTTCCGCATGGGGGTTCCTCCTGGGTCAGGCCCGGTGACCGGGTCTGGGATCGTGCTGACACCCCTACTACCGCCAGGGTGTCCCGCACGGATGCAGGAAGTTTCAACTTTCTTCTGCGGAGCGCTCCACCGTCGTCCGACGGGGCCGCCCGGGCAGGTCAGCGGTCGGACGGGCCGGGCAGCGCGGCAGGTCAGCCGGCCATGTCCCCGAGGTCCCCGAGCCCGTCCTGGGCGGCCGCCCCCTCGAGGACGACGGCCCCTCGACCCTCGCCCGGCGCGTCCGGGGCGACCTCGACGAGGTCGGCGACCGCCACCGTCACGTTGTCGCGGGCGTCGGCGTCGGCCGCCGCGGCGAGCAGCGCGTCGGCCGCCTCCTGCGGGGTCGCCGCACCGGCGAGGAGCTCGAGGCAGCGCTCCTCGGTGACGTGGTCGGTGAGGCCGTCGCTGGCCAGGAGCCAGCGGTCGCCCGGACGCGCCTCGATCTCCCGCAGCTGCAGCCCCGCGGGGTCCTCCGGCGAGCCGGTCAGCGAGCGGAGGATGACGTTGCGGTTCGGGTGGTCGAAGGCCTCCGACGGGGCGATCTCCCCGGAGTCGACCAGGAGCTGGACGAGGGAGTGGTCGCGCGAGACCCTGCGCCCCGTGCCGTCGCGGAGCAGGTAGGCGCGCGAGTCACCCACGTGCACGAGCCGCACGGTGGCCTCGCCGCAGACCACGGCCGTGAACGTCGTGCCCATCCCGGCCAGCGAGGGGTCCCTCTCGACGCGACCCCGCAGCTCGGCGTTCGCGGCCGCCACGTGCGCCTGCAGGTCGGTGATCGAGCGCGTCCGGACGTCGTCCAGGTCGCCGAGACCGGCGAGGACGTGCCGGACGACCGTCCAGGAGGCGACGTCGCCCCCGACGTGCCCGCCCACGCCGTCCGCGACGACGACGACCGCGTCCGTGCAGCCCGCCGAGTCCTGGTTCGACCGGCGGTGGTTGCCCGTGACGGAGCGGATCGCCGTCTCGAAGGCCGGCGAGGGCCGCGTCGCGCCCTGCTCCCCCGTGTCCACCGAGGCACCGTACCCCCGGACCCCGGCGCGTGCGGGGCGAGGCGGATGTCAGTGGCGCGGGGCACACTCGGGTCACGCCGCGGCGGGGGCCGACGGCGGGAGGGGGAGAGCGCATGAGCAGCATGAGCCGTCGTGG
>NZ_AXCW01000317.1 GCF_000603945.1 Actinotalea ferrariae CF5-4 | reverse complement strand
GAGCATCCGGGCGAGGACCGGCGCCGCGAGCCCGACGAAGCCGATGGGGCCGGCGACCGTGACCGCGGCGGCCGCGAGCACCACGGCGAGCACGACGACGACGACGCGCGTGCGCCGCACGTCCAGCCCGAGCGAACGCGCGGCGTCGTCGCCGAGGGCCAGGAGGTCCAGGCGCCGCCCGAGCGCCACGAGCGCCGCGACGCCGAGGAGCGCCACCGGCCCCACCTGCAGCACCGTGCGCAGCCCCGACTGCGCCACCGACCCGCTGCCCCAGGCGAACAGGCCGGTCGTCTCCTGCGCGAAGACCAGCAGCAGGACCATCGTGACCGAGCCCAGCGCGAGGCTCACGGCAGACCCGGCCAGGACCAGGCGGGTGGGGCCGGTCGCGCCGGCACGGGCGACGGCCAGGACGAGCGCGGCGGCGGCGAGCCCCCCGAGGAACGCGAGCAGACCCCGCGCCGGCAGCGGCAGGGCGAGCCCGAGCACCGCCGCGGCGACGACGGCGAGGTACCCGCCCGCGTTGACCGCGAGCGTGTCGGGCGAGGCCAGCGGGTTGCGGGCGACGGACTGCAGCACCGCGCCCGCCGCCCCCAGGGCCGCGCCGACGAGCAGCGCGGCGAGCACCCGGGGGAGCCGGGACGCGACGAGGACGGCGAGCGCCTCGTCGTCCCGGTCGGTCACCAGTCGCAGCAGGTCCAGCGCGCCGACGTCCGCGGTCCCCAGCGTGAGGTCGACGACCGCCAGGACCGCCACGACCACCCCGGCCAGCGCGAACGCGGTGCCGCGCGTGGCGGCGGTGCGGGCGCGCGACGCCGTCGGCGGCCCCGGGCGGGGTGCCCGACGGGGTCCCACCGGGGTGGCCGGGGTGGTCGTGGTCACGGTGCGGGGACGGGTGGCGGGGTCGGCGTCCGGGCCGTCGTCAGTCGGTCAGCGCCGCGACGACGGCGTCGACGTACGCCTCGCCCGCCGCCGGGCCGCCGAAGAGCCAGATGCCGTCCGGGAGCCGGTGCACGGAGCCGGAGGTGACGAACGGACGCTGCTCCCAGATGGGGTTGCCGGCCAGGCTCTCGCCGAACGGGTCGGTGAACGCGCCGTTGACCAGGTAGAGGAAGTCGACGTCCTCGAGCACGGTCAGGCCCTCGACGTCGGTCGTCGCGAGGCCGTAGTCGGGGTCGCCCTCGCCCTGCCAGACGTTGTCCAGGCCGAGCTCCCCGAGGATCGCGCCGAGGTAGGAGCCCTCGGTGAACATGCGGACCGAGACGACGCCGTTGGTGTCCCAGCCGTCCGCCATGACGACCGGCGCGCCCGCGACGCCCGCCTCCTCCAGCGCCGTCCGGCCGTCGGCGATCGCGGCGTCGAAGCCCTCGAGCAGCTCGGTCGCGCGGTCCTGGGTGCCCGTGGCCTCCGCGAGCAGCTCGACGGTCTCGCGCATGTACCCGAGCGGGTCGGTGGCGTCGGACCCGCGCACGGCGATGACCGGCACCTGCTCCTCGATCTGCGCGATGACGTCCTCGGGCAGGTCGGTCGTCGTGACGACGAGGTCCGCGTCGAGCGCCGCGATCGCCTCGAGGCTGGGCTCGCCGCGGAAGCCGACGTCGGCGACGTCGCCCTCGAGGGGCACGACCGTGTTCCAGGTGTTGTAGCCCTCGACGTCGGCCTGGCCGACCGGGACCACGCCGAGGCTGAGCAGGTTCTCCGTGAGGCCCCACTCGAGCGACACGACGTCCTGGGCGGGGGCCTCGAGGGTGACCTCGCCGCGCTCGTCGGTCACGGTGACCGGCCCGGCGACGGTCGCCGGCTCGTCCTCGGGGGTCGCGGCGGCCGGGTCCTCCGTCGTGCCGCAGGCGGTGAGCGCGGCGGCGGTGAGCGCGGCGAGA
The DNA here is from genome assembly GCF_000603945.1 of Actinotalea ferrariae CF5-4. Lineage (GTDB taxonomy): Bacteria > Actinomycetota > Actinomycetes > Actinomycetales > Cellulomonadaceae > Actinotalea > Actinotalea ferrariae. The sequence goes on along the minus strand of NZ_AXCW01000317.1, from coordinate 2,107 downwards.
CCGACGGCGAGGCTGCGGGGGCGTCGTGCGGGGGTCATGGGTGGGGGATCCTCTCGGCAGGGTCGGGTCGGGTCGGGTCGGTGCTGGGCAGGGGCAGGGCAGACAGACAGGGCAGAGCAGGCGGGCAGGGCAGAGCGAGCGGGCAGGGCGAAGGCCGCGGCCGGGAGCCGCGCGGGCGTCAGACGGGGTGCGGCGACGTCAGCGGACGGGCGTCCCCGGGGCGGTGCGGGGCGGGCGGCGGGTGCGACCGACGGGGTGGATCCGCACGTGCCCGTGGGCGTCGAGCGAGACCTCGACCGGAAGCCCGTACACCTCGGTGAGCGTGTGCGCGGCGAGCACCTCCTCCGGCACCCCGTCCCCGACGACGACGCCCCGGTGGAGCAGGACGAGCCGGTCGGCGACGCGGGCCGCCTGCTCGAGGTCGTGCAGGACGACGCCGACGGCGACCCCGTGCTCCTCCGCGAGGTCGCGGACCAGGTCCAGGACCTCCACCTGGTAGCGCAGGTCGAGGTGGTTGGTGGGCTCGTCGAGGAGGAGGACGTGCGTGTCCTGCGCGAGGCAGCTGGCCAGCCAGACGCGCTGGAGCTCGCCGCCGGAGAGCTCGTCCGCGGGGCGGTCGGCCATCTCGTTCACCCCGGTCACGCCCATGGCCCACGCGACGGCGCGCGGGCCGTCGTCGTCGGTGCCGCGCCAGCGCGGGCGGTGCGGGTGGCGGCCGTACTCGACGACCTCGCGGACGGTGACGCCGCCCGGGACAGGACGGTTCTGGGAGAGGAGGGTGACGCGGCGGGCGAAGGCGCGGGCGTCGAGGGCGCGGGCGTCGCCGTCGGGCAGGGCGACCGTGCCCGCCGTCGGGGTGTGCAGCCGCGCGAGCGCGCGCAGCAGGGTCGACTTGCCGCTGCCGTTCGGGCCGGCGAGCACGGTCACCTCTCCGGCCCGCAGGTCCACCGTGGCGTCGTGGACGACGACGGCGTCGCGGCCGTACGCGAGGCGCAGGTGCTCGCCGCGCAGCGCGGGAGCCGGCCACCCGGTCACGGCGCGCGCCGGAGCGTTCTCGAGGAGCGTCACAGAAGGAAGGTAAGCCTTACCTTCGTTCGGGAGCAAGTCGCGTCCTGAGGCGCCTCTTCAGGACTCCGCACCCTCGCTCTTGTGGTCGAAGCCGGCGACGCCCTGGCGCCAGTAGCCCGTCATCGAGCAGGACCGCTTGTCGAGCCCGCGCTCGCTGACGTGACCTCGGATCACGCGGACGACCGTCGCCTCGGCCGCGGCCCAGAGCCAGCCCTCGGCGTCGTCCGGGACGGCGGTGAGCGCCTCCCGCACGGCGTCGGCGAGGAGCGTCGAGGTGCCGGCCGGCGTGTCGCCGCGGTGGAGCCACGTCACCCGCGCACCGGGGTGGTCGGGCAGGGCGATCTCGTCCGCCGGGCCGCCGACCTCGGCCAGGACGTGGACGGCGGGCCCGGCGGGGAGCTGCTCGAGCCAGCTCTGCGCCCCGGGGAGCCCGGTCTCGTCGACCGCGAGGACGTACCAGGCGCGGTCCATGGGCGGGACCTTGGTGGTCTTCGGGCCGAGGAGCCCGAGCTGCTGGCCGGGACGGGCCTGGGCGGCCCAGCGGCCGGCCGGTCCGTGGGCGTGGACGGCCATGTCGATCACGACCTCGCCGGCCGCCGCGTCGAACGTGCGGATCGAGTAGTCGCGGCACGTCGCGCCCGGCGGGGCGACCCAGGCGCCGTCCGCCTCCGATGGCAGCAGCGGGGCGTCGTCGGGCCGCCCGTCCGGAGGGAACCAGACCTTCGCGTGGTCGGTGGGGCCGTCCGCGCGGAACCCTGCGAGCTCCGGACCGCCGAGCGCGACCCGGCGCAGCGACGCCGACAGGTCCTCGACCCGGACGACCTCCAGCCGTCGGGCGACCAGCGGCAGCTTCGTGCGGCGGACGGGCGAGTCGCCCCCCGTCGGTGCGGGGGCAGGCGGTGTGGCGGGTGGGGTGACCGACGGGGGGACGAGCGCGGTGAGGGGCGGGGTGGCGGGCGAGCCGGTCCCGGCTCCGGCGGTGCTGCTCACGGGTGCTCCCGACGACGACGCGGACGGACGAGCCAGGGTACGTCCGCCG
>NZ_AXCW01000316.1 GCF_000603945.1 Actinotalea ferrariae CF5-4 | reverse complement strand
GGCGGGGGAGGCGCTCGGCCCGGACGTCCTCGCGGGCGTCCCGGGCGTCGTGGCGGTCCGCGCCGAGCGGGGCCGGCTCGTCGTCGACCTCGCCGACGACGCCGACGACCAGGCGGTCCTGGCGGCGGCGCAGCACGCGGGCGCGGTCCGCGAGTTCGCCCCGGTGGTGCCCACGCTCGCCGAGATCTTCCGGGAGGTCGTGCGATGACCGGCACCGAGCGTGACGACGGCCTCACCGCGCTGTCCGCCGTGCGCGTCGTCGCCGGCCGGGAGATCCGGGTCAAGCTGCGGGACAAGGCCTTCCTCGCGACGACGGCGTTCCTGCTCCTCCTCGTCGCCGTCGCCACCGTGGTGCCCGTGCTGCTCAGCCAGCAGGTCCCCGCCCTCCGCGTCGCCGTGCAGGGGACGGCCGCCGAGCAGGCGGTCGAGCTCGCCGCCGGCCTGGGCCGCCAGGCGCAGGAGGAGGACGAGGAGGTGCCGCCGGTGACGGCGCTCCTCGAGCCCGCGGGGCTGCCCGCGGCGGACATCGAGATGGTCGTGCTGGAGCCCGAGGCGGACCCGGAGCGCCTGGTCCTGGACGAGGACGTCGCGGCGGCCGTCGTCGGGGACGACCTCGACGCCCTGCGGGTCCTGGGCCGGGAGGGCGTCCCGCCGGAGGTGGACGTGCTCGTCGCGGCGGCCTCGGCGCAGCTCCAGGTCGCGGAGGCGGCGCAGGAGGCGGGGCTGAGCCGGGAGGACGTCGTCGCGCTCATCGACCCGACGCCGCCCGAGGTCACGGTCCTGGACGCCCGGCCGACCGGCGCGGTGCCGCCGGAGCTCCTGGTGCTGGTGTTCGCGTTCCTCTTCTACGTCTCCGTGCTCACGTTCGGGATGTCGATCGCGCAGAGCGTCGTGGAGGAGAAGCAGTCGCGGGTCGTCGAGCTGCTCGTGGCCGCGCTGCCCGTGCGCTGGCTGCTGGCCGGCAAGGTCGTCGGCAACACCGTCATGGCGGTCGGCCAGATCGTCGTCATCGTCGCGGCCGGGCTCGTCGGCGCGATGCTCATGGGCCGCGGCCAGCTGGTCGGGCAGGTCCTGGCGGCGTCGGGCTGGTTCGTCGTGTTCTTCCTGCTCGGGTTCGTCATGCTGGCGTGCCTCTGGGCCGCGGCCGGCGCCCTCGCCTCGCGCGTGGAGGACCTCAACGCCACCACGGTGGTCATGCAGGTGCTCGTCGTCGTCCCGTTCTTCACGGCGATCTTCGCGATCGACCCGGGGCCGGTGCAGCGGATCCTGTCCTACGTGCCGTTCACGGCGCCGCTGCTCATGCCGGCGCGCATCGTCCTGGGCAACGCCGACCCGTGGGAGCCGTTCGTCGCCGCGCTCGTGGTGCTCGCGACGGGCGTCGCGTTCGTCGCGCTCGGGGTGCGGCTGTACCGCAACGCCGTGCTGCACACCGCGTCCCGGCTGCATGCCCGGCAGGCGTGGCGCGGGGTCGGGCGCTGAGCGGGCAGGAGCTCCCGGAGCTCGACGCCGCCCCCGCCGCCCGGGAGGTCGGCGTCGGTCCGTGGCCCGGCGGCCCGGCCGCGTGGCCGCGCCTCGGTGACGGCCCGGACGCCCCGTTGGACCCGCGCTACGACCCCGACCTCCTGACCCACGGCGACCGGCGCAACGTCGTCGACCGGTACCGCTACTGGACGGTCGAGGCGGTGGTCGCCGACCTCGACATGCGCCGCCACGGGTTCCACGTCGCGATCGAGAACTGGGTGCACGACCTCAACATCGGCTCGGTCGTGCGCACGGCGAACGCCTTCCTCGCGGCGGAGGTGCACGTCGTCGGGCGGCGGCGGTGGAACCGGCGCGGTGCCATGGTCACCGACCGGTACCAGCACGTCCGGCACCACCCCGACGTCGCCGCGCTCGCGGGCTGGGCGGCGGAGGCGGGGCTGCCGCTCGTCGGCCTCGACAACGTCCCGGGGTCCGTGCCGCTCGAGGGGTACGCGCTGCCGCGGGCGTGCGTGCTGCTCTTCGGGCAGGAGGGCGCGGGGTTGTCGGAGGCGGCCGTCGCGGCGTGCGAGGTGGTTCTGCACATCCGGCAGTTCGGCTCGACGCGCTCGATCAACGCGGGCGCCGCGGCGGCCATCGCCATGCATACGTGGGTCACCCAGCACGCCTGACCGGGGCCGGTTCGCCTCCCGTCGCCGGGACGGCGAGAATGGTCGGCAGCACCCCGAGCAGCGTCGCTCGGTGGTGCGTCACCCGTCGGCGCCGCCGGATGTCCTCGCGCCGTCGACACGACCCGGAGGTACAGCGTTGACCCGGTTGGACAAGGTCGTCCCGAGCGCGGCGGAGGCCGTGGCGGACGTGCCGGACGGCGCGAGCATCGCCGTCGGCGGGTTCGGGCTCTGCGGCAACCCCGTCGCACTCATCACGGCGCTCCTGGAGCGGGGCACGCGGGACCTGCACGTGGTCTCGAACAACTGCGGCGTGGACGACTGGGGCCTCGGCCTCCTGCTCGCCGCGGACCGCATCCGCAAGATCACCGCGTCGTACGTGGGGGAGAACAAGGAGTTCGCCCGCCGCTACCTGGCCGGTGAGCTCGAGGTCGAGCTCACGCCGCAGGGCACCCTCGCGGAGAAGCTGCGGGCAGGCGGGTCCGGCATCGCGGCGTTCTTCACGCAGACGGGTGTGGGCACGCAGGTCGCCGAGGGTGGGCTGCCGCAGCGCTACGACGCCGACGGCGGTGTCGCGCTCGCCTCCGCGGCCAAGGAGGTGCGGACGTTCGACGTCGAGGGGGAGCCGCGCGAGTTCGTGCTGGAGCAGGCGATCACCACGGACGTCGCCTTCGTGCATGCCGAGGTGGGGGACCGCTACGGCAACCTCGTCTTCCACCGCTCCGCGCGGAACTTCTCCCCGCTGGCCGCGATGGCCGGCCAGCTCTGCATCGCCCAGGTCGAGCGGCTCGTCGAGCCCGGGGAGCTCGACCCGGACGCCGTGCACCTGCCCGGGGTGTTCGTGCACCGGGTCGTCGAGGTGGGGACCGACATCGAGAAGCGGATCGAGCGACGGACCGTCCGGACCGACGCCGGCGCAGGGGAGAGGGGCTGACATGGCGCTGACCAGGGAGCAGATGGCCGCGCGGGCCGCTCTGGAGCTGCCCGACGGGGCGTACGTCAACCTCGGCATCGGCCTGCCGACGCTCGTGCCCAACTACCTGCCCGAGGGCCGCCACGTGATGCTCCAGTCCGAGAACGGCATCCTCGGCGTCGGGCCGTACCCGACCGAGGACCAGGTCGACCCGGACCTCATCAACGCCGGCAAGGAGACCGTGACGGTGCTGCCGGGCGCCTCGTTCTTCGACTCGGCCCTGAGCTTCGGGATGATCCGCGGGGGCAAGATCGACGTCGCGGTGCTGGGCGGCATGGAGGTCTCCGAGCGCGGGGACCTCGCCAACTGGATGATCCCCGGGGCCATGGTCAAGGGCCCGGGCGGGGCCATGGACCTCGTGCACGGGGCGCGCCGTGTCGTCGTCCTCATGACCCACAACGCCAAGGACGGGTCGCCGAAGATCGTGCGCGAGTGCGCGCTGCCGCTGACCGGACGGGGAGTCGTGGACAGGATCATCACCGACATCGCGGTGCTCGACGTCGGGCCGGACGGCCTGCGGCTCGTGGAGACCGCCCCGGGCGTGACGCCGGACGAGGTGGTCGAGCGCACCGGTGCGCCCGTCCGGGTCGAGGGCTCCGTCGAGACCGTGGCGGTGACGGCATGAGCGCCGACAGCACGAGGGGCGACGGCATGAGCGCCGACGGCACGAGCGGCCACGGCATGAGCGGCGACGCGACCCGTCCGGCGACCGGCGGGCCTGCAGGCCAGGACCAGCCGCTGCCCGACGGCGCGCCGCCCACCGGGTCGATCCCGCTGGCCGACATCGAGGACGCGGCGACGCCCCACTGGACGCCGACCTCGGCGGCCGGCCCGGACGACGTCGTCGTCGTGGGCGCGGTCCGCACCCCGCAGGGCCGCCTGCGCGG
>NZ_AXCW01000315.1 GCF_000603945.1 Actinotalea ferrariae CF5-4 | reverse complement strand
CGCGACGCGGGGCTGCCGGCGTCGGGCACGGGTCTCCTGGCGTGGCCGGCGACCGACCTGCCCGACCTGACGACCGCCGCGTTCGTCCAGGCCGCCGGGGCGCGCGGCCTCGTCGTCGGGCCCGGGGAGCTGTTGCCGCCCGCGGTGCTCACCTACACGCCGTCGGGCCGGGCCGTCGTGTCGACCGCCCGCGGCGAGGTGACGGCGCTCATCGCCGACGAGCGCCTGTCGGACGGGCTGCGGACCGGGTCGCTCGTGCTGGACGAGGACGGGCCCCGCGACGACGACGTCCAGCGCACCCCCGCGACCGCCGCGCAGGACCTCCTCGCCGAGCTCGCGGTGATCACCCGTGAGCGGCCCACGGACGCCCGGCACGTCCTCGCGACCCTGCCGCGGGACTGGTCGCCGGAGCCCGCCGTCGCGGACGCCCAGCTCGCGGCGCTCGCGGACGCGCCCTGGGTCCGGATGGAGCCGGTGACCGCGCTGGTCGGGGCGCCGGACACCGGCTTGGACCGCGGCAGCCTGCCGCGGCGCGTCGTCGGCGAGCGCGAGGTCCCCGGGCGGCTGCTCGAGGAGGTCGCGGACGCCGTGGCGCAGCGGGCGGACCTGGCCACGATGGTCGACCGACCCGAGGCGCTGGTCGGTGACGGGGAGCTGGAGCTGCTGGCACCGACGTCCGTGGCGTGGCGGGCCCGGCCGCAGCAGCGCAGCGACCTGGCGGACGCGGCCCGCGCCCGGACCGCCGCGCTCGGTGACGCCGTCGCGGTGGTGCCCGGGAGCGACCTGACGATCATCGCGACGAGCGCCGGCATGCCCGTCCGGCTGACGAACGCGCTCGACCAGGACGTCTCGGTCGTCGTCGACCTCCGGCCCGACAGCGCGCGGCTGCGCTCGGACGGCGCGGTGCCCGTGACGGTGCCCGCCGGCGGCGAGGAGGTCGTGCAGGTCCCGGTCCACGCGATCCAGAGCGCCGACGTCGGCGTGACCGTCGAGGTCCGCACGCCCGAGGGGGTCCTCGTCGACGACGACACCGTCATCGCCGTCCGCGTCCGCGCCGACTGGGAGGGCATCGGCACGCTCGCCATCGGCGCGCTCCTGGCGCTGGGGCTCGTCGTCGGCCTCGTCCGCTCGATCCGGCGGGGCCGGACGGGTCGGCGCGCGCAGCCGCGGCTGGACTCCGGCCCGGACGCCTTCTCGCCCGAGGAGGTGGCCGAGGTCGGTGCCGCGTCGACCGGCCGTGCCACGGCGCAGCACGTCGAGGACACTGGTCCGGCCGGTGCGGGTCGTCCGCCCGGGTCAGGAGGAGCCGGATGAGCACGAGCGACGCCCGTGGCGCGGGCGGCGGCCTGGGCGGCAGCCTCGGTCGCAGCGCGCTCGTCATGGCGGCCGGCACCGCCACGTCGCGCGTCCTCGGGCTCCTGCGGGTCGTCGTCCTCACCGCGGCGATCGGCTCCCTCACCGTCTCCGCGAACTCCTTCTCGGCGGCGTACTGGCTGCCGTCGGCGATCTACATGCTGATCGCGGGCGGTGTCCTGCACGCCGTCCTCGTCCCGCAGATCATCCGGGCCGAGAAGCAGCCGGGCGGCAAGGAGTACGTGGACCGGCTGCTCACGGTGGGCACGGTCGTGATGGCGGTCGCGACGCTGCTGCTCATGCTCGCGGCGCCCCTGCTGGTCGCCGTCGTCGCCGACAGCACGGACCCGCAGTTCCAGGCGCTGACGATCGCCTTCACGCTCTGGTCGCTGCCGCAGGTCTTCTTCTACGGCGTGTACACGCTGCTCGGTCAGGTGCTCAACGCGCGCGGCCTGTTCGGGCCGTACATGTGGGCGCCGGCCCTGAACAACGTCGTGGCGATCCTCGGGATGCTCGCGTTCATCGGCATCTACGGCGCGCACGAGCCCGGGGCGCCGGCGGGGTCCTACGACTTCTGGACGACCGGGCCGATGGCGCTGCTCGCCGGGACCGCGACCCTCGGGGTCGCCGCGCAGGCCCTGGTGCTGATCATCCCGCTGCGGCGGATCGGCTTCACGTTCCGTCCCCGGCGCGGCTGGCGGGGCGTGGGGCTGAGCACCGCGGCGTTCGTGGCCGGCTGGACGTTCGCCTCCCACGTCGTCGGTCAGGTGGGGATCCTCGTCGTGACCCGCGTGACGACCGGGGCGGCCCAGATCGCCGAGCAGCAGGACCTCGGTGCCGTCGCGGCGAACTACCAGTACACGATCGCCTTCACCATCTTCATGCTCCCGCACTCCCTGGTGACGGTGTCCCTGGTGACGGCGCTCTACACGCGCCTGGCCCAGGCCGCCGCCGACGACGACGTGCCCCGCGTGCGCCGCGACTTCTCCAGCGGGCTGCGCACCGTCGGCGTGTTCACGGTCTTCGCCACCGCCGTCGTCCTGGTGCTCGCGCTCCCGGTCTCCCGGCTCATCACGATCAGCGACGTCCCGGAGGCTGCCGCCGTCCTCACCCCGGTCGTCGTGACGCTCACGCTCGGGCTGGTCGCGCTCGGGGCGTGGGCGCTCATCCAGCGGATCTACTACGCCTACGAGGACGCCAAGGGCCTGTTCTGGCTCCAGCTGCCCATGGCCGGTCTGGTCGCGGTCGGGACGCTCCTCGGCCGGCTCCTCGCGCCCATCGACTGGTGGACCGCCGTCGCCGGCGCCTCGATCGCCGCGTCGTACTGGCTCGGGGCCCTCACCGGCGCGCGCAAGGTCCGGGAGCGGCTGGGCGGCGTGGGCGGCGACGTCGTCCGCACGCACGTGCGCGCCGCCGTCGCGGCGGTCGCCGCGGCCGCCGTCGGCTGGCCGCTGAGCCTCCTGTTCGGCGACCTGTCGCGGGCCGGGCTGTTCCGCGCCCTGCTGGTGTGCGTCGTCGTCGGGCTCGTCATGCTCGCGGTGTACGTCGTGCTCCTGCGGGTGCTGGGCGTCCGGGAGCTCGAGGACCTCGTGGCACCCCTGCTCCGACGCCGGGGAGCGGCCCGTACCATGAGCGCGACCGACGACGACGTCCGCACGGGCACCGTCGCGGGCCCGGCCACCACGGCCGCGACCGCGGCAACGGTGCCCGTGGACGGTGCGTCCGGGGACGCGGCCGACAGCTCGGCCGATCGACACGGAGGTGGTCCTGTGGAGCCCGCGACCATCGGCCGGGGCGCGCTCGTCGCCGGCCGGTACCGCCTGGAGCACCCCGACCGCTCCGACCTGCCCTCCGTGGAGGTCTGGACGGGTCGGGACCAGATCCTCGACCGGCCGGTCCGGGTCTCGCTCCTGCTGGGCGGGCGCATCGCGCAGGCGCAGGACGCGGCCCGGCGCGCCGCGCTCGTGAGCGACCCGCGCCTGCTGCGCGTCCTCGACGTCGGCGAGTACTCCGGCGTCGCGTACGTGGTCAGCGAGCCGCCGCGCGGACGGGACCTGCTGTCCCTCACCGCGCACGGCCCCCTGCCGGCGGACCAGGCCCGCGCCGTCGTCGGCGAGGCGGCCGTGGCGCTGGAGGTCGCGCGCCGGCGCGGCGTGCACCACCTCGCCCTGCGCCCCTCGTGCGTCCACGTCACGGACGAGGGTGCCGTCCTGGTGTCCGGGCTCGGGATGGACGGCGAGATCGCGGACCTCGGCCTCGGGGACGCCCGCTCCACCACGCGCGCCGACACGGTCGCCCTCGTCGGGCTGCTGTACCTCGCGCTCACGGGCCGCTGGCCGGGCGCGACGGTCGGGGACGCCACGGAGGTGCCGGCGGCGCCGGTCGTCGCGGGGGCCCCCGTGCCGCCCGCCGACCTGCTCCCCGGCGTGCCCAACGACCTCGACACGCTGTGCACCGTCACCCTCGGCCCGCACGACGACGGGCCGCACAGCCCCGCCGAGCTCGTGCGCGAGCTCGAGCCGTGGGGCGACGTCGACCCCGACCGGGTCACGGGCGTGTCCGACGACGCGACCGCGTGGCAGCGGCACCTCGGGACGCCGTCGGCGTCGGCGGGGGCCGCCGGCGTCGCGGCCGCCGTCGCGGCACCGGTGCTGGACGCCGCCGAGG
>NZ_AXCW01000314.1 GCF_000603945.1 Actinotalea ferrariae CF5-4 | reverse complement strand
GGCTCGAACCCACAACCTACGGATTGCACGTCCGGCGAGGTGACCGGCGGGGACGTCGTCGTCGGGCCGTGGCACGGCTCCGGCGTCGCCGACCAGGAGAGCGCGGGCGTCGCATGAGCGGCCACCCGGGCACCCGCGTCGGCCCTGAGACCGGGACGTGCCCGCAGTGCGGCACGCGGGCCCCGCTCGTCAACTACACGCCGCCGGCGAAGGACCGAGCTATGCCGGCCGAGGGCTACCTCGGCGCCCACCGACGTCCCGGCACCCGTGCCGGCACACGGTGCCGTGGCTCCTTCGGCGGCTGGGTGGAGCGGGCGGCGCGGCCCACGCGCGTCACCGCGACCATCTGAGTCAACACCCATCGCGGATCGGGCTCGGGTCCAGTGCCATCGTCGCGACACCCCCGGCGAGCGCAGTCCCCCGTCAGGCACCTGCGCGCCGTCGATGATGTCCCGACCATGACGACCGCCAGCAGGGGGCTGGTAGCCGACGACGCCGAGCCCCTCTTCTCAGACCCCACTGCCCAGCGGTCGCCGACCGGCACCTGGTCACCCATGACCACCGCGCCACAGACCTGGGACCGGGCCATCGCCGCCTACTGCCTGAGCCTGCACGCCGCCGGCCGCCGGCCGAGGACCGTCGAGCTGTACCGGCACTACCTGCGCAACGCCGCCACCCGGCTCGGGTCACCTTCACCGTGGACCGTGACCGGCTCTCACCTCGAGCAGCTCCTCGCCGGGCTGGACCGCACCTCACGGGCGACCCGCCGCGGCGACCCCCAGCAGGGCGCAGCCGCCAGGAAGTCCATGCGGACCGCCCTGGCCGGCTTCTACCGGTGGGCCCGCCGGCACGGGTACATCGACGTCGACCCGTGCGTGGACCTGCCCGGCGTCCGCGTCCCGGCGGGCCGGCCACGGCCCGCGCCGGAGAGCGTCGTCCGCGCCACCCTCGCGGCCGCGGACGACCGCGTGCGGCTCATGGTCCTGCTCGCCGTGCTCGCCGGCCTGCGCGCCGGAGAGGTCGCGTGCGTGCACCGCGACGACATCCTGGACGGCGGGTGGCTCCTGGTCCACGGCAAGGGCGGGAAGCAGCGCACCGTGCCGCTCCTGGACGACGACCTCGCCGACGCCATCGCGAGCGCAACCGGGTGGGTCTTTCCCAACGGGCGCGGTAGCCACCTCACCGCGAACCACGTGAGCAAGCTCATAGCCCGGGCCATGCCGGAGGGCTGGACGGCGCACACCCTGCGCCACCGGTTCGGGACCCGGGTCTACGCCGGGAGCCGCGACCTCCTCGCGACCGCGCGCCTGCTCGGCCACGCCTCACCCCAGACGACCCTCACCTACGTGCAGATGCCCGAGGACCACCTCCGGGAAGCGGTCGCGGCGGCCGCGCTCATCGGCGTCGCCGCCTCGCGCGGCATCGCGTAGCCGCTAGACCCCCCTCGGGCCCGGGCGCGCGCCGGCTGGCGGCCCGGGCCCCCGATCAAGCGGCGCGGGTGATGAGGTCGATCAGCTGAGTCCGAGCGGCTTCCAGTGTCTCCCCTGAGACCTTGCCGAACGCCCGGATCAGGTCTCTGTGCTCCGCGGTCCAGACGCGCCGAGTCCGGATGACCGACTGTAGAGGAAGGCCGGCTTCTTGCCACTCCTCGATGCGGATGTCCCCCGGCTTGGGCCGGCTCCATCGCCGCTCGTTGCTGGTGACCATGGCGCAGAGGAGCGTCTCGTCCCCTTGGCGCACCGCGTTGACGACCAGCACGGGCCGAGGCTTGTACGGCTCGTCCGCGTGAGCGGAGAACGGATAGGAGACGAGCACGAGATCGCCAGCCTCGACGGAGAGGCTCACCACGTGTCGTAGACGCTGTCCTCAGGGGAGTCCCAGTCGTCCGCCCACAGTGAGGAGACGGCGGCGCGGACCCCCTGCCAGTACGCGTTGTCATCAGCGAGGTGTGCCCGGTCCGTCACTGTTCCGTCCACGACCGTCACCACCTCTCGAGTCGTCGAAGTCACCGGGAGCGCGAACCACACCTCGTCCGAGGTACTCATCGACAGGTGTTCCACGCGTCGTGAGGTTTCAGTGGTGACGATCGCCTGAGGGGCGAACGTCATCGCGGCCGCGACAGCGGCGCCGGCCGGACGGACCAGAAGGGAGCCGCTCATCATGCTGTGCCGCCCGTGGGCTCCCCCGTGGCGCGGGAGTTCATGATCTCCAACTGCTGCCCGAGGCTTCGATAGAGCTCCATGGCGCGAGGACGCGTCAGGTACACCGCCGCGCGGACGCGTACATCAAGGCTCGCTTCGCCCGAGGTGAAGAACCGTTCCGCTGCAAGTGGGTCCGGGATCAAGGGTGGAGCAACGTGTCCAAGGACGAGGTAGACACTTCCCTCGGGCCCGAACTCAGTGTCAGCCCCCTGGAGAACGGCGACCTGGTTCACCGGGAGCGCGTCCGCCGCGGCGTCGACGGGCCACGTCACACGCACCGAGTAGTCGTGGGTCTCCGGTTCCGCTGTCACGTGCTGAGTGTTGCATGTGGCCGCAAGTCCGCGCGTCCGCCGATCAGGGGGCCGACAGGGCTGCCGTTCCCGGGACAGGGCCGGTGCACGTCGGCGCATGCGGGGGTCAAGGGGAAGGTGAAGCCCCCGGAGATGTGGCGGCCGGAGGCAGAGGGTCGGTGTTCGGCAGGACCGTCACGCCGATGCCGCGGCGGCGTCGGGGGCGCCGAACGTCCTGGTGCCGTCGCGTCTGAAGGGGCACGATACGGAGATGACACAGGGGGACGTTGAAGGTCATGGCGGGGCGCAGACGCCGCCGTCAGGTTGGCGCCGAGGCGCTGGGTGCATGGGCGTCTTGGTCGCCGTGCTGGTCGGCAGCTTCGCGTGCAGCGTGCTGGCCGGCGGAGGCAACGACGGGCCGGAGCCCCCGACAGACTTCGAGGCCCGTGCGCAGTGCGAGACGTGGCTACTCGACCAGCTGCGCGCACCCTCGACCGCCGACTTCTCAGACGTCGAGGTCACAGGCGGGCCCGCTTCATGGGAAGTCGAGGGCAGCGTCGACGCGGAGAACGGGTTCGGCGCGATGCTGCGGAGCCGATGGACGTGCGACATCCGGCTTGACGGCGACACGTGGCGCGGTCGGGCGACGCTGCTGGAGTAGGCCGGCGGGGTCCACCGGTTAGCGCACGACTGCCGACCGCTGAATGACCCAGGCGTTCCCAACCTTCCTTCCCGGCAGCGTCCCGGACTCGAGGCGCTGGAGGACGGCCTGCCGGCTGACCCGGAGCGACTGTGCGGCCTCGGTGACGCTGACGAGCTCGGGCAGGGGCGCGAGTCCGAGGCGCGCGTCGAACTCGTCCGTGGGCAGCACCTCGACGGCGAGCACGGGGGCGTCGGTGGCGGACTCGGCGAGCGCCAGGGCGGTCGTGAACGCCTGCCGCAGCGACGTGGCCGGCACGGTGATGTACACCTCCACCCAGCCGCGCTCGGCGCGGCCGGTGGCGGGCCCGTAGTCGGTGAGCGCCTCGAGCAGCTGGTCGTCGATGTCGTCGCGGGTGCGGTACTCGATGCGGGCGTTGTACTCCTTCATGGCTTCCTCCTGTGCGATGGGTGATGATGGTGGGCCCCCGGGGCGGGAGGCACCTTCCATGCCTCCCGCCCCGGGGCCGGTCACCGCTTGGGCGGCCACCGGAACCCGCGCCGCTTGAGCGGTGCCAGCGCGTTGCGGTTGCTGCGCCAGTCGCTCGCGGTCCCCGAGAACGTCGTCACCTTGTCGCCGTCCTCGGTGTAGACCTCCGCGTGGCCCTTCTTGTTGATCACCACGATGTAGCCCGCCTCAGTGACGGCCCGGAGGATCTTCCGCAGGTCCTTGTCCATCTTCATCACCCCCTGTTCTGTTGACAAGATGAGTCTACGGCCGTCCTTGTCGATTAGCAAGGCACGGAGCGCACAAGAAGCGGCCCCCGCTCGACCCCTCCGTGGAGGATCGAGCGGGGGCCAGTGGTGGCGTGCGGCAGGGCTCCGCTCCCAGTGCTACCGGGGTC
>NZ_AXCW01000313.1 GCF_000603945.1 Actinotalea ferrariae CF5-4 | reverse complement strand
GTCCGTGGTGGTCTCCCCCGCGCCGCCGCCGCAGCCGCAGCCGCCGCACCCGCAGCCGCCGGCCTCCGCCGCGCGCTCGCCGGTGGCCAGGTCCTGCTGGGTCGTGTCGGTCATGACAGCTCCTCGGTGTCGCGGCGCCGTGGACGGCCGTCGTGTCGCGGCCGTGCGCCGGGCCGTCGTCGGCCGGTTGCTTTCTACTCCTCTTTCGGTGGAAAATCCACCGTGCCCATCCCGCGCTCCGCACCGGCCCTGCGACTGCCGCCGGGTGCCCGGCGTGCGGCCCTGCTCGCCGCCCTCGAGGAGCAGGGCGGCCCGACGACGGTCGGTGAGCTGGCGGACGTGACCGGCCTGCACCCGAACACCGTGCGGGCGCACCTCGACGTGCTCGTCCGGGAGGGCCGCGCGTCCCGCCGCACGGACCAGCGCGGCGCCCGCGGTCGCCCGCGCGAGCTCTACGAGGCGTCCGGCGCACCGGATCCCGCGCAGGCGTACGCCTCCCTCGCCCTGCTCCTGGCAGAGCAGCTGGCCGCGGCGACCGGCGACCCCGCGGTGGACGGTGAGGACATGGGCCGGCGGTGGGCGGCACGGTCCGCGACGACGCCGCCCGGCACGTCCACCGCGGCGGAGGGGGTCGCCGAGGTGGTCCGCGTGCTGCGGCGCGCCGGCTTCGCCCCGGAGCTCGCCGCGGACGGGCGCCGGGTGCTGCTGCACAGCTGCCCGATCCGGGACGTCGCCCACGCCCAGCCCGGCGTGGTCTGCCAGGCGCACCTCGGCCTCATCCGGGCGACGCTCGAGGCGGCCGGCTCGGACGTCGTCGCCACGAGCATCCAGCCGTTCGTCGCGCCGGACCTCTGCGTCGCCACGCTCGCCGACCCGACGACGCCCGACGACGCCGGGACGCCTCAGTAGCGGGCCTGGGTCGGGTCCACGTGCTCCACCCAGGCGAGCACGCCGCCCTCGAGGTGCGCGACGTCGGCCCAGCCCGCCGCCAGGAGGGCCCGTGCCGCCTGCTCCGACCGGACACCGCTGCGGCAGTGCAGGACCACCGGCACGTCGCGGCGGACCTGCGCCAGGGTGCTGCCGTCGAGAAGGCCCCCGAGGGGCACCGGGTCCGCGCCCGGGATCGCGACGACCTGCCGCTCCCCCGGCTCCCGCACGTCGACGAGCTGGAGGTCCGGGCCGCCCTGCTCCCGGGCCGTGAGCCGTGCCGCGAGGTCCGTCGCGGCCACGACGGGGACCGGGACCTGCGACCCCCCGTCGTCCGGAGCAGGGTCGTCCGGAGCAGGGCCGTCCGGAGCAGGGCCGTCCGGAGCAGGGACGCCCGGGGCGGAACCGTCGGACGCGGCGTCGCCGGTCGCGCTGCTCGCCGTCGTCGCGGCGACCAGCGGCACCTCGGTCCACCGGGCCGCGAGGGCGTCCAGCACGAGCAGCCGGCCCAGGAGCGGCCGTCCGACCCCGGTGAGGAGCTTCACCGCCTCCGTGGCCATCAGGGACCCCACCTGACCGCACATGGCCCCGAGCACCCCGCCCTCGGCGCAGGACGGCACGGTGCCGGGTGGCGGCGGGGCGGGGAAGAGGTCGCGGAGCTGCACCGGCGCGACCCCGCTGCCGGCCGGTGGCGAGCCCCAGAAGACCGCCACCTGGGCGTCGAACCGGAAGACCGAGCCCCACACCTCCGGCAGCCCCAGGCGGACGCACGCGTCGTTGACGAGGTAGCGCGTGGGGAAGTTGTCCGTCCCGTCGACGACGAGGTCGTAGTCCGACAGCAGGTCGGCCGTGCCGGCGTCCAGCCGCACGGGGTGGGTGACGACCTCCACCTCGGGGTCGAGCGCCCGCACCGCGTCGGCGGCGGAGTCGACCTTGGGCCGCCCCACGTCCGCGACGCCGTGGAGCACCTGGCGCTGGAGGTTCGAGGCCTCCACGACGTCGTCGTCGACGATGCCCAGCCGCCCGACGCCCGCCGCCGCCAGGTAGAGGAGCACCGGGGCGCCGAGCCCGCCGGCACCCACCACGCAGACGCGGGCGTTGCGCAGGCGCCGCTGCGCGGTCTCCCCGAGCTGCGGCAGGAGGAGGTGCCGCGACCAGCGCTCGCGCTGCGCGGCCGTCAGCGGTGGACCGGGCTCGACGAGCGGAGGGACGGACGGCGGGCCTGACGAAGGGCTCACCGGGTCAGCGTAGGCGTCACGGCTCGACCCGCAGGAGGCCGGAGGCCCCACGCTCGGCGTCGACCATGCGGTGCGAGACGAACGGGTACGTCCCCGCCTCGGGCATGACGAGCTCGACGAACCCGCCCTGCGCCGGTTCCAGCGCCAGGACCTGCGCGCCGCCCGTGGGATCCCCGCCGACCGCCGCGGGCCCGCCGAGCAGGTAGGCGCCCTCGCTGTAGACGGTGTCGAACTGCCCCCCGACGACGTGGAACGCGGAGGACCGGTTGGGGCCCGCGTCGAGCACCCAGAACCGCACCCGCTCCCCGACCCGCGCCCGCAGGGGCGCGTGCCGGTACTGCGACGCGTGACCGTTGAGGACGACGCCGTCCGGCTGCTCGAGGACCAGCTTCGCCTCGTCGGTGAGCATCGCGCCGTCCTCGGCGCCGGCGGTCACGTAGAGCTCGGACTGCACCACGAGGAACTCCCGGTCGACCGGCGGCAGCCCCGGCGGGTCGATGACCACGGCGCCGAACATGCCGTTGGCGATGTGCAGGGACATCGGCATGGTCGAGCAGTGGTACATCCACACCCCGGACCGGTTCGCTGTGAAGGTGTAGGTCAGGCTCTGGCCGGGATCGATCGTGCGCATCGGCCGCTCCGGCGCGAGGGCGCCGGCGTGGAAGTCGATGGAGTGCCCCAGCGAGCCGTCGTTGACGAGCGTGATCTCGAAGGTGTCGCCGACCTTCCCGCGCAAGGTCGGTCCCGGGAAGGTGCCGCCGAAGGTCCAGACGGTCCGCCGGACGCCCGGCGCGACCTCCTGCTCCTGCTCGGTCACCTCCAGCGTCACGCGGTGGACCGTGCCCGGCGGGGCCGGTGGCAGCGTGGCGTCGCGGACGACGACGTCCTCCCCCAGCGGCGCGAGGAGGTCCATGGGCACACGGTCGCCCGCCCCCGGCGCGCCGTGGCCGGCTGCGCCCGTGCCGACACCAGGTCCCCCCGGAGGGTGCTCCGCCGTCCCGGCCGCCGGGTCGCCGTCGGCCGCACCGCCGGTGACGACGACGTCGAACGTCATGCCCATCTGCCGGTGGCCGGCGACGGAGCACCAGCCCGCCAACGACCGGCCGACCACCCCGACGTCCATCCGCGTGGTCGCCCCGGCCGCGAGGCGCCCGCTGCTCGCGCCGGAGTCCAGCACCAGGTCGTGCACGGTGTCGTCGACGTTGGTCACCACCAGGACGAGGCGGTCTCCCGCGGCGACCTCCACCGAGGCCGGCGCGAAGCGCATGTCGCGGGCCTCGACCTCGACCTCCACGACCTCGCCGCTCGCGGTGACGCCGCCGGAGGCCGCGGCACCCAGGCCGACGGCGGCGGGGTCGCCGGCGACGCCGGCCGCCACCACGAGGACGAGCGCCACGCCCGCGGCCAGGGCGGGGCCGCCGGACGTCCGGTGCCCTGCGAGCACCTCCGCGGGCGTGATCGTCACAGGACCGGCACCGGCGGCCCGCACGGGCGAGGCCCGCCGGACAC
>NZ_AXCW01000312.1 GCF_000603945.1 Actinotalea ferrariae CF5-4 | reverse complement strand
CACGACACCCGCGCGCACCAGCAGGACCGGCGTCGCGGCCAACCCGCCGAGCGCCAGGACGGAGGCCCCGACCCGGACGAGGCTCGGCGACGGCAGCGCGAAGAGGACGAGCCCGCCGTTGACGAGCACCAGCCGGGCCCCGGCCCCGCGCTCGACGACCGCGCGGGCGGCGCGGACCGCGGCGGGCCCGCCGCCGAGGATCATCGGCCCGAGGTGAGAGAGCGCACCGAGCAGGACCTGCGCGGCGAAGCCCGCGGCGAGCAGGGGCAGCGCGGCCCGCAGCCCTGCCTGGGCCTGCGGCCAGTCCGGGGCGACGACGAGCGCGACCGTGGTCGTGGCCACGGCGACGCCGTACCAGCCCAGGGCGACCGCGACCGACCAGGGCGCGAAGCCCTCGGGCGGCCGCCGGCGGG
>NZ_AXCW01000311.1 GCF_000603945.1 Actinotalea ferrariae CF5-4 | reverse complement strand
CCGGCCGGACCGCGGCGCCCCGGCGCCGGGGTCAGCCGGCGGACGGCCGGAGCCGACGCAGCAGGACGTACATCTCGCAGCCCAGGCACAGCCCGAAGGCCGCGTTGAGGAAGGCCGCGACGAAGGCGACCGCGGCGGCCACGAGCACCGCACCGGGCACGCCGGCGAGCGCCAGCACCAGGCCCGTCCCCGTCACGAGGAGCCCGACGAGTTGCGCGAACCGCGGCGGCGCCGGGTCCTCGAGGTGCCGGGGCGGTGCGAGCCGCGGCCGGACCAGGCGGCGGTAGAGGACGCCCTGCACGGAGCCCTGGGCGCCCCGCGCGACGCCCACCACGAACAGCACCACGACCCCGGCCAGGAGCACCGTGGCGGCTGGCGAGCCGGCGAGGAGGATGGTGAGGGCCAGGAGCGCCGCCGTCACGGCCGCCCCGAAGCGGGGGCCCCGGGGGTCGATGCCGGCAGCTCCCGCCGCGGTCGTGCTCGCGGCGGGGGAGGTGCGGGTGGTGGGGGAGTCGGCGGACGTCACGGGGGCTCCAGGCGTCGTCGGGACGGGTCAGGGCCGGGCGGGGTCAGGGCCGGGCGGGGTCAGGGCAGGGCGGGGTCAGGGTCGGGCGGGATCAGGGCCGGGCGGCCACGGGCTCGAGCGCATCGGCGGCCAGTGCGGCGCGCGCCTGCTCGACCCGGAGCGGCCCGGACGTCCGGGACAGGACGACGCCGTCGGCGTCGAGCAGCAGGACGGTCGGGGTGCGCAGGACGCCCAGGCGGCGCGTCAGCGCGTCGTGCTCCTCGACGCGCAGCTCCACGTGGGCGACGTCGTCGGCCTCGTCCGCGACCGACCGCAGGACCCGTGCCACCTGGGGGCAGGTGGCGCAGGTCGCGGCGGACAGCTGCAGGAAGGTGCGTCGGGCGCCGAGGGGCCGGCCGAGGTCCACAGGGGTGACGCGTACCGCGCCGTCCGCGGCGCGGAAGCGGCCGTCGCGCCGGCGCAGGAGGAGGCCCGCGGCGGTGGCGGCGGCCAGGAGGAGCACCAGCAGCATCACCTGCGGGCCCGGTCCGCCACCGGGCGCGGTGACGGAGGCGGCCGCGGGGACGAGGGTCGTCGCGAGGGATCCGGTCACGTCGAGAGTGAACCGGTCCGGGCCGCGGATTAGTCCCGGGCCGGCGGACACGCCGGACGGGTGGTGCGGTCAAACGTTTGACCGCAGGTCAGGGCCCTGCGGGGTGGGCGGGCCAGACATGGGAGGGTTGCACGCCGCTCATGTAAGCGCTTGCATACGATCATCGAGTCCGCGGGTCCGCCGCGATCCGGGGGCCCGGCACGGCTCATCGTCGGCCCGCCGTCGCCGACGGGAAGGCGCAGGTGGACACGACGAGGACGACGACGACGCCGTGGGCCGAGGGGCCTAGGATCGGGCGCCTCGGGGCGGTAAGTTTCTGCAACGCGTTGCAACCCGACGGCCGACCGGCCCGACGGACGCAGCCGGTAGGGGCAGGACAGCAGCACCGGCAGGACCAGCAGGACGAGCACGACCAGCACGACCCGAGAAGCACCTGAGGACGCACCAGGACGACGACGACCTCGCCGTCACGAACAGCCAGCACGAGCACGACCGACGAGCACCACGAGCAAGAGCCCAACCGATCGCCCTGGGGGCAGCAGGGCACGACCGGTGGAACACGACCCGTTCCACGGACGTTGTGCCGATCACTGGCCCCCGGGCCCCGAGCGAACGAGTGCAGGTATGGACACCACCGTGACACTCCCCGAGATCGTCCCCGCGTCGTACGTCGACGCCCACGAGACCGTGCAGGAGCTGGACCCCGAGACCCGCTCGGACGTGATGTCGATCATCGCGGACCAGGGCGACCCGATCCCGCCGGTCGTCTGCGCCCCCGGGCGTCCTTCGTCCGAGCTCGACGGCGAGCTCTGGACCCTGGACGGCCACCGCGTGGGCGACGCCCACGGCATCGGACCCGAGGTGGGGTACTACCGCCTCGTCCAGCCCTCCGGCGGCCGCCGTCTCGTCATCAGCGCGCCCGAGCGCTTCGGGCAGCCGGAGCGGGGCTGGGGCTGGGCCGTCCAGCTCTACGCCGCCCGGTCCCGCGACTCCTGGGGGATCGGTGACTTCGGCGACCTGGCGCTGGTCGCGCGGGCTGCCGCCCACGCCGGCGCGAGCTCGGTCCTGATCTCCCCCGTGCACGCCGCCGCGCCCGTCCCGGCGCAGCAGGCGTCCCCGTACTCGCCGGCGTCGCGCCAGTGGCTCCAGCTGCTGCACATCGCCATCGACGACGTCCCGGGTGCCAGCGAGGTCGACCTGTCCGACCTGGCCGTCCGGGGCAAGGCCCTCAACGCGGAGCGCCGGATCTACCGCGACTCGGTCTGGGAGCTCAAGCTCGCCGCGCTGGAGCGGGTCTGGGGGGCCACGAAGGACCGCCTGCCCGTCGAGCACGACGTCTTCGTCGCCGAGGGCGGGGAGGACCTGCGGCGCTTCGCGCTGTGGTCCGCGCTCGCGGAGCGCTTCGGCACCGCCCACTGGCGGGGCTGGCCCGAGCGGTTCCGCACTCCGCAGGGCGCTGAGGCCTTCGCTGTCGAGAACGCCGACCGGGTCGCGTTCTTCGCCTGGGCGCAGTGGGTGGCGGACGTGCAGTTCGCGGCCGCGTGCCAGGCGGGCGCCACGATCGTGGCGGACGTCGCGGTCGGCTTCGACTCCTCCTCCGCCGATGCCTGGATGCACCAGGAGATGGTGTCGTTCGACTACGAGGTGGGCTGCCCGCCCGACCGGCACAACCTCGACGGTCAGAAGTGGGGGCTCCCGTCGATCAACCCGGCCGCCCTCATCGCCTCGGACTTCGCGCCCTTCATCGGCATGGTGCGCTCCGCGCTCCGGCACGCGCGTGCCCTGCGGATCGACCACGTGATGCAGCTGTGGCGCCTGTACTGGGTGCCGCTCGGCGGCCACCCGGCCGGCGGCGTCTACGTGCACTACCCCACCGAGGCCCTCCTGGCGATCCTGCGGCTCGAGGCGAGCCGCGTCGGCGCCTGGGTGGTCGGGGAGGACATGGGGACGGTCGCCGCGGGGGTCCGCGAGACGATGGCCGAGTACGGCATGCTCGGCTACCGCGCCGCCCTCCGGCTGCCCGTGGACCAGTTCCCCGAGGCGGTCATGGGTGCGTCCTCCACGCACGACCAGGCGACCGTGGCCGGCACGCTGACGGGTTCGGACAACGACGACCTGCGGCGGATCGGCAAGGCGGCGAACTTCGAGCAGCTCGAGGGGGTCCGCCGCGAGCTCGCCGCGGCGGCCGGGGTCGACCTGGACCAGCCGATCGGCCGCGCGGAGATCGAGCAGGCGGTCGTGGCGCAGTACACGCGGCTGTCGCAGTGCCGGGCGCGCGTCGTCCTCGCCTCGCTCGACGACGCCGGCGGGGTGGCGGAGCGGCCCAACATGCCCGGCACCGTCACCGAGTGGCCGAACTGGTGCCTCAGCCTGCCGATGCCGGTGGAGGACCTCCTCGCCGAGCCGCTCGCGGTGCGGGTGGCCGAGGTGCTGGACGCCCGGCGCGACTGACAGCGACCACCCTGCGACCGACCGACCGACCGACCGACCGACCGTCCGAATCGACCCTGCGACGCGCGCAGGGACGGCTTTCACCCGTCCGGGTCCTACCGGGGCCCACGCCGGACCGAGACGATGGCCAGGACGCCCCCACCGGGCGCCCTGGCCATCGCCGCGTCGCGGCCTTCCCGAGGAGCACGCATGGCTGCCTCCGTCCTCGCCGCCGTCGTCGCGAAGCTCGCGGGGCTGGGCCTGCCTGCCAAGGCGACCCTCGGGGTGGGCGTCGCGCTCGGCGCGGTCGGTGCCCTTCCCGCCGCCGGTGTGGTGGGCCCGCCGGACGAGGTCGTCGTGGACGTCGGCGGGACCACGGACGACGTCGGTTCGGAGGCCGGGGCGTCGGACCTCGGCGGATCCGTGGCGGACGACGCCCGCGACGGCGGTGTCGACGGCCAGGAGGTCAGCGCGCGGGCGCACGAGCGCAACGCCGAGCGGGCGGCCGAACGGGACGCCGCGCGGAGGGAGCGGGCAGTCGAGCGCGACGCGGCGCGAGCGGAGCGCGACGCCGAGCGGGACG
>NZ_AXCW01000310.1 GCF_000603945.1 Actinotalea ferrariae CF5-4 | reverse complement strand
CGGAGACCCCGGCCGCTCCCGAGCCCGATCCGGCACCCGAACCTGAGCCGGAGCCGGAGCCCGCCCCGGAGGCACCGGCCGCACCCGCCGCGCCGCCCGAGGAGGGCACCGACGACCCGGCCGCGGGCGGGGACGCTGCGGCGGCCGTTCCGGAGGGCTTCGAGCGGTACGACGACCCGACCGGCTTCAGCGTCGCGGTCCCGGCGGGCTGGGAGGCGGAGCGCGACGGGCCCCGCGTCTACCTCCGCGACCCCGCCTCCAGCGCGTACCTGCTCGTGGACCAGACCGACGACCCGGCGGCCGACCCGGTGGCCGACTGGCAGCAGCAGGAGCCGGCGGTCGCCGACCGGCTCGACAACTACGAGCGCATCGGCCGGATCGAGGCGACCGACTTCCGCGGCTGGGAGGCGGCCGACTGGGAGTTCGTGTTCGGTCCCGGCCAGGGCACGCACGTCCTCAACCGGAACGTCGTCACCTCCCCGGACCAGGCGTACGCGCTGTACTGGTCGGTCCCGTCGTCGCGGTGGGAGTCGATGCTCCCGGTGCACGAGCAGGTGGTCGCGAGCTTCCAGCCCGCGGGCTGAGCCGCTGGTGGAGCGGGGCTCGGGCCGCTCCCCGCGCCGCCTGCACCCGATGTCACTAGCCTCGACGGGTGAACGCGGTCGACCGGCACAACATCAGCGTCTCGGGAGTGCCCGGGGCGCAGCCGGTCGTCTTCGCCCACGGGTTCGGCTGCGACCAGAACATGTGGCGCCACGTCGCCCCGCACTTCGAGGACGCCTTCCGGGTCATCGCGTTCGACCACGTCGGCGCGGGCGGCTCCGACGCGTCGTCGTACGACCCGGTGCGGCACGGGTCGCTGGACGGGTACGCCGAGGACCTCCTCGCGATCGTCCACGAGCTGGACCTGCGGGACGTCGTCCTCGTGGGCCACTCGGTCTCGGCGATGATCTCGGTGCTCGCCGCGAACGCCGAGCCCGACCGCTTCGAGCGGCTCGTGCTCGTCTGCCCGTCCCCGCGCTACCTCGACGACGACGGCTACACCGGCGGCTTCACCGAGGCGGACATCACCGAGCTGCTCGACTCCCTGGACAGCAACTACCTGGGCTGGTCCAGCGCCATCGCGCCGGTGATCATGGGCAATCCCGACCGCCCGGAGCTGGGCGCCGAGCTGACGGCGAGCTTCTGCCGCACGGACCCGGAGATCGCGCGCCGGTTCGCGCACGTGACGTTCCTGTCCGACAACCGGGCCGACCTGCCGCGCGTCACCGTGCCGACCCTCGTGCTGCAGTGCACCGACGACGTCATCGCGCCGGTCGCCGTCGGGGAGTACGTCCGTGACGCGATCCCGGACGCCCGGCTCGAGCTGCTCGAGGCGACCGGGCACTGCCCCAACCTCAGCGCCCCCGAGGCGACCACCGCCGCCATCGCCGCGTTCGTGCGGCGGGACTGAGGCGCCGTGGCGAGCCCGCAGCTCGACGACGCCGACGCCGCCTTCCACGACGCCCTCCTCCAGGACGACCCGGCCCTGCTGTACGACCGCGCGCCGTGCGGCTACCTCTCGACCACGCCCGACGGCGTCGTCGTGCGCGTCAACGAGACCTTCCTCGTCTGGACCGGGTACCGGCGGGAGGACCTCGTCGGTCGACGGCGGTTCATCGACCTGCTGCCCGTCGGCGGCCGGATCTACCACGAGACCCACTACGCGCCGACGCTGCACATGCAGGGGACGGCGCGGGAGATCGCCCTGGAGGTCGTGTGCGCCGACGGCCGACGGCTGCCGGTGCTGGTCAACTCCGTGCTCGACCGCGACGGCGACGGCACGCCGCTGGTCATCCGCACCGCCGTCTTCGACGCGACCGAGCGGCGCCGGTACGAGCGGGAGGTGCTCGCGGCGAAGCGGCGGGCCGAGGAGTCCGAGACGCGTGCCCTCCAGCTGGCGCAGACCCTCCAGCAGACCCTCATCCCGCCGACGCCGCCGCACATCCCCGGCCTCGACGTCGCCGCGGCGTACCGCCCTGCCGGCGACGGCCGGCACGTGGGCGGCGACTTCTACGACGTCTTCCAGGTCTCGACGGACGACTGGGTGGTCGCCCTGGGTGACGTCCAGGGCAAGGGCGCCGAGGCCGCCGCCGTCACCGCGCTCGCCCGGTACACGGTGCGGGCCGCGTCCGTCGACCACGACTCCCCCAGCGACGTCCTGCACATCCTGGACCGCGTGCTGCACCAGGCCGAGACGGACCGCTTCTGCACCGTGGTGCTCGTGCGCCTGCGCCGCGTCGAGGGCGAGTGGTGCGCGACGGTCGCCTGCGGCGGTCACCCCCTCCCGCTGCTCCGCCGGCGTGGGCAGCACCCGGTGCCCGTGGGCGAGCACGGCGCGCTGCTCGGGGCCCTGCCCGGCGCGACGTTCACCGACACCGAGGTCCCCCTCGAGCCCGGCGACGCCCTCGTCCTCTACACCGACGGCGTGACCGAGGGCCGGCGCCTCGGCCACTTCTACGGGACCTCACGGCTGGTCGCCGTCGTCGACGAGCACCGCGGCCCTGCGGCGGACGTCACCGACGCGATCCTCGCCGACGTCATGACCTACCAGTCCGGCGACGCCCGCGACGACATCGCCGTCGTCACCGT
>NZ_AXCW01000309.1 GCF_000603945.1 Actinotalea ferrariae CF5-4 | reverse complement strand
ACCCCCCGCGCCGCTCGCCGCGGCACGGACTCGGCGCCGGCGGGTCAGCGTCGTCCGGGGTCCGGGTCCGCGTGCCACACGACGTACCGCGGCGGGAACACGCCGCGCGGCGCGTAGTGCGCCCACATCACACGGCTCAGCAGGAGCTCGACGAGCTCGGTGTCGTCCGCGGGCTCGAACGGGCACGCCGCCGTGGCCGCCGCCCGCAGCGCCACCTCGCCGTGGGTCACCGCGGTGCCCGCCACCATCAGCTCGTCGTCGACGTCCTCGGAGCCGGTCGAGTGCAGGGCGTAGCGGCCGTCGCGCTCGAGGTCCCGCAGCTTGGGCGAGGGGCCGATGAAGGCGAACATCGACCCGGCCGCCCACACCGGCATGATCGGGTGGACGCGCGGCGCGCCGTCGCCGCCGACGGTGGCCAGGTAGCCGAAGCCCGTGCCGGGGACCGTGAGGAGGTCCCTCGCGGTGACCGCGAGGTCCGGAGCGCTGCGGGCGAACTGGCCCCAGGTGGCCATGTCGTCATCGTGGCAGCACGCCACCCCGCGGGAACGGGACCGCGGTCCCGACCTCGGGGTCACGGCGAGGGGGGCCCGCGCCGCGCCGGTCCCGTCGCATGCCTCAGCCGGGCGGCGGGCCGACCGACAGGCCGACGACGGCGTCCCCCGTGGCGGCCACGAGGTGGTGGTCCACGACGGTGAGGAGCCCCGTCCCCGCGGGCGTCCCGGAGCGCCACACCTCGGCGGCGTCGGCGAGGCGGCGGGCGACGACGACCAGCGCACCGTCGCCGCGCCGCCACGGCAGGAGCACGACGTCGCCGTCGGTCAGCGCCGAGGACGGGACCACCCCGTCCGCCACCGGGGAGCGCCAGAGCCACAGCCCGTCCCGCACGTCCACCGCCGTCACCGTGGCGCCGTCGTCGAGGAGCGCCACCCCGTCCACCTGGGCCGTCGCGCGGACCGGCACCCGACCGTCGTACGGCAGGCTCCACCGGGGGCGGCCGCTGCCCAGCTCCAGTGCCCGCAGGCGCTCGCCGTCGGCGGAGACGGTGAGGAGGGTGTCCGCCACGGACCCGTCGGTGGCGCCCACCGGGACGAGCGGCGGTCCGAAGAACGAGAACAGCCGGCCCCGTCCCTCCCGCGTGACCCGCCCGCGCCCGGAGTCCCCGTCCGGGTCCCAGGACCAGGTCACGCGGGCGCCGCTCGCCAGCACGTGCTCCTCGTGCCGTACCGGCGCTCGCCGCTCCCGCTCCGCGTCGAGCGCCTCCCCGGTGCGGAGGTCGACGGCGACGGCGCCGAGGCTCAGGGAGTCGGGCCGCCACACGGGCACGAGGGCGGCCGCGGGGTCGCCGGTGAGGACCTGATCGGGCCGGATCCCGTCGGCGCTGACGTGCTCCCAGAGCGGCACCCCGGTCGACAGGTCCCAGCGGGCGGCGCCCAGCCGGCCGTCCGGGCGGACGACGGCGACGACGAGGTCCCCGTCCACCGGTTCGGCGCCGACCAGCAGGCCCGCCGCGGTGGCCGTGAGCCGCGTCGCGCCGTCGGCCGGGTCGACGACGACGACGCGCACCTCCGCCGTCCCGCCGTCCGGC
>NZ_AXCW01000308.1 GCF_000603945.1 Actinotalea ferrariae CF5-4 | reverse complement strand
CGCGGCGGCGCCGGCGGGGTCCGCGGTCGCCGGCCTGCGCGGGGGCATGCACCGCCTCGTCGAGGCGCTGGTCGCGGACGTGACCGCCCGCGGCGTCCGGCTCCGCACGGAGGTCGAGGTGGCGACGGTGGCCCGCGGCGACGACGCCTGGCGGGTGACCCTGTCCCCCGCGGTGGCGGACGGAGCGCTCGACGGGCCGTCCGTCGTCGTCGCGCCCCAGGTGGTGCTCGCCGTCCCCGGACCCGTCGCGCTGCGCCTGCTCGGGGACACGCTGCCCGGGGACACGCTGCTCGGGGAGGCACCGCTCGGGGACGGCGTGCTCGCGGAGAGGCCGCTCGGCGACGGCGCTCCGGAGGCCACCGCCCTGGCGGGCGCGCTGGACGACGGGGTCGACACCGGGGTCCAGATCGTCACGCTCGTGCTGGAGGCACCGGCCCTCGACGCCGCACCCCGGGGGACGGGGGTCCTCGTCGCACCGGAGGCCACCGGTGTCAGCGCCAAGGCGCTCACCCACGCGACCGCCAAGTGGGCGTGGCTGGCCGAGGCGGCCGGTCCCGGTCGGCACGTCGTCCGGCTCTCCTACGGCGGCGCCCGGCACGCGCGCACGCTGGACGAGGACGCCCCGCTCGCGACCGCCCTCGCCGACGCGTCGACGCTCCTGGGCGTGCGCCTGGGGGCGGACCAGGTGGTCGGCTGGACCCGGACGCCGTGGCCGGCGGGGCTGCCGCAGGTGCGGCCGGGTCACCGCGACCGGGTGGCGGGGGTGCGCCGGACCCTGGAGCAGCACCCCGGTCTCGACGCGTGCGGGGCGTGGCTCGCGGGGACGGGCCTGGTCGCCGTCGTCGCCGACGCCCGCGCCCTGGCCGCCCGCCTCTGAGCGCAGCCCGTACCCCGGCCTCCGCCCCTCCTCCCGGGGCGCCCCCGGCGCGCGTCCAGCCGTCGGGTCCTGTCGACTCCGCCCGGTGCACCCGGCGACCTCGACGGAACAGGCGGACTGGAGAGCGACAATGTTCTGACGGCACGTCAGAACATTTCTCGGAATGCGTGACCGGGCGTCACGGAGGGCATTCCACGGTCCTGACGGGATGTCAGATCAGAATCACATCGCTGTCCTCCAGCGGATTCTCAGGGGCGGATTTCCTCCGGACGCGTCCGCGGCGCAGACTTGGCGCTCATGACCACCGGTGAGGCCCACGGGACCGACGACGCACCCGCTGCCGAGGAGCACGCCGGCGCGCCGGGCTCCGGGCCCTGGACCCTGTGGACGGTGCTGCGCCGACCCGCCGGACCCGCGGCGACCGGCACCGGCCCCTCCCTGGCGAGCGTCGTCGCGGAGCCGGGCGAGGGCGTCGTCGTCCGCGGCCTGTACGACGTGTCGGGGCTGCGCGCCGACGCCGACGTCATGGTCTGGATCCACGGGGACAGCGCCGAGGCGCTCCAGGCCGAGCAGCGGCGCCTGCGCCGCACCGCCGAGCTGAGCCCGCTGCTCCCCACCTGGGCCGCGATGGGCGTGCACCGCCCCGCCGAGTTCAGCCGCGACCACGCCCCCGCCTACATGGGCGACAAGGCGCCGCTGCCGTGGCTGACCGTCTACCCGTTCGTGCGCTCGTACGAGTGGTACCTGCTGCCCGCCGACGAGCGGCGCGCGATGCTCGGGGAGCACGGCCGCAAGGGCCGCGAGTACCCCGAGGTGCTGTCGAACACCGTCGCCTCCTTCTCCCTGGGCGACTACGAGTGGATCCTGGCCCTCGAGGCGCACGAGCTCACGGAGCTGGTCGACCTCATGCGCCGGCTGCGGGACACCGAGGCCCGCCGTCACGTGCGTGAGGAGATCCCGTTCTTCACGGGTCGTCGTATCGAGGCCGACGAGGTTGCGGAGGTCCTGCTGTGACGACGACGAACGAGGCCGGCACCCCCGCCGCCGCCGCCCCCGGGACGGGTGCCGTGCCCGGGGCCCACCCGGAGACCCTGCCCGACCGCGACCCGCGGTCGCCGGTCGCCTACGACGCGATCCTGCTCGTCTCCTTCGGCGGGCCGGAGGGCCAGGACGACGTCCTGCCGTTCCTGCGCAACGTCACGCGCGGCCGGGGCATCCCGGACGAGCGCCTCGAGGAGGTCGCGCACCACTACCGCCACTTCGGCGGTGTCAGCCCGATCAACGAGCAGAACCGCGCGCTCCAGGCCGCCCTGCAGGAGGAGCTGCGCTCGCGCGGCGTCGACCTGCCGGTGCTGTGGGGCAACCGCAACTGGGACCCCTACCTCGCCGACGCGATCCGCGACGCCCACGCGGCGGGCCACCGGAAGATCCTCGCCGTGGTGACCTCGGCGTACTCGTCCTACTCCGGCTGCCGCCAGTACCGCGAGGACCTCGCCGGCGCGCTGGAGGAGACCGGCCTGGCCGGCGAGCTGCACATCGACAAGGTCCGCAACTACTTCGACCACCCGGGCTTCGTCACGCCGTTCGTCGAGGGCGTGCGCGAGGCGCTGCAGCGCACGCACGACCAGCTGGGCCCGGACGGCGACATCACGCGCGACGCGCACGTCCTCTTCGTCACGCACTCGATCCCGACGTCGACCGCGGTCACCTCCGGCCCGCCGGACGCGGAGCTCGGCGAGGAGGGCGCGTACGGCGCCCAGCACCGCGCCGTCGCCGACGTGATCATGGCGAGCGCGGGCGCGATGAGCGACGTCGGCACCGGTGGGTCGGCCGCCCAGTTCGCCGCCGTGCCGTGGAGCCTCGTCTACCAGTCCCGCTCCGGCGCGCCGACCACGCCCTGGCTCGAGCCCGACATCAACGACGCCATCGAGGCGCTCGCCGAGCACGGCACCAAGGCCGTCGTCATCGTCCCCATCGGCTTCGTGTCCGACCACATGGAGGTCATGTGGGACCTGGACGAGGAGGCGATGGAGACGGCGCAGGAGAAGGGGATGTACGCCGAGCGTGTCGCGACCCCCGGCGTGCACCCGGAGTTCGTGCGCGGGCTCATCGACCTCGTGCAGGAGCGGCTCGCCTCCCCGTCGAACCCCGAGGGCGGCACCCCGTGCTCGCGCCCGGCGCTCACCCCGCTCGGCCCCTGGTACGACGTCTGCCGGCCGGGCTGCTGCGCGAACCCGCGCGCGGTGAAGCCCGCCGTCGCAGGATTGGCTCCCTGAGAGGTTCCGGCCTGAGAGGTTCGGACGAGGACCCGACGGGTCCGTCGACCACGGGAGGGGCGGCGCGATGACCAGCACGACGGACGGCACCCCGGAGCGCACGGTCCGGGTCGGGACGCGCGGCAGCGCGCTGGCCCTGACGCAGACCGGTCACGTCGCGGACGCCCTGGTGGGCACCGGTGCGCTGGGTGACCGGCCCGTCGCCCTGACGCGCGTCCGCACGGAGGGTGACGTCAGCCGCGCCTCCCTCACGACGCTCGGGGGGACCGGCGTCTTCGTCGCCGCCCTGCGCGACGCGCTCCTCGCCGGCACGTGCGACGTCGCCGTCCACTCCCTCAAGGACCTCCCGACGGCGCCGGCGGACGGGCTGGTCGTGGCCGCCGTGCCGGTCCGCGCCGACCACCGCGACGCCCTGTGCGCGCGTGACGGGCTGACGCTGGAGACGCTCCCGCACGGAGCGCGCGTCGGGACCGGCTCGCCGCGCCGGGCCGCGCAGCTCCGCGCGACGCGGCCGGACCTGGAGGTCCTGGACATCCGGGGGAACGTCGACACGCGGCTCGGACGGGTCCCGGGCCTCGGGGAGCGCGCCGACGCCCCCGGTGACCTCGACGCCGTCGTCCTGGCCGCGGCCGGCCTGGCGCGACTCGGCCGGCTCGACGCCGCGACCGAGCTGTTCGACGGCACCGTCATGGCCCCGGCTCCCGGTCAGGGCGCGCTCGCCGTCGAGTGCCGCGCGGAGGCGCTCGGGGACGGGCCCGCCGCCGACCCGGAGCTCGCGGCCGCCCTCGCCGCGCTCGACCACCTCCCCACCCGCCTGGCTGTCACCGCCGAGCGCGAGCTCCTCACGGCCCTGGAGGCCGGGTGCGCGGCGCCGATCGGCGCGCTCGGGCACATCGACCCGGACGGCCACCTCACCCTCGACGC
>NZ_AXCW01000307.1 GCF_000603945.1 Actinotalea ferrariae CF5-4 | reverse complement strand
CGGGGCGGGTGGTCGACGGCCTGGCCGGTGACGCGCTCGACCTCGCGTGGCACCGCGCCCGCGCCGAGCTGGCCGCCGGCTTCGACGTCGTCGGCGACGTCGTGCGGCGCGGCGCCGTCCCGGTGCTGCCCCTGCCCTACGGCGACGTCCCGCTCGCCGTGGCCCTCGACACCTTCGTCATGGAGGCGGCTGTGCACGGCGACGACCTCAGGGCCGCGCTCGTCGGCCACGCGGAGCCCGGCGACGGTCCCGACGCAGGACCCGACGCAGGTCTCGACGCGGGAGCCCGGGCCGAGGCCGTGCCCGCCCCGCTGCCCCCGCTGGACCCGCGGGTCGTCCCGTCGTGCGCCCGCTTCGTCCAGCACTTCTGGCCGGTGCTCGCCTCCCTCGGCACCCCCGTGCGGGCGGGCACGACCCTGCGGCTCGTCGGTCGCACGATCGTCCTGGGAGGCACCTTCGACGGCGCGTCGTGGCTGCTGCCCGACCCGCTCCGTCCGCCCGGCCCCGAGGAGCGGCCGCCCGGCGCCGGCCCGACGGTGACGCTGCGGGGCGACGACTCGACCGTCCTGCGCGTCGCCCTCGGGCGGGGGCCCGTCACCGCCTCGGGCCTGCACGTCGACGGCGACGCCGCCCTCGCCGCGGCCCTCAAGGAGCACGTCCCCGGGCCCTGAGGGTGCCCGTCCGACCCCGCGCGGAGGCGGACCGGACCCGACCCGCCGCGGAGGGTCCGACCGCGCGGTGCCCTCACACGCTCCCGGACGCACCTGTGCGTCAGGTGTTCCCTGGCGGAAACACGCCCGCGCCGCCGCGGGAAACATGCGCTGCCTACCGTCGGCGTCCTGGCCCCGCAGCAGGGGTGTCTGACCGCCAGCACGAGGAGCGCCATGTCACCCGAGTCCCCCGTCCCCCCGACCGGACCCTCGAGCACCCCCTCCCCCCGCCGGCTCGTCGTCGTCGGCGGCGGCATGGTGGCCCAGCGCCTCGTGGAGGCGCTGCGCGACCGCGACGCCGACGGCGCCTGGCACGTCACCGTCCTGGCCGAGGAGCCGCGCGCCCCCTACGACCGCGTCGGGCTCACCTCGTACTTCTCCGGCCGCGACCCCGAGGAGCTCACGCTCGGCGACCCTGCCCTGTGGCGCGACCCGCTGGTCACGCTGGTACGGGACGCCACGGTCACGTCCGTGGACCGCGAGGGTCGCGTGGTCACCGTCGGCGACGGGCGCACCTGGGCCTACGACGAGCTCGTGCTGGCGACCGGGTCCCGCGCCTTCGTCCCGCCGATCGAGGGCAGCGACCTTCCCGGCGTCTTCGTCTACCGCACGCTCGACGACGTCGCCGCGCTGCGCGGCTGGGTCGAGGACCAGGCGGCGCGGTGGGACCGGCCCGTCCGGGGCGCCGTGATCGGCGGCGGCCTGCTCGGCCTCGAGGCCGCGGGCGCGCTGCAGGCCCTGGGCGCCCAGTCGACCGTCATCCAGTTCGGCACGCACCTCATGTCCGCGCAGGTGGACCTCGGAGGCGGCGAGGCGCTGCGGCGGCTCATCCAGTCGCTCGGGGTCGCGGTCCGGGTCGACACGGCCACCACCCGCATGCGCGCCAACCGGCGCGGGACGGTGGGCCGCCTGGACTTCGCCGACGGCGGGCGCCTCGACGTGGACGTCGTCGTCGTCGCCGCCGGCATCCAGCCGCGCGACGAGCTGGCCCGCGCCGCGGACCTGCCCGTGGGGCCGCGGGGCGGCGTCGTCGTCGACGGGGCGTGCCGGACGCCGGACCCGCACGTGTGGGCGGTCGGCGAGGTCGCATGCGTCGACGGCGCCTGCATCGGCCTCGTCGCGCCGGGCTACGCGATGGCCGAGGTCGTGGTGGACCGGCTGCTCGGCGGGGCGGCGGAGTTCCCGGGCGCCGACACCGCCACCAAGCTCAAGCTGGCCGGGGTCGACGTCGCGAGCTTCGGCGACGCGTTCGGCACCACGCCCGGCGCGCTGGAGCTCGTCCACTCCGACCCGGTCGCCGGCGTCTACACCAAGCTCGTCCTGTCCGACGACGCGCGCACCCTCCTCGGCGGCGTCCTCGTCGGCGACGCCTCGGCGTACGCGGCCCTGCGCCCCATGGTCGGCCGCGAGCTCAGCGGCGACCCGTCCGCGTACCTCCTGCCCGAGGGCGCGTCCGGCCTCAGCCGGGGCACGGTCGACCTGCCCGACGACGCCGCCGTCTGCTCGTGCAACAACGTCACCGCCGGCACGATCCGCCACGCCGTGACCGACGGCGGCTGCACGGACCTCGCGGGCGTCAAGGCGTGCACGAAGGCCGGGACCTCCTGCGGCTCGTGCCTGCCGCTCGTCAAGAAGGTCGTCGGCACGGAGCTGGAGAAGGCCGGCATCACGGTGAGCACCGCGCTGTGCGAGCACTTCGCGCTCTCGCGCCGCCAGCTCTTCGACGTCGTGCGGGTCACCGGCCTGCGCACCTTCAGCGAGATCCTGTCCCAGCACGGCGCGCCCGGCCTGCCCCTCGGCGCCCGCGGCTGCGACATCTGCAAGCCGGTCGTCGCCTCGATCCTCTCCTCCCTCGACGACGGGCACGTCCTCGACGGCGACCGCGCCACGCTGCAGGACACCAACGACCACGTCATGGCGAACCTGCAGAAGGACGGCACCTACTCGGTGGTGCCCCGCATGCCCGGCGGGGAGGTGACGCCGGAGGGGCTCATCACAGTTGGCGAGGTCGCCCGCGACTTCGGCCTCTACACGAAGATCACCGGGGGGCAGCGGGTCGACATGTTCGGCGCGCGCCTGGAGCAGCTGCCCCTCATCTGGCGCCGGCTCGTGGACGCAGGCTTCGAGTCGGGGCACGCGTACGGCAAGTCGCTGCGGACCGTGAAGTCGTGCGTCGGCCAGACGTGGTGCCGGTACGGCGTGCAGGACTCGACCTCGCTCGCCGTCGCCCTGGAGCTGCGGTACCGGGGTCTGCGCGCGCCGCACAAGTTCAAGCTCGGGGTCTCGGGGTGCGCGCGGGAGTGCGCGGAGGCCCGGGCCAAGGACGTCGGCGTCATCGCGACGGACAACGGCTGGAACGTCTACGTGGGCGGGAACGGCGGCTTCACGCCCCGTCACGCGCAGCTGCTCGCCGAGGACCTCGACACCGAGACGCTCGTGCGCACGGTCGACCGGTTCCTCATGTACTACATCCGCACCGCCGACCGCCTCCAGCGCACCGCCCCCTGGATCGAGGAGGTCGAGGGCGGGCTGGACGGCGTGCGGGCCGTGATCATGGACGACAGCCTCGGCATCGCGGCGGAGCTCGACGCGGCCATGGCCGCGCACGTGGACCGCTACGAGGACGAGTGGCGCGCCACCCTGGAGGACCCGGAGAAGCTGCGCCGCTTCGCGTCCTTCGTCAACGCGCCGACGACGCCCGACCCGAGCCTCGCGTACGTCACCGAGCGTGGTCAGCGGCGCCCGGCCACGGCCGCCGAGCGGGCCGCCGGGCTCGCCGTCGCCGTCGAGGTCCCGGACGGCGTGCTCGCCCCCGACGACGTCCCGACCGGTCCCGTGCTCGTCGCGGGCCCCGCCCTGGAGGTGCGCGCATGAGCGTCGACAGCCTGACCACCCGCCCCGTCGTCCTGCCCGAGGTCGACGGCCCCGTGCCCACCCCGTGGGTCGCGGTCTGCCGCCTCGACGACCTCGTGCCCGAGCGCGGCGCCGCGGCGCTCGTGGCCGGGGCGCAGGTCGCGCTGTTCCGGCTCCCGGGCGCGGGAGCCATCCCGACGGGCACCGCCACGGGCGCCATGCCGACAGGCACCGCCACGGGCGCCATGCCGACAGGCACCGCCACGGGCGCCATGCCGACGGACACCGACGAGGTGCTCGCCGTCCAGCAGCTCGACCCGTTCATGGAGGCGCACGTCATGTCGCGCGGGATCGTCGGCAGCCGGGGCGACACCCCGACGGTCGCGTCACCGCTGCTCAAGCAGGTGTTCGACCTGCGCACGGGGCGCTGCCTGGAGCCGGTCGGCCGCGCGCCGCGCCACCTGCGGACGTGGCGGGTCCGGCTGGAGAACGGCGTCGTGCTCGTCGCCGCGCCCCCCGACCCGCCGCTCTCCGACGACCCGGGCGACCGGGCCGACCCGGCCGACCAGGCGTCCCGAGCCGCGGGGAGCGCGTCATGACCACGCTCCTGGGCGTCGAGCTCGCCGGCCGGCCCGTGCTCGTCGTCGGCGGTGGCCCGGTCGCG
>NZ_AXCW01000306.1 GCF_000603945.1 Actinotalea ferrariae CF5-4 | reverse complement strand
GGCCCAGCCGGCGGGAGCGCGCCGCGTCAGCCGGCGAGCGCCGGCCGACCGATTGCACGCCGTCGCCGGCGTCGTCCTGCCGCCGCGGTGGCCGCGGTCCTCCTGGTGCTGCTGCTCGCCTGGCCCCTGGGCCTGGCGCTGTGGGCCGACGGGCGCATCGCGCACGTCGAGGCGCGGTCCGGCGCGGCCGACACACCCGGGGTGACGTACCTGCTCGCGGGCTCCGACTCCCGCGCGGACGCCGGGATCGAGGACGGCACCGAGGGCGCCCGGACGGACACGATCATGCTGCTGCACGACCCCGCGTCGGGGCCGGCGGCGCTCATCAGCCTGCCCCGTGACGCCTACGTCGAGATCCCCGACAACGGCGCGAACAAGCTCAACGCGGCGTTCTCCTGGGGCGGCCCCGCCCTGCTCACGCGCACGGTCGAGCAGATGACCGGACTCACGGTCGACCACTACGTCGAGGTGGGGTTCACCGGTGTCGAGGGGGTGGTCGACGCGGTCGGCGGCGTCGAGCTCTGCCTGGACTACCCCGTGAACGACGAGCTGAGCGGCCTCGTGTGGGAGCAGCCCGGGTGCCGTCTCGCCGACGGCCGCACCGCTCTGGCGTTCTCCCGCATGCGCTACTCCGACCCCAACGGCGACATCGGCCGCACGCAGCGTCAGCAGCAGGTCATCGGCGCGATCACCAGCGCGGTCACCGACCCGGGCGTCCTCGTCTCGCCGGGCAAGCAGGCCTCGCTCGTGCGCGCCGGCACCGACGCGCTGACGACCTCGGAGGGCACCGGGATCGTCGACCTCGGCCGCCTCGCCCTGGCCTTCCGCAGCGCCACCGGCCCGGGGGGCATCACCGGCACGCCGTGGCTGCTCAGCCTGGACTACCGCCCGGGCGGGGTCGGCTCCGCCGTCCAGCTCGACGACGCGCGCAACGCCGAGCTCTGGGCTGGGATCCGCGACGGCTCCCTGCCGGCGGGCGTCGTCGGCGGCGTGCCGGGCACCTGACGCCGGGAGACCCGCTCCGCCCAGGCCGTCAGGCGTCGTTCGAGCCACCGCCGCACGCGCGGCGAGCTCGGCTTCTCGATCGCGTGATGGAGCGCCGTCGCGAGCGCCACCACGAGCGTGACCGCGACGCCGAGCACGACCCAGGGCGGCAGGGTCGGGGACAGCCGGGCGATGACCCACCAGCCCCAGAACTCGTGGACGAGGTACAGGGGGTAGGTCAGCGCACCGAGCGCCGCGAGCGGCGCCCACGAGATCGTGCGCAGGCGGGTCAGGGCCAGGGCGCCGACCGCGACGAAGCAGCCGACGGTCAGCACCCCGAGGAGCCAGGGGTTGGGCTCGAAGACGGTGTTCTTGCCCAGCGACTGCATCTGCGCCGGGACGATGTTGTTCACCGCGAGCACCACGTTGCCGACCAGGAGGACCCACGGCAGGCGCGCGTGCCCGTCGCGGTACAGGAGGTACAGGAGCATCCCCCCGGCGAACAGCGGGGCGTACCGGCTGATGAGGAGCGTCTCCAGCACGGGCACGTCGGCCCAGGCGACGGCCAGCGCGACGACGGGCCAGAGCCCGGCGAAGGCGAGCACCCGGTTGCGCGTCAGCCCGATCGCGACCAGCAGGACGATGAGCAGGTAGAACCGGAGCTCGACCCACAGCGTCCAGTAGACGCCGTCCACGTGACGCACGCCGACGACCTCCTGGAGCAGGGTCGCGTTCACCGCGACCTCGCCCCACGAGATCTGCTTGCCGTCACTCCACAGGAACAGCAGCAGGCCGCTCGTCAGGGCCAGCGCCGCCCAGTACGCCGGGTAGATCCTCGCCAGGCGCGATGCGGCGACCGCCGGCACGGACCGGCCCCACGCCGTCCAGAGGATGACGAACCCCGAGACCACGAAGAAGAGCTCCGGGGCCAGGGCGAAGTACGTCGACACGTGGCCGAGGACCGGGAACACCTCACCGGGCGCCTCGCCCCAGCCCCGGTGCCACCGGGCCGTGAAGTGGTACAGGACGACGCCGACCGCGGCCGCGAACCGCAGCGCGTCCAGCGCGTACATGCGGTCGCGCGCGACCGGAGCAGCGGTGCCCGCCGACGACGGCGCGGCGCGGTTCCCGGCGCCGGAGGCGCTGTCGCCGGGGCGCCCCCGGCCCGTGCCCTGGGGCCGGTCCTGAGGGTGACCCTGGGGTGTGCGCAGGGGCGCGCCGAGAGCAGACGGACGCGTCGTGACCATTCTGTGACCATAAGCGTGGGCCCATGATCACGCGCGTCGGGGCACGGCCCCCGGGATCAGGCGGTGAAGCCCGTCCCGGCCCCGCGGCGCCGCGCCCGGAGCCTCTCCCCCTTGGCCTGCGCCTGCCGGCGCAGGTCCTCCTGGAAGCGCACCATGTCGGCGCGCAGGCGCGCCCCGAGCTCGCCGTCGGAGGTGGCGAGGACCCGGACGGCGAGCAGCCCGGCGTTGCGCGCACCGCCCACGGACACGGTCGCGACCGGCACGCCGGCCGGCATCTGGACGATCGACAGCAGGGAGTCCAGGCCGTCCAGGTGCGCCAGCGGGACGGGGACCCCGATGACCGGCAAGGGCGTGACCGCGGCGAGCATGCCCGGCAGGTGCGCCGCGCCGCCGGCCCCCGCGACGACCACGCGCAGGCCGCGCTCGGCCGCCGACCGGCCGTAGTCGACCATGTCCTGCGGCATGCGGTGGGCGGAGACGACGTCGACCTCGTAGGGGACGGCGAACTCGTCCAGGGCCTGCGCGGCGGCCTCCATCACGGGCCAGTCCGAGTCCGAGCCCATCACCACGCCGACCAGCGGCTGCTCCGTCATCCTCGCGTCCTCTCCAGCGGTCGTGGCGTCCGGCACGGTGCCGGGGCCGGTCGTCGGTCCCGCGTCACTCCCCGCGCAGCAGCGCCGCGGCGGCGGCCGCCCGCCGGCGGACGTCGGCCAGGTCGTCCCCGCTGACGGAGACGTGACCCAGCTTGCGCCCGGGCCGCACCTCCTTGCCGTACAGGTGGACCTTGGCCGCCGGGTCCGCGCCGAGCACGGCGGGCAGCGCGTCCGTGAGGTCCTCGAGCGTGCTGCCGAGGACGTTGGCCATGACCGTCCAGGGCGCGCGGACC
Source organism: Actinotalea ferrariae CF5-4 (assembly GCF_000603945.1). GTDB lineage: Bacteria > Actinomycetota > Actinomycetes > Actinomycetales > Cellulomonadaceae > Actinotalea > Actinotalea ferrariae. The sequence goes on along the minus strand of NZ_AXCW01000306.1, from coordinate 1,149 downwards.
GCCGTGTCGCCCAGGGGCAGGTCGAGGACGGCGCGCAGGTGCTGCTCGAACTGGCTGGTCACGGCGCCGTCGATGGTCCAGTGGCCCGAGTTGTGGGGTCGCATGGCGAGCTCGTTGACGACCACGCGCGCGTCGCCCGGGCCGGACGCCGGGACCTCGAACATCTCGACCGCCAGGACGCCGGTCACGTCGACGCCCTCGGCCACGCGCAGGGCCGCCTCCACGGCGGCGCGCTCGACCTCCGGGTCCAGGTCCGGCGCGGGCGCGAGGACCTCCGCGCAGACGCCGCCCTGCTGCACGGTCTCCACGACCGGCCACGTGCGGCACTCCCCCGACGGCCGCCGCGCGAGCAGCACCGCGAGCTCCCGGACGAACGGCACCTTCTCCTCGGCCAGCAGCGCCGGCCCGCCGTCGGCCGCGGCGGCGAACCAGTCGAGGACGTCCGCGGCCGCCCGCACGACGCGGACGCCCTTGCCGTCGTACCCGCCGCGCGCGGTCTTGACGACCGCCTCGCCGCCGACCTCGTCGAGGAACGCCTCGAGGGCGGCCTCGTCCGGCAGCTCCGCCCAGCGCGGGCAGGGCACGCCCAGCGCGCTGAGCCGACGGCGCATGGCGATCTTGTCCTGGGCGTGGACCAGCGCGTCCGCGGAGGGCCGCACGGGGACCCCCAGCTCGGCCACGCGCGCCAGGACGTGCGGCGGGACGTGCTCGTGCTCGAAGGTGAGGACCGCCGCCGTCGGGGGGCCGGTCACCAGGTCGACCACGGGCGACCCCGCGGCCGGACGCCCGACCGGGGCGTCCACGACCACCTGGGCGGCGGCCGTGCCGCTGTCCTCGACGAGCACGCGGAGCCCGACGCCGAGCGCCGTCGCCGCGGGGCTCATCATGCGGGCGAGCTGCCCTCCGCCGATCACTGCCACCACGGGTGCCGTCACGAGCGCCGAGCGTAACAACGCCCGCCGTCGACCCCCCGCCCCGTCCGCCCGAGCCCGACCGCCGCCCCTCCACCGAGGCCCTCACGTTTTCCGACAGTTCTGCGCGCGGGGAAGCAGAGATGTCGAAGAACGCGATGGGGGTGTGTCGCGGGAACAGCGCTCGGAGGCGGGCGCCGTAGGGCGGGACCGTGGTGGGCTGGTGGGCTGGTGGGCT
>NZ_AXCW01000305.1 GCF_000603945.1 Actinotalea ferrariae CF5-4 | reverse complement strand
GTCCAAGATCCGGGGGTAGGCCCCCACCCCGGCGTCGATCCCGGAGCGCAGCCGCAGGGTCCCGCTCCACCCCTCGGGCGTCACGGTGGTCTCCAGCGCCCCCATGTGCGGACGGGCCATGGAGACCAACCGCCGTTGGCGCAGGCGCACCCGGCGCCCGGCGTCGTCGGTGAGCACGGCGGTGCGGGTGAGCACCCCGTGGCGTAGATCGAGCTCACGTCGCTCGTCGGTGGTCGTCAAGCCTCCGGCGGACCACCACCGTCCTTCGGTGGCCAGGTCGAGGACCAGCCAGTTCGGCGCGTTGACCAGGTGCTCGTCCTCGACCTGACGGCCGTGGACGGTGGACACGACCCGGTTGTAGACGCCCGCGAGGTAGGTCCCCGGGTAGTGCACCCCGTCCGCGGCGCGCTCCGGTGCCGCCCCCCGCGTACCGAGGTAGCCGTTGCCCAGGGTCGTCAGCGCTTCGCGGTGGCCCTCGTGGGCGGGGTCGAAACCCCCGTACACCAGCGTCCACGGGTCGGCCCGCAGGGCCCCGAGGTCGAGCTGGGCGACGTCCTCGACCACCAGGTCCGCCCCGGCGGCCTCCAGCTCGGCCCGCTGCCCCGCCCGGGCTACGCCCACCACGAGCCCGAAGCCGCCGCGCGCGGCGGCTTCGACGCCCGAGACGGCGTCCTCGACGACCGCCACCTGCCGGGGGTCGACCCCGAGCTCTCGCGCCGCCTGCAGGAACGTGGCCGGGTCGGGTTTGCCCGGCAGCCCCAGCTCGCCGGCTCGCGCACCGTCCACCACGACGTCGAACACCCCGGACAGGCCTGCCGAGTCCAGCAGTGTGCCGGCGTTGCGGCTGGCCGTGACCAGGGCGACCGGCACCCCACCGGCCCGCAACCGCTCGAGCAGCCCGACCGTGCCGGGAAACGCCTTGGCGCCACGCTCGGCGAGCAGGTCGAGATAGATCTCGTTCTTCCACGACCCCAGGCCATGCACCGTCCACTCACCCGCAGGGTCCTGGCGCGTCCCGACGGGTACGTCGACGCCGCGGGCGGCGAGGAAGGTGGCGACCCCGTCCTCCCGAGCGCGTCCGTCGACGTAGCGCCGGTAGTCCGCCTCCGGGTCGAACGGCTCCCTGGAGGTCGCCCCCGCCGTGCGGGGATCGGCGAGCACCGTGTCGAAGAGCCGCCGCCATGCCTCGGTGTGCAACGTTGCGGTGTCCGTGACCACACCGTCCATGTCGAAGATCACCGCCTCGTGCGGCGGTGCCGCCCCGGCCGGGGCGGGTGCCCGCGCGGAAAGGGTGGGCGGCGGCGTCGGGTGTGTCACGGTTCTCCTCGGGTCGGCAGGTCGAGCTCGCCACCTGGGCCGGCGAGCCCGGAGCCCTCGTGCGGCTCACTGGGGGCTGGTCGTGAAGCAGGGTCGACGGCGCGGCCGGGTGTGGAGACCCGGCGCTGCGGCCGCAGGGAGGTCCACATGGCCACCAGCACCGCCGTCAGGCCCACGGCGGTCCACCCGCCCGGTCGCTCCCCCAGCACCACGGCGGCCAGGGCGATGCCGAAGACGGGGGTCAGGAACGTCCAGGTGGTCAAGATGTCGAGCCGGCTGTGGCGGGCCTCGGTGAACCACGCCACGGTCGTCGCCGCGGTGCCCACCAGAGCGAGGAACGCCAGCGAGAGGACGAAGCGCGGCGTCCACGCGATCACCGGGGCGCCCTCGACGACAGCGGCCAGCACCACGAGCCCGACGCCGCCGATCAGCAGGTGCCACCCCGTGGCCACGACGAGATCGAGTCCGCCCAAGCGCCGGGACAGCAGCGTGCCCCCCGTGACGGCGGCCGCAGCGAGCAGCGAGAGCGCCGCTCCGCTGCCGCCGCCACCGGGCACCGCGACGAGGACCAGGCCGGCGAAGCCGACGACCAGCGCGGCCACCGTCCGCAGGGAGAGCCTCTCGCCATACAACCACCAGGCCGGCAGAAGGATCAGCAAGGGCTGGGCGTTCGCCAGCACGGCGGCCGTGCCGGTGGCGAGCCCCACCACGCCGCCGAACATCGCCGCGAACGCCACCGTGACGTTGACCAGGCCAAGGACGGTGATCAGCGTCCAGGCACGGCCGCCCCGCAGAGCCGGCCGGTGCTGGACACCGGCGAACGCCAGCAGCGCCGCCCCGGCTACCAGCGCCCGCAGGGCGGCATACCACAGCAGCGGTGCGTCCCGCAGGCCCCACACGATCACCAGGAAGCACGCACCCCATGCCGCGGTGATCCACAGCATCCGCCACGGCTTCGGCCGCCGATGTTCCCCGGCCACCGCCGGGGCCGGGGAACACGTCGCGGTCGTCGCCTGCATGGGTACGGACCTTCTCAGCGGACGCCGGCGGGGGCCGGGGCGGGCTCCGGCTTGCTCTCCCGGACCCCGTGCGGAGCGGTCGGAGCCTGCTGTGCGGGCAGCCGGAGCCGCTTGAGCAGGAGGGCGTTGATCGTGACGATGACCGTGGAACCAGACATCGTCAGAGCCGCGATCTCCGGACGGAGCATCAGGCCGAGGGCGGGGTAGAACACCCCCGCAGCGATGGGCAGCGCGAGGACGTTGTATCCGATCGCCCAGCCCAGGTTCTGGCGCTCCTTGCGCACCGTGGCCTTGCCGATGCGCAGTGCGACGGACACGTCCAAGGGATCGGAGCGCATCAGGACGATGTCTGCGGTCTCGATCGCCACGTCCGTGCCGGCCCCGATCGCGATGCCGATGTCGGCCTTGGCCAGCGCCGGGGCGTCGTTGACGCCGTCCCCGACCATCGCCACCGTCTTCCCGGCCCGCTGCAGCTCGGCGACCTTGTCCGCCTTGTCGCCCGGCAGGACCTCGGCGATCACGGTGTCGATGCCCAGCTGCTCCGCGATGCGGCGGGCGGTGGCCTCGTTGTCGCCCGTGAGCATGGCGACCTCGATCCCGGACTCGTGCAGGGCTGCCACCGCCGCGGCGGCCGTCTCCCGGGCGGCGTCGGCCAACGCGATGACGCCTACTGCACGCCCGTCCACGGCGACCAGCACCGCGGTGCGCCCGGACGCGGCCAGCTCGTCCCGGCTCGCGGCCAGGTCGCCGAGGTCGACGTTCTCGCTGGCCATCAGCCGACGGTTGCCCACCAGCACACGGTGTCCTTCGACGGTTGCCGTCGCCCCGTGCCCGGGGACGTTCAGGAACTCGCTCGCGCTGAGCGCGGGAAGACCCCGGTCGGCGGCATAGGCGTCGATGGCCCGACCCAGGACCCCGTCGCCCCAGGCGGCGCCTTCGAGTACGCCTTCGTCGTGCCGGACGCCGGCACCTACTGGTTCCACCCGCACGTCGGCGTCCAGCTCGACCGGGGCCTGCAGGCGCCGCTGATCGTGGAGGACCCTGCGGACCCCCTGCGCTACGACGAGGAGGTGGTCCTGGTCCTCGACGACTGGACCGACGGCTGGGGCGACTCCCCCGAGGCCATCCTCGAGCGGATGGCCCGCGACGGCATGGTCATGGGTTCTGCGAACGGCATGGAGGGCATGGAGGGCATGGAGGGCATGAGCATGGCGGACACCATGCCCTCCGCGGACCAGCCGTTGGGTGCCGACACGGGTGACGTCGTCTACCCCGCGCACCTGATCAACGGCCGAGTGCCGGCGGACCCCCTCGTGGTCAGCTCGGCCCCGCGCCGCCGCATCCGCCTGCGCATCATCAACGCCGGCGCTGACACCGCCTACCGGTTCGCCGTCGGCGGCCACCGGCTCACCGTGACCCACACCGACGGCTTCCCGGTCGACCCGGTCGAGGTGGACACCCTCGTCATCGGGATGGGCGAGCGCTACGACGTCATCGTCACGGCAGGGGACGGAGCCTTCCCGATCGTGGCCGTCCCGGAGGGCAAGGATGCCGCACCGGGTCTCGCGGTCCTGCGCACAGCGTCCGGGCCGAGCCCAGCCCCGGGGGTCCGCCCGGCCGAGCTCGCCGGGCGCCTACTCGGCTACGGCGACCTCACGGTGGCCGAGCCGGCAGCCCTGTCGCCCCGTCAGCCCGATCGAGAGCTCGAGCTCGCGCTGCAGATGGTGGACGGCGGCCGCAGGTGGGTCATCAACGGGGCCGTCTTCGGCGACCACGAGCCGCTCGAGGTCCGCGCCGACGAGCGGGTCCGGCTGGTGATGCGCAACGAGTCGATGATGTTCCACCCGATGCACGTGCACGGGCACACCTTCGCGATGGCATCCCGGACAGGTCGCGCGGGCATACGCAAGGACACGGTCAACGTGCTCCCGGGGCCTGTCCCCGGATCCTGG
>NZ_AXCW01000304.1 GCF_000603945.1 Actinotalea ferrariae CF5-4 | reverse complement strand
CGGTGCGCGGCCCGGCTCGACGACGCGGGCCGGACGGCGACCCGTGCGGCCGTCGCGTCCCGCGTCCCGCAGCCGTGGCCCGACCTGATCGACGCCCTGGGGCCCGACCTCGCCCCGCAGGGCCCCGAGACGCTGCCTGCGCCCGACGCCGCGGCCCCCGTCGACCTGCCCGACCCGGGCGTCGTCGACCTGCCCGGCGACGCCGACGAGACGTGCGACCTCGTCGCGGCCCTGCTGGAGGAGCTGGACGACCCCGTGACCGTCGAGCTCGCGCTCGCCGGGATGGTGCGGTGGCGCGACGTCCGCCCGGTCGCGGCGCAGGCCGTGGCGGCACGGGCGATCGCGCGGATCGACGCGTGGGGGGCGTACCCGAGCAGCGTCGGCTCGGCGTTCCTGGCGGTGGTCCTGCAGTGGCTGGACCCGAGGCTGCTGAACCACGAGCGGTTCCGGCCACCCCCCGGCGGGCTGCTGCGCGAGGGCTACGCGTCCCGGGTCGAGGAGGTGCCGCATGGCGCGACGACGCGCGCCGTGACGTCCGGGACGGCCGGCGGGCCGTCGACCGTCGTCGGGTACCACTGGCAGCTCGTCGAGCCGGTACCGCTGCCGGCGGTGCTCCAGCAGGAGCGCCTGCGCGAGGTGCAGCGCCTCCTCGGCGAGCCGCGCGGCCTGCTCCTCGCGACGCCGTCGCGGGCGGACGGGACGCTCGACGCCGCGACGCTCGAGCGCCGGCTCGAGGACCTCCCGACGCCGACGGTGCGGTCGTCGCGGTGGATCCCGCGGCGTGGACCGCGGCCTGCACCCCCGGTGCCGTACGACGCCGCGCTCGCGGTCCTCCGCCTGCCGCCCGCCGACCGGCCCGCCGCGGCCGAACGCCTGGGTGTCGACGCGCCCGTCGGACTGGACGCGCTCCGCGCGCTCTCCGACCCCCGGTCGTGGCGCCGCGTGGTCGGACCCACGGGTGGCCACGGCGCGTTCGGGTTCGTCCCGCGCCCCGCCGCGGTGTGGCGGGGGCCGGAGGCCGCGGGCCGGCTCGACGCCCCGCTGCTCGGGTGGTGCGACACCGGCACGGTCGCCCCGTACTGGGACCGGGGCGCTCTGCACTCCGACCTCGACCGCTCGACCGGGCCGGCCCTCAGCAGCGCGGGGCTGTGCCTGCCGCACGAGCCCGACCTGCTGGCGGTCCACCTCCAGCCGATGCTGTCCTTCTGGCTCGAGAAGCCGCGGGCGTCCTTCGGCGGGGTGGCGCGCACCCTCGGCGCGACCACCACACCGATGGCGGCGCCCGCCGCCGCGGCCCTCGTCTGGCTCGCGGCGTTCAAGGACGTGACGGTGCGGAGCGCGACCGCCGAGACGCTCGCGGCGGCGGCCCAGCGCGGCACGCTCACCGGCGCGACCCTCGGGGGCCAGCTGCTCGACGTCCTCGGGCCCGACGCCGGCCCGTTCGCCGGCGACCGGCCCAAGCTGACGCGGGTCGCGTCGACCCTCGCGGACACCGTCCGCCTCGGCGAGGCCGCCGACCGCCTCGTCCTCGACGCCCTCGTCGTGCTGCTCCCGGTGCTGCACGAGCTGCGCGGCGGCGCCGAGCTGCTGGACGTGGCGGTCGGCTGCGCCGAGCGACGGCGCGCCGCGATCGCGCTGCCACCCGGCCTCGCGGCCCTCGCCGCGACATCGTCGTCGACCCGGACGGCGTCCGCGGCACGGCGCCTGCGGGACGCAGCGGTGCGCTGAGGCAGCTGCTCGCGACGGGCGGCCCGTCAGGTCTCCGCCCGGCCCGTGCGGAGCCGGATGGTGCCGGCGACGCCGAGGGCCAGGGAGCCGACCGCGAGGACGAGCAGCACCCCTGCCAGGTCCGGGACCGACGTCCACAGCCGCGCCCAGGCCTCACCCGGGTCGTCCATGCCGGTGGCGACCAGCGGCAGGACGGTGACCGCCGCCAGCGGGGCGAGGCCGTCGAGTGTCGTCCACGCGGCCACGAGCAGCCTCCTGCCGCGCGGACCGGTGCGGGCCCACCGGGCCGTGCGGGCCGGCAGGCGCAGCCACCGGAGCACGAGCCCGAACGCGAGCAGGGCGATGACGACGTCGGCCCACGCGTAGTACCAGCCGACGCCCCGGCTGCCGCCCTGTTCCGGCCAGCCGTTGGCCACGCGCATCGTGTCGAGGGCGACGTCGAAGGTCGACTCGGCGGGGAAGGCCTGCGCCGGGTTCGCGTTGGCGAGCATGACGACCGCGAACCCGTGGTGCGGGAGCACCTCGAGACCCGCGGTGTAGGTGACCCACCCGCCGGAGTGCCCGAAGCCGTCGTCCGGCGCCCAGGTGGCCGGCTGCCAGTCGACGTCGTAGTCGACGTCCTCGGAGCCCGGCACGCCGCTGACGACCGACCGGCCGGCGACCGTCCCGTGGTCCGCGAGGACGGCGGCGTAGGTGGCGAGGTCCTCGATCGTCGTCCACTGCATGCCCGCGGCCTCCGCGGCCAGCGGCATGGGGACGTCGGCGGGGCGGGTCAGGCCCAGGACGTAGCGGTACCCGTCCGCGACGTCCCGGCCGGCGGCCCGGGCGTCCGCCGCCGTGCGGAAGGTGGACGTCATGCCGAGGGGTCCCAGCACCTCGTCCTGCAGGTAGGTGAAGTAGTCCCGTCCGCTCACGGCCTCGACGACGGCGCCGAGCAGCACGTAGTTCAGGTTGCAGTCCTCCGTCACGGTCCCGGGCGGGTGCGCGGGTTGCAGGTCGGCGATCCGCTCCAGCAGGTCCTGGCGCCGCGCACCGGTGTCGAGGAGCCACGGGCGGTTGCCGTCGGCGGTGGACAGGCCGCTGGTGTGCTCGAGGAGGTGCCGGACCGTCACGGCGGCCGCCGCCTCCCGGTCGAGCAGGTCGAAGCCGGGGACGTGCTGCTGCCCCCGCGCGTCCAGGTCGAGGTCGCCGGCCGCGACGAGCTGGGCGATCGCCAGGGCGGTGTACGTCTTGCCCACGGACGCCGTGTTCATGACGGTCGTCGTGGTCATCGGGCGACCGTCCGCCCCGGCGACGCCGAACGCTGCCGTGTGCACGACGGCGCCGTCCTGCACGACCCCGTAGGCCAGCCCGGGCAGGCCCGCGGCGTCCGCCCGGCGCTCGACGAACGCGTCGAGCTCCGGGAGGGTCAGGGCAAGGGCGTGCGTCCGGACCCCCGTCGCCGACGACGGCACGGCCGGCCGACCCGCGGCACCCGCCGCGACCGGTGCCAGCACGAGGCTCAGGAGGGCGGCGGTCGCCACGAGCGACCGACCGCGCCACCGATCGTGCACCCGGAGCCTCAGTGGACTCGCCTCCCTTCCTCGTCCCCGGTCTATCCCGCGGGGGGTGCGGGCTCCAGGGCCGTTCGGCCCGACGACGAGGCCGGCTCCCCCGGGAAGCGGAGCGGTGGTCCTTCGTCCCTGGCGCCGGTGGCGTCCGGTGCCAGCCTGGCGGTATGACCATGGATGCCCACGAGCCCTCCGCGCTGTGCCCGCCCTGGACCACGACGCTCGCGCTCGAGGGGCCGGCCACCCTCGGTGCCGTCCCCGATGTGCAGGGTGCCCCGGCCGACGCGACCGCGCTCCGCTGACCGGCGCGGCACGTGCTGACGGTGGCGAGGCTGGTCGAGGAGGTCGGGCCGGGCTGCGAGCCCCTCGCGGACGGCTTCCTGCGCGAACCCGTCTCGGCGTGGTCGAGCCTGGCGTTCGTCGTGGCCGGCGTCGTGGTCGTCGTCCTCGCCCGACGACGGCGCCGCGCCGGGAGGGCCGCGGCGGGCGACCCCGCGGGCGGAGGGGTGGTCGAGCCGCCGTCGGCCGCGTACGCCGCCCTGGTCGCGGGCATCGGGTTCGGCTCGGTGGTGCAGCACGGCCCGAACCCGGTCTGGGCGGACCTGGCCCACGACCTCCCGCTGCTGGCCACCCTCCTGCTCATCGCCGCCGACGCCGTCGCGGACCTGACAGGGCGCGCCCGGTCCTGGTGGTGGTGGGTCGTGCCGACGCTGGCGATCGCGCCCGTCGTCCACCTCTGGCCGACGGCGGGGGACCTGACCCAGGGCGGGGCGGCGGTCGTCGCCGTCGTCGTCAGCCTGGTCCGGGCGTGGCGCCGGCCCCCGCTGCGCCCCCCGATCCTGTGGACCCTGGCCCTGCTGGCGACGGGCGGCGCCGTCGAGATCCTCTCGAGCCCCGGGTGGCCGCTGTGCGACCCGTCGACCCGGTGGTGGTTCGGGCATGCCGTCTGGCACGCCGTCGTCGCCGCCGCCCTGACCGTCCTCGCCGGAGCCCTCGGCTACCGCACGGCGCCGTCGCCGGCCTGACCCACCCCGCC
>NZ_AXCW01000303.1 GCF_000603945.1 Actinotalea ferrariae CF5-4 | reverse complement strand
ACGACCGGTGGATCAGGGCTCAGTGCGCGGGCGGCGACGTACCTGCTGGAGCTCGTAGGTACCGGTCTCGAGCGCCGGCCCAAGGCCGGCGGCGGGCGTGATCGTGGTGCGTAGCGGGAGGGTGGCGACCAGTTCCTCCGGGGTGCACATCCGGCGCGCTCCACCACGGGTCCGTCGGGGTTTTGATCAGTGCGCTGACGCCGACGGTGGAGATCTGCACGGCCGCGCGTATCCGGCTGCGCGGAACGGTGACATCACCAGTTTCTGGGTTAACTCCTGTGAGCGTCCGAAGGAGGCGTTGTTGGTGGGGATGACAATCAGGTCGCCGCCGAGTAGGAGGGACTGTTGCAGGGCTGGTTGACACTCATCTGTGGGACGAGGTCCCGCTGGAAGGATGTCGCTGCGCCCAAGAAGTTCCCTCCCGAGAGTCAGGATCGACCGCTACGGGGGCTCGCCCACATCCTCAATGTCAGTCGTGGGCGGCCGGGCGGCGCGACCGCGGTGGTGCATCACCAGAAGGGCACGCGGTGATCGTCGATCGTGCACACGGTCCCGCAGTGCCTTAAGGAGCGCGTCGGCGTCGGCGTCAGCGAGCCCGGCGGTCGGTTCGTCCAGGACCAGTACGGCCGGGTCACGCAGCAGCGCGCGCGCAAGGACGAGCCTTCGCCGCTCCCCGCCGGAGATCGTCGCCCCGCTCAGCCACGTGTCGAGCCCGTCCTCCAGGCCGGCGAACCACCCACCCAGGTGGGCGTCGTGCAGCGCCCGCACCAGGGCGTCGTCGGGGGCATCCGGGCGCGCGAGGCGAAGGTTCTCGCGCAGAGTCGTCGCGAAGACGTGGTCGGCGTCGCCGGCGAGCGCCACGAGGCCCTCCCGGCGGGCGTCCGCCGGCTTCCGTCCGCACACCAGGACCCGGCCGGCTGCGGGGGCCCTCAGCCCCACGAGCACCGCGGCCAGGGTCGACTTGCCGCCGCCGGAGGGCCAGGTGATCTCGCGCACCTGGGCAGGTGCGACAGTGAGGTCGACGCCATCCAGGACAGGTGGGCCGCCCCACCCCGCGTGCAGGCCCGCGACGATGACGCCCTCACAGTCGTCGCTCTGCCGGGTCCCGCTGGCGCCGGCGCCGCCGCTGGAGGTGGCAGCGGAGGCGCCGGCTACCGCACCGAGTGCGGCGAGACGGTGCGCGGCGGAGGCACCACGATCACGGGCCCGGGCCGCAGGCAGGAGTCCCAGGAGCACCTCCCCGGTCGCGACCGCACCGAGCACGAGCACCGCCACCTCCTCCGGTCCGAGGTCACTGCGCGGGACGAGCGCGGCGGCCAGTGCCGCGCCCACGACCGCCACCGCGGCACCGACCTCGGCGACCGCGCGCCCGAGGCCGTCGGTGCGCGCGTCCTGCGCCCGGGCCGCCTCTGCCGCCTGCTCGCGGGCGGCGAGCTCGCGGCGTACCGCCCGGTCGAGCCCCTCGGCGCCCTCCACCGCGGTCACGACGGCGTCGTGCAGCGCCTCGCCGGTCGACTCCAGGACCGGACCGTGGTGCCGGTCGGCACGGAGGACGGCCCAGGGTGCGAGCACACCCGCGGTCACCACCGCGGGCGCCCACGGCAGGAGGGCCACCGGATGCAGCCACGCGAGGCCCGCCGTCACGACGGCGAGCGCTGTCAGTGCGGCCGCGATCGGCACAGCCCCGCGTACGCGCCCGTCGAGCCTGGTGTCGACATCCTCCACCACGCGGAGCAGGAGCGTCCCCCGGCGGGCGGTGAGAGGGCCGGGCACCTGCGGGATCAGCGCCGCGACCACGTCCCCGCGCCACCCCGCCAGGAGGGACAACCCGGCGTCGTGGGAGGCGAGTCGCTCGAGGTAGCGGAAGAGGGGCCGCCCGATGGCGAAGCCGCGCACGGCGACCACCGCGAGTGACAGGGTGAGGATCGGCGGCTGGGCGGAGGCGCGCACGATCATCCAGCTGGCGGCCACCGTCAGGCCGATCCCTGACAGCAGGGACGCTGCCCCCGCGACGGCCGCGACCGCGAACCGGGCGCGCACGCCCATCGCGGACCACTGTCGCCGGACCCCCGCAAGGAGGCCGCTGTCCTCGGTGGTGCCGGGGGCGACCGGCAGGTCGGGGCCTGTCCCGTCGTCGTGCGGCGCCGCCGCCTCACCCGACCCTGCGTCCTCGGGCGTCGCACCGGGCGCCCACCCGGGCAGCCCGGCCTGCTCGACGCGAACCGTCCGGTCCGCGGCCCGGGACACCGGTTCCCGGTGGGTGGCGACCAGCACTGCGACCCCGCGCGCCGCCGCGTCGCGCAGGCGCCGGAGGACGGCCTGCTCGGCGCCCGCGTCGAGGTGCGCGGTGGGCTCGTCCAGCAGCAGCGCGACGTCCTCCCCCGCCGCCCGGGCGTCCTCGGCCAGCACGAGCGCCCGTGCGAGCGCGAGGCGGTGCCGCTGCCCGGTCGAGAGACCGGCGCCGTCGTCCCCGAGCGGCGTGCCGAGGGCTACCTCGCCGAGCCCGAGCGCCGCGAGCACCTCCGCAGCACGCTCGTCGCCGGTGTCGAGCGCCTCGCGGACCGTACGAGCCGGCGGCAGCTGGGGTCGTTGGGGCACGTGCAGGGCGCCCCGCGCCCAGACCCGGCCGCGGTCGGGCGTGCCGTGCCCGGCCATTAGCCGCAGGAGCGTGGTCTTGCCGCTGCCGGACCGCCCGACGATGGCGACCAGCTCCCCGGCTTGCACCGTCACGTCCGGGAGGACCACCGGCCGGCGGCGCCCCGTGAACCGGACGGAGGCGCCCTGTGCCCCGGCGGCCGACCCCGCCTCCCCCTCGCCGTCCTCATGACGTGCGGTGCCCGCGCCTGCCCCTGCCATCGCGTCGAGGCGGTCCATCACGGCGCTCGCCTGCGCGGACTCGTGGAACTGCGCCCCGGCTTCCCGCAGCGGGCGGTATGCCTCGGGCGCGAGCATGATCGCCGCGAGGGCCGGCCAGAGGGCCATCTCGCCGCCCGCCAGCCGCACCCCGGCGCCCACGGCGACGATCCCGACGGACACGGTCGCCACGAGGTCGAGCGCGGTCGAGGACAGGAACGCCACGCCCAGCACGCGGGTCGTGGCTCGGGCGTACGCCCGACTGGACCGCCTGACCTGCTCGACCTGGCGCTCGGCGCGGTCGTACAGCCTCAGCGTCACCAGCCCGCGGACCACGTCGAGGAAGTGCCCGGCGAGCCGGCCGCCGCGCGCGTACTGCTGGTCGGCGCCGCGTCGGGTGGCCCACCCGACGAGCGCCGCGAACAGGGGCACCAGCGGCACGGTGAGCAGCACGGTCGTGGCGGACGGCCAGTCGACGAGCACGAGCAGCGCGACCACGACGGGGGGCAGCACGCCGGCGACCACGAGCGCGGGCAGGTAGGCCGCGAACCAGGGTCGGAGTGGGTCGAGTCCCGTGGACAGGACGGCGGCCGGGTCACCGCCCGCCCGGACTGCGGCGCCGGGATCGCGCGTGAGCGCCTCGAGGCCGACCGCGCGCGCGCCCGCGACCGCAGCGCCGCTGACGCGTTGCGCGACCCTCGGCTGCGCAAAGGCGAGCCCCGTGCGCACGACGAGCGCCGCGGACAGGACGAGCAGGGCCTGCTCCCACCGCGCACCCTCGACCAGGGCCACCACCAGCCAGGTCAGCGTGAGCGCCACCGCGACCGTCGTCAGGGCCTGCGCGACGGCCACCCCGACGAGCGCCGCGAGGGCACCGCGAACGGGCGCGGCGAGGCGGAGCAGCCGCAGGTCCACCGGGCCGGGGCCGCCACCACCGCGGGACGGGGCGGCGCTCATGTGGGCACGGGGTCGCTCGCCACGCGCCGCCGGAACACCCAGTACGCCAGCCCCTGGTACACGAGGACGCCGGGCAGGAGGACCAGGGCCGCCCAGCTGATGGTGCTGAGTGCGTACGCGCTTGCGCGCGCGGACTCGATCGTCACCGACCACGCCGGGTTGAGCGTGCTGGACAGCAGCACCGGGGCGTCCTGCACGAACAGCGCGACGACGACGACGGCCTGGACGGCCACGGAGAGGGCGAACGCCCAGCCCTCCCTGCCGGCACGGGCTGCGAGGGCCGCGGCGCCGAGGACGGCGACGCACACGGTGACGACGGTGCCCGGGAGCCCTCCCCCGGTGCCGGCGACCAACACCACGGCGGCGAGGACACCGGCGGACGGACCGACCCACGCCCGGGCCCGGTCCCGGACGCCACCCGTCGTGCGGAGCCCGAGGTACGTCGCGCCGAGCAGGGTCGCGGCGGCGAGGCCGCCGAGGGCGCCCAGGAGGGCCCCGGGCTGGGTGAGCGTCCCGGCGGTCCGGGCGAGCGCGCCGCCGTCGGCCGCGACC
>NZ_AXCW01000302.1 GCF_000603945.1 Actinotalea ferrariae CF5-4 | reverse complement strand
CGCCTCGGCACGGGCCCGGGCGGCGGCGGCGCGGGCCGCGAGGACGCCGGCGTCGGGGGGCGTGGCGGGGGCGTCGTCGTCCATGGGGCGAGCGTACGAGTCGGTCGGCGCGCGAGGACACCGTGAGGTGCGCGGAGTCGGGAACGGGGAGCGAGGGGCGCGACGGGTCCGCGGACGGGCAGCCGTCCGCGCGTCCCTCACCTGCGGCAGTAGCCTGGCGCGGTGACCACGCAGGACGCCGCCCGTACCGACCGCCCGACCGAGACGCCCTTCCGCTACACCGCCGAGCTCGCAGCCCAGATCGAGCAGCGGTGGCAGGACAGGTGGGACGCCGAGGGCACCTTCCACACGCCCAACCCGACCGGTGACCTCGCCCCGGACGACGCGGGCGGGCCCGGGAGCGGCGCCGGGTCGTCCTTCTTCATCATGGACATGTTCCCGTACCCCTCCGGCGCGGGGCTGCACGTGGGGCACCCGCTCGGCTACATCGCCACGGACGTCGTGGGGCGCCACCGCCGGATGTGCGGCGACAACGTCCTGCACGCGCTCGGGTACGACGCGTTCGGCCTGCCCGCCGAGCAGTACGCCGTGCAGACCGGCCAGCACCCCCGGGTGACGACCGAGGCGAACATCGCGAACATGCGCCGGCAGCTGCGGCGGCTGGGCCTGGCCCACGACCCGCGCCGCACCTTCGCCACCACGGACAGCGACTACGTGCGCTGGACCCAGTGGATCTTCCTGCAGATCTTCGACGCCTGGTACGACGAGGAGGCGGAGCGGCCCGACGGCGGCCGGGGGCGCGCCCGCCCGGTCGCGGAGCTCGTCGCGGCGTACGACGCCGGCACGCGGCCGCTGCCGGAGGAGTGGGCCGGACGTACCTGGGCCGAGCTGGACGCCGTCGAGCGACGTCGCGTCGTCGACGCCCAGCGCCTGGCCTACGTCTCCGAGACGCCGGTCAACTGGTGCCCCGGCCTGGGCACCGTGCTGGCCAACGAGGAGGTGACCGTCGACGGTCGCTCCGAGCGCGGCAACTACCCGGTCTTCAAGCGCAACCTGCGCCAGTGGAACATGCGGATCACCGCCTACGCGGACCGCCTGGCGGACGACCTGGACCTCATCGACTGGCCGGAGAAGGTCCGCGCCATGCAGCGGAACTGGATCGGCCGCTCCGAGGGTGCGCGCGTCACGTTCGACGTCATCGGCGGCGCGGCCGTCGAGGTCTTCACGACGCGCCCCGACACGCTGTTCGGCGCCACGTTCATGGTGGTGGCCCCCGAGCACCCGCTGCTGGACGAGGTGCCGCAGGAGTGGCCCGACGGGACGCACGGCGTGTGGACCGGGGGCCACGACCACCCCACGGCTGCCGTCGCGGCCTACCGCGCGGAGGCGGCCGCGAAGAGCGCGGTCGAGCGCCAGGCCGACGCCGGGCGCAAGACGGGCGTCTTCACCGGGCACCTGGCGATCAACCCGGTCAACCACGAGCTCATCCCGGTGTTCACCGCCGACTACGTCCTCATGGGCTACGGCACGGGCGCGATCATGGCCGTCCCCGGCGGCGACGAGCGCGACTTCGCCTTCGCGCAGGCGTACGAGCTGCCGGTCGTCCACACGGTGCAGCCGCCCGAGGGCCACGAGGGGGCGTGGACCGGCGACGGCGTCGTGGTGAGCTCCTCGAGCGAGGAGCTGTCGCTGGACGGCCTCGACGTGCCCGCCGCGAAGAGCCGCGTCATCGCCTGGCTGGAGGAGCGGGGCTACGGCACGGGCACGATCACGTACCGGCTGCGCGACTGGCTGTTCAGCCGGCAGCGCTACTGGGGTGAGCCGTTCCCCGTCGTCTACGACGAGCACGACCTGCCGGTCGCCCTGCCCGCCGACCACCTGCCGGTGGACCTGCCGGACGTCCCGGACTACTCGCCCCGGACCTACGACCCGCAGGACGCCCACTCCACGCCCGAGCCCCCGCTGGGGCGCAACGAGGACTGGGTCCGGGTGACCCTCGACCTCGGCGACGGGCCGAAGGAGTACCGGCGCGACACCAACACCATGCCCAACTGGGCCGGGTCCTGCTGGTACTACCTCAACTACCTGGACCCGGGCCGCCGCGACGTCGTCGTCGACCCCGCCCTCGAGCGGTACTGGATGGGGGCGGGCCACAACGGGACGGTGGGCGCCGCGGGCGGCGTCGACCTGTACGTGGGGGGCGTCGAGCACGCGGTGCTGCACCTGCTGTACGCGCGCTTCTGGCACAAGGCGCTGTACGACCTGGGCCACGTCTCGAGCCGCGAGCCGTTCCACCGGCTGTTCAACCAGGGCTACGTCCAGGCGTACGCGTACGCCGACGAGCGCGGCCAGTACGTTCCCGCGGCCGAGGTCGAGGAGGAGACGGGTCCCGACGGCGTCGCGCGCTACACCTGGCAGGGCCAGGAGGTGCAGCGCGAGTACGGGAAGATGGGCAAGTCGCTGAAGAACGTCGTGACGCCGGACGACATGTACGAGGCGTACGGCGCCGACACCTTCCGCGTCTACGAGATGTCGATGGGGCCGCTGGACCTGTCGCGCCCGTGGGAGACGCGGGCGGTCGTCGGGTCGCAGCGCTTCCTGCAGCGGCTGTGGCGCAACGTCGTGGACGAGGCGACGGGGGAGACGGTCGTCGCGGACGTCGAGCCGGACGAGGCGACGCGCCGCGTCCTGCACCGCACGATCGCCGACGTCCGCACGGAGATGGAGGGCATGCGGTTCAACACCGCGATCGCCCGCCTCATCGTCCTCAACAACCACCTCACGTCCCTGCAGCCCGTCCCTCGGTCGGTCGCGGAGGCGCTGGTCCTCATGGTGGCGCCGGTCGCCCCGCACATCGCCGAGGAGCTGTGGTCCCGCCTGGGGCACGCGTCCAGCCTCGCCCGGGAGCCGTTCCCCGAGGCCGACCCGGCGTACCTGGTCGAGGAGACGGTGACCTGCGTGGTGCAGGTCCAGGGCAAGGTCCGGGACCGGCTCGAGGTGCCCGCCGACATCGCCGAGCACGACCTGCGCGAGCGGGCCCTCGCCACCGCCGGGGCCCAGCGTGCCCTCGCCGGTCGCGACGTGCGGACCGTCGTGGTCCGGGCTCCCCGCCTGGTCAACATCGTCCCCGTCTGAGCGCAGGCTCCGCCGGGGGCTGGGCGCCTGTGGGAGCTCCTGCGGGGGACCGGTCGGTCCCCAGCCCCGTCCACCGGGCCGTCGTCCCCAGGGGTGGCGGCCCGGCGTCGTCCCGACCGGGCGGGCCGCCCTAGCGTCCGGACGTGCCGACCGACCGCAGCCCGCAGGAGCGCCTGGCCGGTCTCACGGCCGGTCCGCCGGCGGCGCGGGACGCCCCCTCGGCGGGCGAGGAGGTCCCGGCGGCCCCGACGTCGGCACCGACCTCGACCCCGTTCGTCGGCGGCGAGGCGGCTGCCGTCCGTCGGCGGGCGCTCGCGGCCGCCACGTCGGCGTACGCCGCCACCTACGGGCACCCCCTCGTGCACGAGACGTCGACGGGCCCGCTCCGCTGGGGGACGACGGCGCGCACGGCCGTCGTCGTGGCGTCCGCCCTGGCCCTGCTCGGGCTGGGCGTGGTCGCCCACACCCTCGTCGGGGCGCCGAGCACCGTCGTGGTGGGCGAGCCCGTCGTCCCCGGGCCGCCGACGCCGGCAGTCCCTGGCGACGGGTGGGTCGAGGGCGTCGCGGGGGAGGCAGCGGGTGGGACGGGGGCGGCGGGGGAGCCGTCCGGGACGGGAGAGGCGCAGGGCCCGGCCGACGTCGTCGTGGTGCACGTCGTCGGCCAGGTCCACGCCCCGGGGGTCGTCGAGCTGGCGGCCGGGGCGCGCGTCGTGGACGCCGTCACCGCGGCGGGCGGCGCGACGCCGGACGCCGACCTCTCCGGTCTGAACCTCGCCCGTCCCGTCGTCGACGGGGAGCAGGTGCTCGTCCCGCGCCCGGGCGAGGAGGCCCCGGAGGCCGCTCCCGGTGGTGGCGAGGAGGGTGGGGACGGCGGACCCGGGGCGTCGCCGGGCGGTCCGACCGCCCGGGTGGACCTCAACGGGGCCACCGCGGCGGAGCTGGAGGCGCTGCCCGGCATCGGTCCCGTGCTCGCCGAGCGGATCGTCGCCCACCGGGACGAGCACGGTCCGTTCGCCTCCGTCGACGCGCTGCAGGCGGTCCGCGGTGTCGGTCCCTCCCTCCTGGCGGAGCTGCGCGACCTGGTGACCGCGTGACCGTCGCACAGGGCACCGACCTGCGTCTCGTGCCGGCCGCCCTGCTGGTCTGGGCGGTCAGCGGGGTGGCGGTCGGGCTGGGCGTGGGCGGCGCGGCGGCCCTCACGGCCTGCCTCGCGCTCGCCGCCGCGGCCGGGGCGCT
>NZ_AXCW01000301.1 GCF_000603945.1 Actinotalea ferrariae CF5-4 | reverse complement strand
CGCCCGGCGGTACCCGCGCCGGCGCGGTGGGCGCTCCGGGCGGGCGGCTCCTGCTGCGGAAGGCCCCGCCCCGGACGGCACCGGTCCCTCGTCGCTCACGGCACCATCGTCCCCCGGTCGCTCAGCGGGCGCGGCGGACGGCGGCCTCGACGACCGCGTCGAGCCGCGCACCCCGACGCGTGACCCCGAGCTCCTCGCGCAGCGCGGCGGCGAGCTCCTCGTCGTCCCGACGCCGGCCGTCGGCGACGATCCACGCCACGAGGTCGTCCAGCTGGTCGTCGCTGTAGGCACCGACGGGCAGTCCCCGCTCCACCGGTGGCCGCGGGCCGCGCGGCGTGGGCACCGCGGTGACCATCGCGACGCCGGTGTCGACCGACGTCGACCCGTCCTCCGCCGACTCCTCGTCGTGCGCGTCGCGGTGCGCGTCCTCGTGCGGGTCCCGGTCGTCCCCGGCGGCGTCGCCGCCCGGGGCCGGGTCGACGGCCGGTGCGGCGCCGTCGTCGCGCATCGCCGGACCGTCCGGCGCGACGTCGTCCCCGGGGAGGTCCTCGTCCGCGTCGCCGGTCGGGTCGTCGACGACCCGGGCGGGCGGGCGGACCACGGGCCGCGCGGCGCGCACGACCACCCGGCGGCGGGCAGCCTCGGCGGCCGCCTGGGCGATCGCCTCCGCCTCCCCGGTGGGGTCCAGGAACACCGCGGCGGACCACACCTGCGCGACGGTCCAGCCGAGCCGCTCGAGGCGCTCGGCGACCTGACGGTCACGGACCCGCACGCTCGGCTCGCCGACGTACGCGTCGTCGTCGGTGAGGACGGCCACGAGCCACTCGTCGGGGACGTCCGGGTGCCCGACCACGAGCGGCAGCCTCGCGCCGCCCGGCACGCCGTGGTGCAGGTCGACGGGCAGGCCCATGCGCCACAGCCGCTCGGCCAGGTCCAGCACCAGACGGTCCGGCTCCGCGCCGCCGTCGGGCGCCGTGCGGCCGTGCTCCGCGGGCGCGGCGGTCCGCTCGGCGGCGAGCCGGAGGAGGTCGCGCAGCGCGAGGGCGCCGGGCGCCCGCAGCCGGTCCTCGTCCAGGTCCTCGGCCGCGAAGCAGCTCACCACGGTGAGCCGGTGCCGGGTGGCCCCCAGGGCCTCGAGGAGCCGGCCCTCGCCGCCGGGCTCGCTGAGCGCCCCGAACCGGTGCAGCACGCGGCCGTGCGGGGTCCGGCCGAAGCCGACGGACAGGACGACGGCGTCGCGCGAGAGCCCCTGGGTGGCCCCGGCCTCGACGACGACGAACGGCTCGGGCCGGTCCGCACGGAAGAAGCCCTCGAGCGCGGGGTTGTCGCGGACCTCGGCCAGGACGGCGTCCCGGACGCGCGTCGCGTGCACCGGCGACGCGGTGACGACCGCCAGGGACTCCTCCGGCCGGGTCAGGGCGTGCTCGGTGACGAGCTCGAGGACGTGGTCGACCTCGGCCTGCGTCGACTCGACCGCGCCGTGCGCGTTGGGCATCCCGACGCCGTCGACGACGTCCAGCCGCAGCAGGGCCTGGGTGGCCGGCAGCGGCGTGGCGGTCAGGAGCCCCGCGTAGCCGTGGTCGGCGAGGAAGGCCGTGAGGTGCGGGTCCCGCCGGGAGGCGTCGGCGTGCAGGGAGAGCGTCGGCAGCACCTCGGCGAGCGCCGGCAGCGCGGTGCCGCTCGCGGACCGTGTGTCCCCGACGACGAGCACCTGGCGCCCGCGGGCGAGCGCCGGCACGACGGCCTCGATCGGCAGGTGACCCGCGGCGTCGAGCACCACGAGGTCCTCGGACCGCTGCGCCGGCAGGAGCTGCGGCACGAGCATCGGCGACGCGACCAGGCAGGGTCGCAGGTGCCGCACCACGCGCGGGTAGCGCTCGACGGCGGTCCGCAACCCGCTGAACCGGTGCTCGACGAGCTCGGCGAAGAGGCCCTGGGCCTCCTCGTCGGCCCCGCGCAGGCGGGTCCGCAGGAGCTCCCTCGCCTCGGCGAGGCCGAGGAGGGCGCGGTCGCGCAGGTGGCGCCGGTCCAGCGTGCGGAACTCCGCGACGAGCCGGGCGAGGGCGGTGCCGTCGTACCCGGCGAGCGCCGGGTCCTGGCGGAGGATCTCCTCGAAGACGGTCGTCCACCACGCCAGGTCGAGCTCGGCGGCGACGAACCCCACGCCGACCTGCCGCTCTTCCAGGTCGGCGACGAGCGCGCCGAGGCCCTGCCGCGCGAGGTTGCGCAGCAGCGCCGTGCGCTCCGGCAGCACCTCCAGCGCGACCTGGTCCTGGCGCAGGCGCTGGAGCCGTCCGGCGAGGCCGGCCCAGGAGAGCCGGTCGAGGTGCGCCTCCCCGGTCAGGCCCAGGGTCGCGCTCAGCGCGTCGAGGTGGGCGACGAGCTCGGCGTTCTCCTCCTCGATCTCGGCGAGTCCGACGGGAACACGCGGCCACCCGCCGGCCGGGCAGTGCGCCTGCCAGACCTCCCGCTGCTGCTGCACGTGGACGAGGGCCGCGTGCAGGTCCTCGACAGGCCGGCCGGGCCGCAGGAGGTCCTTGGCCTGCTTGCGCAGGCGCCGGCGCACCATCCCGCTCATGTCCACGCCGTGCTCGGCGCGCCAGGCCGACGTCGCGGTCGCCGCGACGAGGTCCGCGGCGGACCGCTCGAACACGATCGGCTGGAACACGTCGAGCGCCCGGCGCACCTCCGCCAGCATCGTCAGCTGCTCGGACCACTGGGCGGGGGTCTGCGCCGCGACGAGGCCCGTGGCCTCCGCGACCCGCTCCGCCTCGGCGGTCACGTGGGGCAGGACGGCCTCGAGGAGCTCCTCGACATGCCGGAGCGCGTCCCGTGCGCGGTCGGGGGTCACGAGGTCCGCGCCGTACCAGGAGCTGGACCGCGTCGCGGCGGAGAACGCCCCGAGAGCGGCCACGCGCACGAGGTCGACGGCGGCCTGGGCCCGGCGCTCGGGGGTGAGCGACTCGGCGACCGCGGCGGTGAGCCGCACCGTCGTCTGCGGCCCGGGCCGGGCCGACGTCAGGCGGGCGAGCGCCTGGAGGGCGTCGTAGCCGGACGCACCCCACGGCTCCCGGGTGCGGTGGAGGCCCTCGATGTAGCCGGCCAGGCGGCGCCGGCGGTCGAGGAGCTCGCGCTGCACGATGGCGACCTGCTCCTCCGGCACCGCGACGGGCTGGACCGTCATCGCCGCGAGGAGGCGCGACGCGGCCTGCTGCCGCCACCCGGAGTCCGGGGCGACGTCGAGGACGAGCTCGTCCAGGCCGAGCGCGGTGAGCCGCTCCACGAGCGCGTGCCCGGCACGGCGGTGGCCCGCCACGTACAGGACGGTGCGGCCGGTCGCCGCGGCGTCGGCGACGACGGCCGCGAGCGTGCCGGCGACGTCGCTGCCCGGCGGCGCGTCGAGCAGCAGGTGGTGCCCGGCGGCGAGGGCGTCGAGCACGCGCACCTGGGCGCGGTCGAGGTCCCCCACGCCCCGCTCCTGCTCCAGCGGCCGGTCGCCGGCCAGCGGGTCCGGCAGGGCGTGCGCGAGGGCCGCGCGGGCCTCGGTGTCGTCGGCGAGGGCACGGAGGACCTCGTGCCCGACGGCGCTGTCGCGCAGCCCGTCGAGGTCGCCGACGAGCACCTGCTCGGGGTGCACGAAGGTGCCGACCAGGAGGCGGTCCTCGAGCGCGAAGTCCTCCAGCACGGCGGCACCGAGCGAGCGGAGCCGGTCCAGCGCCGCGCGCGGGTCGAAGCCGCTCTCCGCGAAGGCGCCGCGCGCGAGCGCGGAGGGGTCCAGGAGCGCGCCCCGGCTGCGCAGCGCGGTCGCCAGGAGCGGGTTGACCTCGAGCGACGGCTCGAGGGTGAGGTCGAAGTCGCTCTCCCCGCGTCCGCGTGGGCGGACCGCCACGGGACGCAGGAGCACGGGCGCGCGCACGGTCCGGGTCGCCGCACCCCCGTCCTCCGGCCGGTCCGCGGCGGACGGGCTCGGCGGAGCCCCCGCCTGCGTGGCGGCGGCGAGCGCAGCGACGTCGTCGGCGTCCGTGGTCCCCGCCGCGGCCCGGCCCGCAGGGGGCGGGACGGGCTCGGTCCAGGTCGCCACACCGATGGCCAGGAACGCCGAGGCGAGGCCGTACCGCTGGGCGTGGTCGTCCGCCCGCGCGACGACGGCGCGGGCGCTGCGCCGGGCAGCAGCCAGGGCGCCGCCCTCGCGGACGAGGTTGGACAGCCGGGTCTCCCGGCCGGCGAAGAGCTGCGCGATGCCCGACGGGTGCGCCGTGGACAGGTCGAGGCGGGCGTCGCCCAGCCGGTCGACGTCGAGCAGGGCCGAGTCGCCCGCGCGGTCGGCCAGCGCGCCGCGCCACCGCTCGAGGGCGGCGTCGACGAGCTGCTCGGCGGTGGGCCGGGGCACGG
>NZ_AXCW01000300.1 GCF_000603945.1 Actinotalea ferrariae CF5-4 | reverse complement strand
GCCCGCCGCCAGCTCGGCCCCCGCGGCCCGGACGTTCTCGTGGGGACGGGCGCCCCCGCGGACGACGACCCGGGCACGGCCGCGGTCCGTGCGCTCGAACGGCACGACGGCGTCCGCGCCCAGGGGCAGGGGCGCACCCGAGGCGACGAGCACCGCGCTGCGCTCCACGAGGCGCCCCGGGACGGCGGCCGTCACGCCGACGTCGTCGAGCACGGACAGCGTGACCTCCGGCGCCTGGGCGGACCCGGCGGGCGGCACGAGGTCCACCGTCCGCACTGCGTACCCGTCGCACGCGGCGACGTCCCTGCCGGGGACGTCCGCGGCGACCGTCACGTCCTCCGCGAGGACGCAGCCGGGGGCGTCGGCGAGGACCACGTCGAGGGGGGCGACGGGGCGCGCCGCGGCGAGCACGGCGGCGAGCTGGTCGTGGACGGATCTCATGAGGCGCCCATCATGGCAGCGGCTGCGGCGGGAGCGCCGCTCGGCCGGGGACCACCCGATCGGGCGCGCCGTGGGTGCTCCTTCGACGATTTCTTTGCGATGATGTGACCATGAGCAGCGTCGCCCAGCCGTACCCCGGGAGGACGGGCCTCGCCGTGGCGGAGGCGAAGGACGAGCTCCGGCGGGCCATCCGCGCGGAGCGGGAGAAGCGCACCCCCCGGATGCTCACCCGGGCCGCGGACGACTTCGCCCAGGTCGTCGGCGACATGCCCCAGCTGCGGGGCGTCAGCTGCGTGGCCGTGTACGTGTCGCGCCCCAAGGAGCCCGGGACCATCGCTCTCATCGAGCGGCTGGCCCAGCGCGGTGTCGAGGTGCTCCTGCCGATGCTGGGCGCCGGCCTCCAGCGCGACTGGGCCTGGTTCACGGCCGCCGACGACTTCGCCGTGCGCGCCCCGGGCCGCCCGCCGGAGCCGGCCGGCCCGGGCCTCGGCGCCGACGCGCTCGCCGAGGCGCAGGTGATCGTGGTGCCGGCGCTCGCCGTGGACACGACGGGGGCCCGCCTGGGACAGGGCGGCGGCTGGTACGACCGCGTGCTCGTCCACGCCAACCCGACCGCGCCGACGGTGGCCATGGTGTTCCCCGAGGAGCTGTACGACGCGGAGGTGCGTCCGCTGCCCCAGCAGGAGCACGACCAGCGCATCGACCTGGTGGCGACCACCGCGGGTTGGCAGCCCCTCGGCGGCGCCTGAGCCGACCTCGGGCCCGCGGGCCCGCCTGAGCGGACCTCGGGCTGCAGGCCCGCCCGAGCGGGCTCCGGCCCGCGGGCCGGATCCCTCAGTCCGCGGGCCGGAGGGTGAGCTCGTGCCCGGAGGCCTCCTCCACGGCGGAGCGGGAGAACGGCCACGGGAACGTCTCGCCGGACGCCCAGGCGTCGAGCTGGTTCGTGTAGTGGACGCTGCCGGGGTGCCCTGAGGTCCCGGTCATCGTCACCCACGTGGAGGCGTCGAGGTCACCGAGGTCGACGACCATCCGGATGACGGGCGCCGCGGTGACGGCGAAGCTGCCCGACGCCGCGTCCCACGAGGTGGCGTCGACGATCGCGGAGCCGCCCGAGACCGCCTGGGGCGTCGGGTTGACCAGGCGCCGCACCGGCTGCGGGACCCCGGCCCCCCCGAGCACCGGGTGCTGGGGCGCGGCGACGTGCACGGCCCCCCAGCGCCACTCCTCGGGGTTCTTGCCGAGGTCCACCGTGAGCCGCAGGCGGGCGCTCTCCAGCGCCCGGGACAGGATCTCGTCGCGGCTCTCCACGACGTTGACGGTGCGCCGGTCGTCCCACCACGGGTTGTCGGGATCGCCCAGGAGGTCCTCGACGACGCCGAGCCAGCGGCTCCCGCCGTCGGGCCACTGGCTCTCGGGGAGGTCGTCCCAGAAGGTCAGCTCGAGCAGGGTCGCCCACACGGCGGCGAAGTACGCGGCCGCGGCCGAGTCGGCGGCGTTGGTGCGGTCCCAGCCGCGCAGCAGGTCCACGCCCTGGCGCGTGAAGTCGTCCGCGACCGGCGCCCCGAGCAGCTGCGGCACGAGCACCTCGGCGAACGGGTTCGCGTCGTCGAGCTGCATCGACGTGGCCAGCGCGGCGTCGACCGGGGTGCCGTCGGCGATCGCCTGCTCCAGGAGCTCCCGGATGCGCTGGGACCGGTAGCCGCGGTCCCAGTCGTTCGTCAGGAACGGCCCGACGCCCGCTCCGGTGACGGCCTGGTTGGCGGCGACCAGGAAGCCCTCGGCCGGGTCGACGACCGCCGGCATCTCCTCCGCCGGCACCCAGCCCTGCCAGTCGTAGCGGGAGTCCCAGCCGGGTCGCGGCCACGAGCCGTCGGACGGCACGGGGCCGTCCGAGACGCGGGCCCGCAGCGGGATCCGGCCGGGGGCCTGGTAGCCGATCTGCCCGTCGGTCGTGGCGAAGACGATGTTCTGCGCGGGGACCTCGAAGAGGGCGGCCGCGGCGGCGACGTCCGCGGCGTCACGTGCGGTCGCGAAGGCGAAGACCGCGTCGGCCGTCCGCCCGGGCTGGAGCGCGGTCCAGGCCAGGGACACCTCGGTGGAGCGACGCAGCCCGTCCGGTGTCGGCGACGACGACGCCCGGCCGACGTCCGTGAGCACGTCGGAGACGATCGGGCCGTGGGCGGTCGAGCGGACCTCGATCTCCACCGGCTCCCCGCCGTTGACCTCGATCACCTCGGTGCGGACGTCGAGCGGGACCGGCGTCCCGTCCCGCAGCCACGTCCCCGCGTCGCGGTCGGTGCGCTCCAGGAAGAAGTCGGTGACGTCGGCACCCATGTTGGTGATGCCCCAGGCGAGCTGGGCGTTGTGGCCGATGATCACGCCGGGGAACCCGGCGAAGGAGAAGCCGGCGACCTGGAAGGGGCAGTCGTCGCCGACCTCGCGGCAGTGCAGGCCCACCTGCGTGAAGACGCTCGGTGCGGAGATGGACAGGTGCGGGTCGTTGGCGAGCAGGGGGGCGCCGCTCGCGGTGTGCCGGCCGGAGACGACCCAGGAGTTGGACCCGATGCCCTCCCCCTCGCCGAGCAGGTCGGGTACCGCGGCGAGCGCTCCCTCGACCCGCTCGAGCGCCGCCTGGAGCTCGGTCGACAGCAGCAGGCCACCCGTCACCCGGGCGTCCGCCGGCTCCGCCGTCTCCGCCGTGGGGACGATGGGGAGGTTCGTGTCGTAGGGGTACTCCGGGAAGAGCTCGTCGACCCGCTCGACGTCCCGCACCGTGCTGAAGGTCAGTGCGCGGGCCAGCTCACGGTCGTAGTTGCTGCGCAGGTCCCACGCCATCGCCTTGAGCCACGCGAGGGAGTCGACCGGGTCCCAGGGCTCCGGCTCGGCGAGGTCCAGCTGCGTGCCGAGCACCGTGTACTCGACCCCGAGCGCGTCCACGGGACGCCCGGAGAGGTAGGCGTTGACGCCCGCCGCGTAGGCTTCGAGGTGGGCCCGGGTCTCCGGCGCGAGCAGCTCCCACTCCTGCTCGGCCACGTCGCGCCAGCCGAGGGTCCGGATCACCTTGTCGGCCGCGAGCGCCGCCGGGTCCGACCCGACCAGCTCCGAGAGCCGGCCCGCGGTGACGTGGCGGCGGTAGTCCATCTCGAAGAAGCGGTCCTGGGCGTGCACGAAGCCCTGGGCGAGGAACAGGTCGTGCGCCGAGTCGGCGTAGATCTGCGGGACGCCGCGGGCGTCCCGCAGCACCGACACCTCCCCCTCCAGGCCGGCCACGTCCAGCGTCCCGGCATGCTCGGGCAGCGGCCGGCGGACGACGGTCCCCGCCACCGCGACGACGGCGACGAGCGACACCACGAGGGTCGCGACGAGGGCGATGAGGGCGGTGCGCAGGGCACGACGTCGGGGCACGGCCCGAGGGTACCTGCGCGGTCAGACGCGGGGGCTGGGCCGATCCCCGACCGCGCCGTACCATTGGCACTCGGCGGGGCGGAGTGCCAGCACGTGCGCCCGACGGCGACGTCGTCGGTGCACGGTGCGCGGCCCGCCCAGGACGAGACCTTGGAGGACACCGTGCCGACCTACAGCTACGCGTGCACCGCGTGCGACCACCGCTTCGACGCGCAGCAGTCCTTCACGGACGAGGCGTTGACCGAGTGCCCGCAGTGCGCGGGCCGGCTGCGCAAGCTCTTCGGCGCCGTCGGCGTCGTCTTCAAGGGCTCCGGCTTCTACCGCACCGACTCGCGGTCCTCCTCGACCGCGTCGGCCGGCGGCTCGTCGTCGACCTCCGCGGGCAGCGGCACCTCGGGCGGATCCTCGTCCTCCGCCGGCGGCTCCGGCTCGGGCGGCTCGGGCGGCTCCGGCGGCACCGGGGGCAGCACCTCGGGCGGCAGCGGCTCGGGCGCCGGGTCGTCGTCCTCGGGGTCGTCCTCCTCCGGCTCGTCGAGCGCGAAGGCTCCCGCCGCCGCGAGCTGAGGCGGCGGTCCACAGCCCCGGCCGACGACGGCGCCGTCCACCCCTGCGCG
>NZ_AXCW01000299.1 GCF_000603945.1 Actinotalea ferrariae CF5-4 | reverse complement strand
CGAGCCGGGCCGCAGCGGCGCGACCGCGACGCGGTCCGCGGCAGCGCCCGGCACCCTTCCCACGCCCCGGCCGGCCCGTCCGGTGCGGACGCTCCACCACGACACGGGGGAGCGGCCCTTCATCGTCATCTGGGAGGTCACGCGGGCGTGCGCGCTCGCCTGCCTGCACTGCCGGGCGGACGCGATCCCGCGGCGCGACCCCCGCGAGCTCGACACCGCGGCGGGCCGTGCGCTCCTGGAGCAGGTGGCGGCGTTCGGCCGGCCGTACCCCCTCGTGGTCCTCACGGGCGGCGACCCGTTCGAGCGCCCGGACCTGACCGACCTCGTCGCGTACGGCACCTCGCTGGGGCTGAGCGTGTCCGTGTCCCCGTCGGTGACCCCGCGGCTGACCCCCGAGGTGCTCGGCCGGCTCGCGGACGCCGGTGCGCGGGCGGTATCGGTCTCCCTCGACGGCGCCACGGCCGCCACGCACGACGCCTTCCGGGGCATCCCCGGCGTCTACGCGGCCACGGTGGACGCCCTGGCAGCGGTCAAGGACGCCGGCCTGCGGCTCCAGGTGAACACGACGGTCACGGCCGGGAACGTCCGCGAGCTGCCGGACGTGCTCCGCCTGGTCCTCGACGCCGGCGCCTCGCTGTGGAGCGTCTTCTTCCTGGTGCCCACCGGCCGCGGCGACCGTCTGGGTCCCCTGACGGCCACCCGGACCGAGGAGGTCCTGCACTGGCTGCACGACGTCTCCGACATCGTCCCGGTGAAGGCGACGGAGGCCGCGCACTACCGCCGGCTGGCCATGCAGCGGGCCGGTCTGGACGACGTCGACGCGGTGTTCCCGCCGGGCCCGCTGCGGACCTGGTTGCGTGCCCGGACGGCCGAGGTGCTCGCCGGCGCCACCGTGCGGCGCCGTCCGCCGCGCGCGCCGATGGACGTCGGCTCCGGGCGGGGGTTCGTCTTCGTGGACCACCTCGGGGACGTCTACCCCAGCGGCTTCCTGCCGCAGCACGCCGGCTCGGTCCGCACGACCCCGCTCGACGTCGTCTACCGCGAGTCGCCGCTGCTGCGCCGGCTGCGCGACCCGGGCGCCCTCGGCGGCCGGTGCGGGCGCTGCGAGTTCCGCGACGTCTGCGGCGGCTCGAGGTCGCAGGCCCACGCCGCGTCCGGTGACGCATCCGCCGAGGATCCGACATGCTCGTGGCAGCCGACCGGCCGACCGGCCGGTCCCGGTGCGCCGCCCCGCTCACCCGAGGGAGAACGATGACGTCCACCGCACAGCCCGTCGCGACGGGGGAGGAGCGCGCCCGACGGCGCGTGCTCGTCCTGTCGACAGTGGGCTTCACGCTCATGTTCGCCGTCTGGCTGATGTAGCTGGCGGCGACCGCGATCCTCAACGGCGCGCTGTGGCGGCTGCCGGCCGGCCTCCTCGCCGACCGGTTCGGCGGCCGCAAGGTCTTCATCGCGATGCTCGTCGCGACGGCGGTCCCGACGTTCCTCGTCTCCCAGGCCGACAGCTTCGCGCTCCTGCTCGTGCTGGCGTTCCTCGCGGGGTTCGCGGGCAACGCGTTCAGCGTGGGCATCGCCTGGAACTCGGCCTGGTTCCCGCGCGAGCGGCAGGGCTTCGCCCTCGGTGTGTTCGGGGCGGGCAACGTCGGAGCGTCCGTCACCAAGCTCATCGGTCCGACGCTCATCGTCGCCGTCCCGTCGCTGACGATCGCCGGGCTCTCCTTCGGCGGCTGGCGGTTCGTGCCCCTGATCTACGCGGTCCTGCTGCTCTCGATGGCGGCGGCCGTGTGGCTGCTCACGCCGCGCCAGGACCGGACCCCGGGCAAGGGCCGCCCCCTGCGGGAGATGCTCCGGCCGCTGCGCGAGGTCCGCGTGTGGCGCTTCAGCCTCTACTACGTCGTCGTGTTCGGCGCCTACGTCGCGCTGTCCGCCTGGCTGCCCAAGTACTACGTGGACGTCTTCGACGTGCCGCTGGCGACGGCGGCCCTGCTGACCGCGCTCTTCATCTTCCCCGCGAGCCTCCTGCGGCCCCTCGGAGGTCACCTGGCCGACCGGTTCGGGGCCCGGGTCGTCATGTACGCGACGTTCGGCGTGATGCTCGTCGCGTCGGGGATCCTGATGATGCCGTACGGCTACATCGTCATCCGCGTCGCGGAGACCGTGGAGCCGAGCGGGGCGCGGGAGGTCCTGCCGTACCAGCTCAACGTGGTGACGTTCACGGCACTGGTGTTCCTCGTCGGCGTCGCGATGGGCGTCGGCAAGGCGGCCGTCTTCAAGCACATCCCGGAGTACTTCCCGAACGACGTCGGCGCCGTCGGCGGGCTCGTGGGCACGCTCGGCGCGCTGGGCGGGTTCTTCCTGCCGCCGATGTTCGCCTACCTCCAGTCGTGGACCGGGATGCCCCAGTCGACGTTCTTCGTGATCTTCGTGCTGACGCTCGTCAGCGCCGTGTGGATGCACCTGACGATCCACCGGATGCTGCACCGCCGGTCGCCCGAGCTGAGCGGGAGCATCGAGCTGCCGGCGGGGGAGACGGACACCGCACCGTCGGCGCGGGAGACGGACGCTGTGCTCCGGGAGTCGGCCGCGCGCCCGTGAGCACCGGACGGCGGCACCGCCCGGGGTAGGACCTAGGTCCCGCCCCGGGCGGTTGTCTTTTCCTAGCGTTGCGGGTGTGAAAAAGAGGTCGGTGCCCACGGTCCGGACCAGGGTGGCCGTGCTGCTCCTCGGGGGTGCGGCCCTGCTCGCCGGTCTGGACGGAGGTCTCCTCCTGCTCGGGCTGCCCGCCCCGCTCAGCACCGACCGGCTCCCGCAGGTCCACGGCCCCCTGCTCGTGCTCGGGTTCGTCGGGACGCTCGTGGCCCTGGAGCGCGCGGTGGCGCTGCGGCACCGCGCCGCGGTCCTGCCGCCCGCGCTGCTGGGAGCGGGCGGGCTCTCGCTCGTCGTCGACGCGGTACCTCTCGGGGTGGGCCAGGCGATGCTCGCCGCCGGGTGCCTCGCCGCCCTCGTCGTCGAGGTGCTCCTGTGGCGCCGACGCCCGTGCGCCGCCATGGCCGTCGAGGTCCTCGGCGCGACCGCGGGCCTCGCCGCCGCCGTCCTGTGGTGGGCGGGCGTGCCGGTCCCGACCCTCGTGCCGTGGCTCGCGGCCTTCCTCGTCCTCGTCATCGCGGCCGAGCGCGAGGAGCTGGGCCGGGTGGGGCGGCCGGCGACCGGCCGGCTCGGCGTGCCGCTCGCCGTCGGCGTCCTGGGAGGCGTCGTCGCGGCGACGCTGTGGCCCGGGCCCGGCCACGTGCTCCTGGGGGCCGCGCTCCTGGCCCTGGTCACCCGGCTCGTCGTCGTCGACGTGGCGCGACGCACGGTGCGCTCGACCGGCCTGCCGCGGTACGTCGCGGTCTGCCTGCTGTGCGGGTACGCGTGGCTCGCCGTGGCCGGGGCGGGTTGGTTGCTCGGCGGTGCGGTGGTGGAGGGGCCGGTCTACGACGCCGTGGTGCACGCCGTCTTCCTCGGCTTCGTCATCACGATGATCATGGCGCACGCGCCGGTGATCCTGCCCGCCGTGCTGCGCCGACCGGTCCCGTACACCGCCCGCCTCTACGTCCCCGTGGCCGTCCTGCAGGGGGCCCTCCTGCTGCGCGTGGTCGGCGGCGACGCGCACGGGCAGGCCTGGGCGCTCCGGGCGGGGGGTGCGCTCGGGGTCCTGGGGGTGCTGCTCCTGCCCGTCGTCGTCGGCACCGCGATGCGAGCCCGGCGGCCCGAGCGTGCGGGGCCCGCTGCGGGCGACCGGCCGCCACCGCACGCCACCCCGTCCGTCAAGCCCGACACGACCGTCACGACCGATCCGTCCACCCTCGAGGAGGCCGTCCGATGAGGGCCCGCTGGCACGTCCGCGTCAACCTGCTGGTGGTCGCGTGGCTCGTGGCCGCCGCGGTGGTGGCCGGGGGGCACCGGTGGTTCCCGGCCGCGGGGTGGCTCATGGTCCACCTCCTCCTGCTCGGGGCGGTGAGCACCGCGATCCTCATCTGGTCCGCGCACTTCGCCGAGGCCGTCCGGCGACGGCCCCTGCACGGCGGCCACCGGGGGCAGGCCCTGCGCCTGGGGCTGCACACGAGCGGTGCCGTGGCGGTCATGACCGGCCTGCTGCAGGGCTGGTGGCCCGTCGTCGTGGCGGGCGCCGTGCTCGTGGGGGCGGGGGCGCTCTGGCACGCGCTCGTCCTCGTCGACGTCAGCCGCCGCGGCCTCGGGGTGCGGCTCGGCTGGACGAGCTGGTACTTCGTCGTCTCGGCCGGGTTCCTCCCGGTCGGCGCCACGCTGGGGACCGTCCTGGCCCGCGAGGACACCGCCGGTGCCCTCGCGGCGCGGGCCTACGTGGCCCACGTCGTCGTCATGCTGCTCGGCTGGGTCGGGGTGACCGTGCTGGGCACCCTCGTCACCCTGTGGCCGACGATGCTGCGCGTCACCGTCACGGACG
>NZ_AXCW01000298.1 GCF_000603945.1 Actinotalea ferrariae CF5-4 | reverse complement strand
CGCCGCGTACGCGGAGGTCCCCGGCGTCAGCGCAGGGCTGCGCGACCCGCTGCAGGAGACCCTGCGCGTCGAGGCCGGCCGGCTGCTCGCGGTCGACGGCGACACCGTCCTCGTGCGGGCGCCCGCGGACGGTCCGGCGGGGCTCGCCGCGCTCGACGCGGGCTCCGGCGCCGTGCGGTGGTCCCTCGACCCCGCTCCGCCGGACCTGGCCGAGACCGAGGGGTGCGTCGTGGACGAGGTCGGCGGGCTCGCCGTGTGCTCGGCGGGGTCGCCCCAGGACGCCGTGCTCCACCTCGACCTGCGCGACGGTGCGCTGGTCGCCCGGACGCCCCTGCCGGGCGACGTCGTCGACTGGGACCTCCTGGACGGGGACCTGCTGGTCGCCGTGCGGGAGGGTGCGCGCCTCGTCGTCGTCCGGGTCACGCCGGGGCTTGCCGAGGGCGACGCGCCGGTCCCGCGCTGGAGGGTCTCGGTGCCGCTGGGTGGCGGGGGCGACGCCCGGCCCCTCCTGCTGGACGCGCGCGACGGGTTCGTCACCGTGAGCGGCGCCGTCGGGGCCGTCGTCCGCGCGGACGACGGCAGGCTGCTCGGGGCCTGGGAGCCGGCCCGCGGCTACCGGCGCGTCGACGTCCTCACCGGACCGGAGGGGTTCGGCGTGTGGCGGTCCCCGCTGCGCGGCCGGTGGTTCGACGGCGACGGTCGCCCGGTCTCGGACCTGCCGGGCGGGCCGGTCACCGAGCGGGTCACGGACGGCTCCGCTCCCGAGGTCGTCCTGACGCTCACGCCGCTCATGACCGCCGTCGACCTGCGGACCGGCGAGGCGCTGTGGGAGCGCGGGGACGGCGGCTACCTGCAGCCGCCCGCGCTCCCGCTGCGGCTCGACGGCATGGTCGTCCTGCCGGACGGCGACCGGCTCCTCGGGGTCGACGTCCGGACCGGCGACGTCCGGTGGTCCGCACCGGCGCCGACGACGACGCAGACCCTCTTCTCCCGGCCCCTCACCGACGGCCGCCGGCTCGTCGTCACGGACCTGGACGAGGAGGGCGCGCTCGTCCTGCGCGCGATCGACCTCACGACCGGCGAGGACGCCTGGGTCGTCCCCGCGCCCCCGGCGTCGCTGTGGGTCTACGGGGTCGGCGGCCGGGGGGTCATGCAGGGCGGCGGGGACGTCGTCGTGCTGGGCTGAGGGGCGTCAGAAGCGGAACGGGATGGGGATGCCGCCGCAGCAGCACACGCCCTGCACGTTCGACTGCTGCAGGAGCAGGGCGGCCTGGTAGCACGCGACGAAGCGCAGGGCGGTCGGCACGGCGCCGCGCACCAGGCCGCGCCGCCCGACGATCCCGCGCACTGCCGCGGAGCAGGACGTACCCCCGTGCGCGACGAGGTGGGCGCACGTGAAGCCCTTCCGGGGCGACAGGTGACGCTGGTAGCTGCGGATGAGGGCGTCGGCGGCGCGGGTTGCTGCGGGCATGCGCGTCACGCTAGGTGGCGTCCGCCCCCGGCGCGCGGCAGGGCGCGGTGAGCGCGACGGCCGTGGGCCCGCCGGCGTCCGCCTCCGCGGTCAGGTCGCCGGGTCGTCCGGCACGTCCGGCGGCACGCGGTTGGGGCCCGCCTCCGCGGGACGGGCCCGGTCCTGGGGGTGCAGGCGCACCCCGACGAGCGCGACGTCGTCCTCCGGGTGCCCCGGGAGGAGCCGGGCGAGCAGGGCGTCGCAGAGCTCCTCCAGCGGCAGGCCGGCGAGCTCGCCGAGGGTGTCCTGGAGCTCCTGGAGACGCTCGAGCAGGTCCGTGCCGCGCCGCTCGACGAGGCCGTCGGTGTGCAGCAGGAGGGTCGCACCGCGCTCGACCGTGATGAGCCACTCGCGGCGCAGCGCGTCGGCGTCCACCCCGAGCAGGAGGTCCGAGCGCTCGCCGCCCAGGGCGGCGACGATCCCGTCCCGGTCGACGAGCAGCGGCGGCAGGTGCCCGGCGCTGGACCACCGGACGCGGCAGACGCCCGCCTCGCGCTCGGCGACGGTCTGCTCGATCCGCGCCACCAGGGCGGTCGCCACCGTGGGCGTCTGGAGCGTCCGCATCGCCTCGTCGACCTCCCGGAGCAGGTCGGCCGGCCCGGCACCCGTCGCGACGCCGATGCCCCGCAGGAGCGAGCGGAGCTGGCCCATCGACGCGGCGGCCGCCATGTCATGACCGACGACGTCGCCGATGACGACCACGGTGCCGCCGTCGCGCTGGAGGAACGCGTCGTACCAGTCCCCACCGATCTGCGCGGCCTCCGCGGCGGGCTCGTACCGCACGGCGATCTCGACGTGGTCCGGCTCCGGCGGGTCGGTCAGCATGGAGCGCTGGAGCGCCTCGGCGAGGAGGCGCTGCTGGCGGTACAGGCGGGCGTTGTCCAGGGCGAGCCCGGCCCGTCCGGCCACCTCCCACGCGGTCGTGAGGTCCTCCGGCGTGAACGGCCCGTGGTCCGCGTCCCGGAACAGGCTGAGGATCCCCACGATCCGGCCGCGGGCGCGCAGGGGGAGCAGCACGGCGTGCTCGGGCCGCAGGACCGCCAGCATGTCCTTCGCCTCGCCGTCCGCCAGGAGCGCGGCGATGGTCCGGTGCGCCGGCTCCGGCACCGGCTGCGCGGTCCGCGTCGCGATGACCCGGTCGACGAAGGACTCCTGCCCCAGGGCCTGCAGCCGGTGGGCGGTGTAGCTCTCCACGGCGGCCCGCAGCGCCGGGTCGACGTGCCAGCAGCCGACGTCGCGCAGGTGCCGCCGGTCGAGGGCCTCCTCCTGGTCGTCGGTGAGCGTGACGATGCACCAGTCGGCGAGCGACGGCACGCAGAGCTGGGCCAGCCGGCCCACCGCGACCTCGGCGTCGAGCGTCTCCACCAGGGCCGCGGTGACGTCGGCGACGAGCTGGGCCTGCCGGGCGGCCCGGGCGAGCCCGTCCTGCTGCCGGTGCCGCTCGGTGACGTCGACGAAGTACACGGACAGCCCGTCGGGCCCGGGCCACGCCCGGATCTCGAACCACCCGTCGAGCGGCGCGGGGTAGTGGGCCTCGAACGCCACGGGCCGGCCGGTCGCGACGGCGGTCCGGTACTCCGACTCGAAGCGGGACGTGAGCTCCGCCGGGAACAGGTCCAGCACCGAGCCGCCGAGGAGCTCGGCACGCGCGTGGCCGAGCACCTTCTCCGCCTCAGCGTTGACGTAGGTGAAGCGCAGGTCGTCGTCGAGCGCGAAGAACGCGGACGGCATGCTCTCCAGGACGCGGACGACCCGGGCGTCGGCCTCGACGTGGGCCGTGGTGTCGAACGCGGCGCCGAGCACGTGCGTGGTCCGCCCGTCGGGGTCCGCGATGGCGCGACCGCGGGCCGTGACCCAGCGGACCGCACCGCCCGGCAGGACGATCCGGTACTCGGCGCCCCACTCGCCCGCCGTCGCGACCGCCGCGTCCAGCGTCTCGCGGACGCGCACCCGGTCGTGGGGGTGGACGCGGGCGTCGAACGCCTCGATGGTCCCGTCGAACGTCTCGTCCGTGTAGCCGAAGAGCGCCAGGAGGTGCGCGTCCCAGGTGAGGCGGCCGGTCGTGAGGTCCCAATCGTAGAACCCGATTCCGGCGGCCTCCATGGCGAGCCGTTCCAGGAGCCGCAGCGCGTCCTCCACGCCGCCTCCTCCCGTCCGCTCCGGCGCGGCCGTCGGCGCACCGGGTCCTCCGGAACGCTACCGCGACGACCGGGCCCGGGCACACGATCTGCGCGGGCACGGCGGTCCGGGCCAGGCGGGACGCGCCCACCGACGCAGGCCCGGGCTCCTCACAGGTACCCGGTCGTACCGTGGGCCGGTGAGCGTCGACCGGGAGCGCACCGCACCCGTCGAGCTCGCCGACGTGGACGCTGGCGACGGCAGGCCGAGCCACGGCACGGACCGCGCCGCGGTGCCGGACCGGCGGCCGTCCGGCGCGCGGCGGTGGTGGGTGCTCGGTCTGCTCCTCGTGCTCGGCGCCGGCCTGGCCGGCGGGTCCGGGCTCTCCGCGGCGGCCGACCGGCGCGACGACGACGACGTCGCCCGGCTGGCCCCCGAGCCCGGGTTCACCGCCTCCCTGCGCGAGCCGCTGGTGGAGAGGTGGCGGACCACCGACCGCGTGGTCGGCGTGGGCGCCGGCGTCGTGCTCCTGGCGGACCGCTCGGGTGGGACGGGGACGGCACCCGCGCTCCAGGCCCGCGAGGCGGCGACAGGGCGCGTGCGGTGGACGGCGGGGTGGACGCCCCGCGCGGGGGTGACGCGGTGCGAGGAGGCGGGCGCCGCCCTTCTCTGCGACGTCCCGGGCGCCGGGTTCGGCGCACCGAACACCGACGAGCTCCTCGGCGAGGTCCCCGGCCGCCTGCTCGTCGTCGACCCGGTGGACGGACGGGTGGAGGCGGAGTGGGACCTGGACGGGCGGACGGTCGGCTGGGCGGTGGCCGGCGCCGACGTCGTCGTCGCCCGGCGCGAGGGCGACCGGCTCGCGGTCGCCCGGTACGCGCTGGAGCCCGCGACCGACCGGGTCGCGCCGACCGACG
>NZ_AXCW01000297.1 GCF_000603945.1 Actinotalea ferrariae CF5-4 | reverse complement strand
CCGCGGCCGGGGTGGCGGCACCCATGCCCGCACCAGCACCCGAGCCCGCACCAGCACCCGATCCCGCACCCGTGCCAGCGCCCGCGCCCGAGCCGGCACCCGTCCCCGCGGCCGCCGCGGCGGCGCCGGAGATCGCGCCACCGAAGCCCACACCCTCCAGGACGGTCCAGGCGACCGCACCGAGCACGAGCGGCGCGATGACCGCCCGCATGCCGTGGTTGACGTCCCCGAGCTCGAGCACGAGCGCGCGGCAGGCCAGGCACTCGTCGAGGTGCGACTCCACCAGCGCCGTCTCGCGCTTGGCCAGGCCGCCGCGGACGTAGGAGCCGAGCTTGGCGTTGACGATGCGGCAGGCGTCGTCGAGCGGGGCCGCGAGGTGCTGCTGCAGGTAGGCCTGGCGCAGCCCTTCCCGCGCCCGGTACGCGAGCGCCGCGACGCCGTTGGCGGTCAGGCCGAGGACGGGGGCGATGTCGGCCGGCGACATCTGCTCGACCTCGGTGTACCAGAGCACCGCCTGCCACCGCTCCGGCAGGGAGCGGAAGGCCTCGGAGACGACGCCGCGCTCGAAGTCGAGCATCGTCGGTTCCTCGGTCGACTCCCCCGGGCCGACGGCGGACTCGAGGGTCGCGAGGTCGTCGGTCGGCTGCGCCCGGCGACCGGTCTCGACGCGGTGCATCGCGACGCGGCGCAGGACGGTGAAGAGGTAGGCGCGGAACGCGACGTCCGGTCCCCCGCCCGTGCGGATGGCGGCGAAGACCCGGGAGAAGGCGTCGGCGACGGCGTCCTCGGCGTCGGCGTGGGAGTTGCTGTACTGCCGGGCGACCGACCGGGCGGCGGGGACGTGACGCTCGTAGAGCACGCCGAAGGCGGAGCTGTCGCCCGCGCGGACGGCCGTGATGAGCTCGGCGTCACTGGCGAGGTCCCACCCGCTGCCCACAGCGGTCATGACGCCTCCACCGGATGTCTCGTGCCCCAGCGTCCCACGGCCGCCGGGCTCACTTCGTAGACCCTTCAGGTGACATCGGTCGTTTCACCCGGTTCCTGAAGGCGAAGTCGCGTCATGACCGGCCGGACCCCCGCTCTCATCCCCCGTGAGGACGGACAGGGTCGAGACCCCCGCGGTGGCGCTGCGCGAGCAGTGGCGCGCCCGCACGGTGGAGCACGTGTGGCTGCGACCCGGCGACTGGTACCACCCGGCGGTCGACGCGCTGACCGAGGCCCTCACCTCCGACGGCTCGCTCGCCCCCGCGGCGCACCGCCTCGGGGAGATGCGCGGCTCGACCGGCGTCGGCATCGCCGAGGCGCTCGACGACTTCGCCGTGCTCTTCGAGGTCGTCGGGACGGAGCCGCCCCTGGAGTCCGTGCGCGCCCTGTGCGAGGGCTGGGCAGCCGCGCTCGAGAACGCCCCCGTCCGCGCGAGCTGCATCGACCCGGAGTCCGGCCTCCCGACCGTCGACTACCTCTCGGTGCGCCTCGCCGAGACGTACGGCGCCGCCCGGCGCCACGCCCACCACGCCTTCGTGACCCACGCGCTGCTGCTCGTCGACGTCGCCGTCGGGGACAACCACCCCTGGCGCCGCGCCGCGCGGTCCGCCGCGATGGGCCGCGCGCTCGCCGCCGCGCTCCCCCAGGGGCACCCCATGGCCGCGCTCGGGGGCGGGGCCTTCGCGATCCTCGTCGCGCGCGACTGGGACCTCGGCGGGACGGTCACGCGGCTGCGCGAGGAGGTCAACGAGCACGCCACAGAGCTCGCGATCGGCGAGCTGCTGCGCCAGCCCCCGCGGATCTGGATCGAGCCGCTGCCGGAGACGCACGACCGCGCCGTCGACCTCCTGGAGCACCTGCGCCGCTGACGGCCGGCCCGTCGAACCGAGGGCGTCGTCGGGGGCCGGAGTTGCCCTGCGGGTGGGCGAGCGCGAAGGATCGACGTCGTGACGACTCCCGGGACCTCTTCGACCACCGCGACCGCTCCGACGACAGCTGCGAGGACCGCCGACGACGCCGCACAGGCTGAGGCCCCGCACGACCCGCACCTCTGGCTCGAGGACGTCGACGGCGACGACGCGCTCGCGTGGGTCCGCGAGCGCAACGCCGAGGCGCTGGAGCGGCTCGGCGGCGACCTCCAGACGGCCATCCGCGACGAGATCCTCGAGGTGCTCGACTCCAAGGACAAGATCCCGGGCGTCGGGGAGGCGGGCGGCTACCTCTACAACGTCTGGCAGGACGAGCAGCACGAGCGGGGCCTGTGGCGGCGCACCACCCTGGACAGCTACCGCACGGCCGAGCCGGAGTGGGACGTCCTGCTCGACCTCGACGCGCTGTCGGAGGCGGAGGGTGTCGGCTGGGTGTGGCACGGCGCGAGCATCCTGCGGCCGGACTGCCGGGTGGCGCTCGTGGACCTCTCGCGGGGTGGCTCGGACGCCGATGTCACCCGGGAGTTCGACCTGGAGACCCGGACCTTCGTCGAGGACGGCTTCCGGCGCCCCGAGGCCAAGGGCGGCGTCGGCTGGATCGACCAGGACACCACCTGGCTCACGACGGACACGGGCGAGGGCTCGACGACGACGTCCGGCTACCCGCGGCAGGTCCGGCGCTGGACGCGCGGCACGCCGCTGGAGGAGGCGCCCGTCGTCTTCGAGGCGGAGGTGACGGACCTGGCGGTGTCCGCGCACCACGACCGGTCCCCGGGCTTCGAGCGCGACGTCGTCGTACGGGCGACGGACTTCTACCACCAGCAGGTGTTCCTCGTCGGCGAAGGCGACGCGCTGACCCGCATCGACGTCCCGGACAGCGCCGAGGTGGGGCTGCACCGCGAGTGGCTGCTCGTCGAGCTGCGGGAGGACTGGGCGGTCGGCGGGCGCACCTATGCGGGCGGCTCGCTGCTCGCCGCCCGCCTGGACCCGTTCCTCGCCGGCGACCGCGAGCTGGAGGTCCTCTTCGCGCCGACGCCGACGTCGTCGCTGGCCGCCTCCACCTGGACCCGCTCGCACCTCGTGCTCACGACCCTCGAGGACGTCACCGACCGGGTGCACGTCCTCACGCCGACGGCGGCGGGCTGGCACCGGGTGGAGGTCGCCCCGGCCGACCTGGGCGCCCCCACGCTCGGCACCGTCGTGCTGCGCGCCGTCGACAGCATCGACTCCGAGGACGTGTGGTTCACCGTCACCGGCTTCCTCACGCCGTCGACCTTCGGCCGCGCGACCATCGGGCCCGACGGCGTCGTCGGCGAGCCGGAGCACCTCAAGGCGGGGCCGGCGTTCTTCGACGGCTCGACGCACGAGGTGACGCAGCACCGGGTCACGTCCGCCGACGGCACGGTGATCCCCTACTTCCTCGTGCGCCCGCGCGCCGCCGTCGGGCCCGTGCCGACGCTGCTGTACGGGTACGGCGGCTTCGAGATCTCGCTGCGGCCCTCGTACTCGGGCGGGCTCGGCCGCGCCTGGCTGGCCCGCGGCGGCGCCTACGCGCTGGCGAACATCCGCGGCGGCGGGGAGTACGGGCCGCGCTGGCACCAGCTCGCGCTGCGCGAGAACCGCCATCGCGCCTACGAGGACTTCGCCGCCGTCGCCCGCGACCTCGTGGACCGGGGCGTCACGACGCCGGACCGGCTCGGTGCGCAGGGCGGCAGCAACGGCGGCCTGCTCATGGGGAACATGGTCACGCAGTACCCCGAGCTGTTCGGGGCGATCGTCTGCCAGGTCCCGCTGCTGGACATGCGCCGCTACCACCTGCTGCTGGCAGGGGCGTCGTGGGCCGCGGAGTACGGCGACCCGGACGACCCCGCGGACTGGGCGTTCCTCCAGCACTGGTCGCCGTACCACCTGGTCGAGCCCGGGCGGGCGTACCCGCCCCTGCTGCTGACGACGTCGACGCGTGACGACCGGGTGCACCCCGGCCACGCGCGCAAGTTCGCCGCGCTGCTGCGGGAGGTCGGCGCGGACGTGACGTCCTACGAGAACATCGAGGGCGGCCACGGCGGCGCGGCGACCAACGCCCAGGCCGCGCACATGAGCGCCCTCGCGTACACGTTCCTGTGGCAGCAGCTGGGAGACTGAGGGGGATCGGCCGGGGCGGGCTGGTCGGGTCGGTCGGTCGAGCAGTCGGA
>NZ_AXCW01000296.1 GCF_000603945.1 Actinotalea ferrariae CF5-4 | reverse complement strand
GTCGGGCCGGCGGTCGGGCCGGCGGTCGGGCACGGAGGGGGACACTGATGGAGGACCAGGGCGTGCTGCTCGCGGGAGCGGTACTGCTCGTCGTCGGGGCGGTCGCCGTCCGGGAGGTCAATCGGGCGGCCGCCGACGGCAGGCTCGGCCCGAACCGCGGGGCAGGCTTCCGGACCCGGGCGACGCTGTCGTCGCCGCAGGCGTGGCAGGCCGGGCACCAGGCGGGACGCACCGTGACCGATGTCGCCGGGCTGGTGGGCGCCGTCCTCGCGGCGGTGGCCGCGGTCGTGATCCTGGTGGGCGGCCCGCCGGGCCTCGTCCTGGCGGCCTTCCTCGCGAGCGCGGCGGCCCTGCTGACCGGGGCGCTCGTGGGCGGGGTACTTGCCCACCGGGCCGCGCGCGCCGTCCGGGAGGGCCGGGCGGACCGGTGACGCGGTGGGCGCCGTCGGCTGCTGGG
>NZ_AXCW01000295.1 GCF_000603945.1 Actinotalea ferrariae CF5-4 | reverse complement strand
CACCCTCATCTGCGAAGAGCCGGTTTACCTGACGCGCCCGACGGCGGGGAGATCGAGCACGAGGGCCGGGCCGTCCGCCGTGGCGACGGCACGACACAGGAGGCCCTCCCCGACGACGGCGTACGCCCGCTTCCGCCGCACGGGTCGGCTGGCGCCGTCGCATCACGAGCCTGCTGAGGATTGCCCGCGGAGTCGCCATCTGTGGGGAGTGTTCGTGGCACATGCCGCCACGAACACTCCCCACAGACGTGCTCGGGGCGGTGCGAACAACCGTCGACGTCCGATCGCGAGGAGAGGGAGCCGGACGATCGACGCGGGTGGTCGGACGGCGAGGTCAGGGCCCCGCCGGATGGGCCGGGCCCCGCTCGACGTCGCAGGAGCGGCTCGTGCGGTTGTGCACTGCCGGGCCGCGCGGGGTGCCCCCCGGCGTCGCGCGACCCGGCAGTGCGCGCCCTCAGTCAGCATCCCCCGAGCCGACGAGGACAACATCGGGTGTGGGGTCCCATCGGTACCCCACACCCCGGACGGTGACGATCCGCAGGCAGCCCCCCAGCTTCTCCCGCAGCCGTCGCACATGGACGTCGATGGTTCGCGTCGTGCGTGCCGTCACGTTCTTGCGCCAGACCTCGCGCAGCAGCTCGTCCCGCGGCACCGCCCGGTGGGGGTTGCGCAGGAGGTGCTCGAGCAGGCCCAGCTCCTTGTGCGTCATGGGGACGACGACGCCGTCGCGGGTCACCTCGCGGGCGTCGACGTCGAGGACCAGGGCGGCGACGTGCGGAATGCCCGCGTGCCCGGTCGTGCGCTCCGTCGCCGTCAGCTCGACCACCGGTCGCAGCGCCTGCGTCGGGACGGACCAGGCCGCCCCGGCCCGGGTCGCGGCGTCACCGGGTCGGCTGCTCGCCGGCAGCTCGGCCGCGGCGAGCTCCTCGCCGACGCGCGAGACCGCGCGGCTCAGCCGACCGCTCGGTGTCACGGCGAGCAGTGACCGCGAACGCGCCATCGGGCCGGCCTCCTCGACCGCCATGAGGACGCGCCGGGCGATCTCGGCCAGGAGGGCCGTGGCCGCCGGTCCGGCCTCAGGGT
Source organism: Actinotalea ferrariae CF5-4 (assembly GCF_000603945.1). GTDB lineage: Bacteria > Actinomycetota > Actinomycetes > Actinomycetales > Cellulomonadaceae > Actinotalea > Actinotalea ferrariae. The sequence goes on along the minus strand of NZ_AXCW01000295.1, from coordinate 3,490 downwards.
CGATGGTCACGTGCAGCGCGAAGGCGGGGGCGCCCGTCGTCAGGCCGGGCGGCATGGCGGTGACCGCTGCGACGGCAGGTGCCGTGGCGGCTGTCATAGCCACTGGTAACGCGGTCATAGAGCAAGTGTGACTGGTGACAGGGCCATCACCAAGGGCGATTGAGGATTCGTCTCAGGATCTGGACGGGGTCCGAGTCGAAGCGTGCAGCGGCGTCCGAATCGTCCCGGAGCGACGCGCAGGCGCGTCGTCGTCCGAGCAGCAGCGCGTCAGGCGCGAGCGAGCTCCCGGAGCGCCCGCGGGTCGTCCGCACGCGCGTCGGCGACGTGCGTGAACCCCTCGCCGACGAGCCCGTCGAAGAACGCGCCGCTGACCTTGCGCGGCGGCTTGACCAGCGTCACCGCGGCCCCGTCGGCCTGGAGCTCCGCGCGCAGGCGCAGCAGCTCGGCCGGTGCGGCGTCGGCGCCGTGCAGCAGGGCGACCCGACGCCCGTCCGCGGCCGGGTCGGGCAGCAGGTCGATGATCCGCTCGAACCCGATGGAGAACCCGCACGCGGGCACGTCGCGGCCGAGCCACTTGCCGACGACGCCGTCGTACCGGCCGCCGCCGGCCACGGACCCCGACGACCCCGCGTGCCGCACCTCGAAGATCGGCCCGGTGTAGTAGCCCATGCCCCGCACCAGGGTCGCGTCGAGCACCACCCGCGCGTCGGGCAGCACCGCGGCGACCGCGCGGACGATCTCCGGCAGCTCGTACAGCCCCACCTCACGACCGCCGACGACGACGCGGCCCGTCCGCAGCGGCTCGTCGTCCGGGCCGCCCTGGCCCTGCAGCGCCTCCACGGTGTCCAGCAGCAGCGTCGCGGCGTCGTCGGACGCCAGCTCCTTGCGCGCGATCTCCGCGAGCACGCCGTCGCGGCCGATCTTGTCGAGCTTGTCGAGCGCGATGAGCGTCTCGGGCACCGCCTCGGGCGCGACCCCGGCCGCCTCGAGGAGGTCCTGCAGCACGCGCCGGTCGTTGACCAGCAGCGTCACGTCCGCGCCCATCCCGAGGGCGTCGAAGGCCGCCATCGTCGAGACGATGAGGTCGACCTCGGCGAGGATCCCGGGCTCACCGATGATGTCGATGTCGCACTGCGTGAACTGGCGGAAGCGGCCCTTCTGCGGCCGCTCGGCGCGCCAGACCGACCCGATCTGCAGCGCGCGGAAGACGGTCGGCAGCTCCGCGGCGTGCGAGGCGTAGAACCGCGTGAGCGGGACGGTGAGGTCGTAGCGCAGCGCGAGGTCGGTCGCGTCGGCGGGCAGGAGCTCCTGCTCCGGGTCGAGCCCGCGGCGCAGGAGCTCGAAGAGCATCGACTCGTTCTCGCCGCCCTGGTTGGAGCGCAGGCGCGACAGCGGCTCGATGGCCGGCGTCTCGATCTCCGCGAACCCGTTGCGCCGGTACGTCGCGCGGATCGTGTCGAGGACCGCGTCCCGCTTCGCCTTGTCCTTGGGGAGGATGTCGCGCATGCCGCGCGCGGGGACGACTGCCTTGGCCATGGCAGCCGAGTCTACGGGCGGCCGACGACGCGCCGGCTCGCGGTCCCGCGCCTCAGACCAGGCCGTAGAGGCGGTCGCCCGCGTCGCCCAGGCCCGGGACGATGTACGCCTTCTCGTTGAGGCGCTCGTCCACCGCGGCGACGACGACGGTCACGTCCGCCCGCTCGCCGACGTGGTCCTCGACGACCTCGAGACCCTCGGGTGCCGCGAGCAGGCAGATCGCGGTGACGTCGCGGGCGCCGCGCTCGAAGAGGTAGTCGATGCTGGCGACGAGCGTCCCGCCGGTCGCGAGCATGGGGTCGAGCACGAAGCACTGCCGGCCGGACAGGTCCTCCGGCAGGCGGTTCGCGTAGGTGATCGCCTGGAGGGTCTCCTCGTCGCGCTGGAGCCCGAGGAAGCCGACCTCGGCGGTCGGCAGGAGGCGCGTCATGCCCTCGAGCATCCCGAGCCCCGCGCGCAGGATCGGCACGACGAGCGGGCGCGGGTCGGCGAGGTGCGTCCCCGTGGTGCGGGCGACCGGCGTCTCGATCTCGATCGTCTCGGTGCGCACGTCGCGCGTGGCCTCGTAGGCGAGGAGGGTGACGAGCTCGTCGACCAGGAGCCGGAACGTCGGCGACTGGGTGCGCACGTCCCGCAGGACCGTGAGCTTGTGGGCGACGAGCGGGTGGTCGGCGACGTGCAGGCGCATGGCTGAACGGTACCGGTCGCGGGCGGCGTCCCGGTCGGCACGTCGGCCCGCTCGGCTACGGTCGGTCCGTGCGCGAGCAGGAGCAGGCGTGGATGCGCGAGGCCCTCGCGCAGGCCCGCCTCGCCCTGGCGACCGACGACGTGCCGGTGGGCGCCGTCGTCGTCGGGCCGGGGGGCGCCGTCGTCGGGCGGGGGCGCAACGAGCGGGAGGCGACCGGGGACCCGACCGCGCACGCCGAGGTGCTCGCGCTGCGGGACGCGGCCCGGACGCTGGGGCGCTGGCGTCTGGACGACTGCACGCTCGTCGTCACGCTCGAGCCGTGTGCGATGTGCGCCGGTGCCACCGTGCTCGCGCGTGTGCCGCGGCTCGTCCTCGGGGCGTGGGACCCCAAGGCGGGCGCGACGGGCTCGGTGCACGACCTCGTGCGGGACCGGCGGCTCAACCACCGCGTCGAGGTGGTCGGTGGGGTGCTGGCCGAGGAGTGCTCGGGGCTGCTGCTCGACTTCTTCGCCCACCACCGGGACGCCGCCCAGGAGGACGACGACGTCGCGGCCCCGGCGCGCGGACGTGCCCCCCGAGCCGATCACCCGGGCGGGTGACCTGCGGCCCGAGCCGCCCTGAGGCGGCGCTCCGAACGGTTCGCCGGAGGTCGGGCGCGGTCGTACAGTCCGACCTGTGGGGGTCGACGCTGACCGCATGCGACGAAGGGCCGCCGGCGAGGCCGACGGGCCCTTCGCGCTGGACCGTGCCGTCGCGGACGTCTACGCCGCCCACGGACTGACCCCCCTCCTGCACGCGCTGCTGGAGCACTCCGCGAGGGCCATCGGCTCCGTCGCCGGGAGCATCTCGGTCGTCGACTGGGAGGCGGGCCGGTACCGCAAGCTCGCGGAGCGCGGCATCCACTGCCGGCTCGGTCAGGCCTTCCCGCTCGACGAGGGGGCGACGGGCTGCGCGGTGAGCCGGCGGCGCCCGGTCGTCATCGACAGCTACGCGCGCCTGCGCGGCGGTCACCTGCCCGCCGGGCACCCCGCCGTCGACGGCGCCGCGGTGGCCGTCCCGATCTGGTGGCGCGGCGAGCTGATCGGCGTCAACGTCGCGTTCACGGGGGAGCGGCGACGGTTCGGCGCGCGCGAGCTCGACGCGCTCGAGCTGCTCACCGAGGCCGCCGCCGGGGCGATCGTCGCGGCCGGCGCCGGGGACCCGGTGCTGGGGCGGTCCCGCTCGGCCCTGCGCGCTCGGCTGCGTCCGGGTGACCTGCCGCTCGCG
>NZ_AXCW01000294.1 GCF_000603945.1 Actinotalea ferrariae CF5-4 | reverse complement strand
CGCGCTGCCGGAACCGGGCGCGTCCCTCGCGCGGGACGCCGGGACGGGCCACGACGAGGTCGTGGCGGCCGCCCTGGCCGCGCTCGACCAGCACGAGGCGGAGCTCCGGTCGGGGCTCCTGGCGGCGCTGGACGCGGCCACCGTCACCTCCGTGGCCGCCGGCGCCGGCGCCGTCACGCGCGAGCGGGCCGGACGTGCGGCGGCGGACCTCGTGTTCTGCATCGACGTGCGCAGCGAGCCGCTGCGGCGGCACCTGGAGGCCGTCGCCGACGTCCGCACCGTCGGCTTCGCCGGGTTCTTCGGCTTCACCGTGCAGCGGACGTGCGGCACGGGGCACGCCGCACGGACCGCCGACCGCCTGCCCGTCCTCGTCGCGCCCACCGCGACGGTCCGGGAGGACGTCGTCCTGGAGCCGGGCGTCGGCACGCTGCTCCTGCGTGCGCTGCGGGCGGCGCTCGACGCACCGGGCGGCGGCTTCGCGGCGGTCGACGTCGCGGCGCTCAAGGGCGCCGTCACGGTGGCCCAGACCCTCGTGCCGTCGGCACGCGCGCTCCCCGAGGTCGCGGTGGGCGAGCTCGTCGCCGACGGCGAGGCGTGGCCGGGGCTCGTCGACGCCGCCGTCGGCCTGGTGCGGGCGACCGGGCTGCACGGTCCGCGGACAGCGCCCGTGGTGGTGCTCGTCGGGCACGGCAGCACGTCGACGAACAACCCCGCCGAGGCCGCGTTCGACTGCGGGGCGTGCGGGGGGAGCCGGGGCGCCTTCAACGCCCGCCTGGCGGCGGCGACCCTCAACGCACCGGCGGTGCGCCGGCGCCTCGAGCAGGAGGGGCTCGCCCTGCCGGAGGACACGGTGGTCGTGGCGGCCGAGCACGACACGGCCCTCGACAGCGTCCGGCTCTACGCCGGGCAGCCGACGGCCGACACCACCGGGCTGGTCGCGGCGCTCGCCGACGCCGGCGCACGGACGGCGACCGAGCGGACCACCCGTCTGCCCGGCGCGCCCCGGGGGCTCGTGACGCCCGACCGGGCCGTGCGGCACGTGCGCCGTCGGGCCCTGGACGGCAGCGAGGTACGGCACGAGTGGGGCCTGGCCGGCAACGCGTTCTTCATCGCGGCGCCGCGCGACCTCACGCGCCAGGTCGACCTGGGCGGCCGGTCGTTCCTCCACGAGTACGACGCGTCCGCGGACCCCGACGGCGCCCTGCTCGAGTCGATCCTCACGGCGCCGCTGGTGGTGGCGCACTGGATCAACGCCCAGTACCTGTTCTCCGCCGCCGACCCGCGCAACCTCGGGTCGGGGACGAAGACCGCGCACAACCCGGTCGGGGCGCTCGGGGTCCTGGCGGGCCCGGGCGGCGACCTGCTCACCGGCCTGGCCGAGCAGTCGGTGCGGCACGACGGGGCGACGGTCCACGACCCCGTCCGCCTGCTCGCCGTCGTGGCCGCCGACCCGCAGGCGATCGACGCGGTGCTGGACCGGCACGCGAACGTCGCGGCCCTCGTGACCGGCGGGTGGCTGCACCTCGTGGCGCTCGACCCGCGTGACGGCTCCGCGCTGCGGCGGACGGCGACCGGCTGGCTCCCCGAGTCGGTGGGCGCGCTCGTCCGCGACCCGCTGGACGAGGCGGTCGGTGACGCGGACGACGACCTCGACGAGCGGTTCGCCGACGCGGTGCGGCGCTGAGAGCCGCCCCCGCCCGCGGCATCCCTGCACCGCGGGCGGGGGCATCGAGCCGGACCTCCGCGCGGGGGCGGGCGGCCGCCGCGCCCGGCAGGGACCTACGTCGTCGGGCCCTCGGCCGGTGACCCGGACGCCGGGTGGTCCCCCGGGAGCAGCACGGTGCTGAGCAGCCGTCGCCGCCGGCCGGGAGCCGGCTCGTGCGCGAGGCGGGGCAGGACCACCTCCCGCAACGCCGCGACCATCTCGTCGAGCTCGTCGTCGGACAGGTGCAGGGCGTTGGAGCGGTACCCGACACGGTCGCGGGCCAGGTCGACGTCGCCCGTCGCGAGGTACCGGTCGTACTCCCCGAGGAGCCCGAGGGCGAAGACCAGGAACGCCTGGCGGTGGTCGTCGAGGGACATGCGGGCCGCCGCGTCCGCGTCGACGGACGCCGCCCCCTCCCGGAGCCGGTAGGTGCGTTCGACCGCGCCCCGGACGCGCTGCTCCGCGGCCACCTCCAGGACACCCCCGTCGACGAGCGCGGCGACCTGGCGGTAGAGGGTCGCGGCGGGCACCTCGGCGAGCTCGCCGCGCAGGTCGGACGTGGTGAGCTCGCGACCGCCCAGGAACGCCTGCGCGATCCGGAGCCGGACGGGGTGCAGCACGACGTCGGCCGGGGTCAGTGCCATGCCTCCACCCTACGTGACGCTCTCATACTTGACAATGTTCTCGTCGCTGAGAAGGATCACCCCATGACCACGATCTCGCTCACCCGCACCTCCCTGCGCGTGCACCCGACGCGGTCCGAGAAGATCCTCGGCCTCCTCCGTGACACGGAGGTGCCGCTGTCCGCCGTGCGCGCCGTCGAGGTGGTCCCCGACGGCATCGCGGCGGCGCGCGGGATCCGGGCCCCCGGGCTGGGCATCCCGGGCGTCCGGCTCGTCGGGACGTGGCGGGGCCGGAGCCGTCGTGCCCTCGTCTCGGTGCGGCGGCAGCGGCCGGCCGTCCACGTCCGCCTCGAGGGAGACCGGTGGTCCGAGCTGCTCCTCGACGTCGACGAGCCGGCATCGGTCGCCGAGAGGATCCGCAGTGCCCTCGGGTGAGCCGTCGACCCGCCACGCGCAGACACCCGTGAACACCATCAGCACCACCGTCCGCATCGGATCCCACGGCGAGACGCTCGTCGGCACCCTCACGACGCCCGGCCACGCCGCCCCCTTCCCCGCCGCGCTCGTCCTGCCCGGCTCCGGCCCGGTCGACCGCGACTCGGACGTCCGGCAGCTCCGCCTCGGCATCACGCGCGAGCTGTCGGACGCCCTCGTCGCCGCCGGCTTCGCGACCCTGCGCTACGACAAGCGGGGCGTGGGCGAGAGCTCGGGCAGCTTCCTGGCGACCGGCCTGACGGACGTCGCCGCCGACGCGCGAGCGGCCCTCGCCGTCCTGCGGCAGCGTCCCGAGGTGGACGCGTCGTGCGTGGTGCTGGTCGGGCACAGCGAGGGAGCGCTCGTGGCCGCGATGGTGGCCGCCGAGGACCGCGACCTCGCCGGTGTCGCGCTGCTCAGCGCCTCGGCGAGGCCGGGCGAGGAGCTGCTCCGCTGGCAGGCGGCCCAGATCGGCCCGACGCTGCCGGCACCCGTCCGCCTGCTGCTCCGCGCCTTCCGCACCGACCTCGTCCGTCAGGTCAGCAAGAACCACGCCCGGCTCCGTGCGACCACGACCGACGTGGCGCGAATGGGCGGCCGGCGCATCAACGCGCGGTGGCACCGCGAGTTCCTGGCGTACGACCCGCGTCCGGACCTCGCGCGCATCACCGCTCCGGTCCTCGCGCTCACGGGAGCCAAGGACCTCCAGGTCCCGGCCGCGGACGTCGACGTCATCGCCGCCACCGTCCCCGGGCCGGTGCGGGCCGTCGTCGTCGACGACGTCAGCCACGTCCTCCGCAGCCAGCCGGGCGCACCCAGCCTGGCGTCCTACCGGTCCGACGTGCGCAAGCCGGTCGACGAGCGGGTCCTCGGCGCCGTGACCACGTGGGCGACCGACCTGGTCCGGGCGTGACGCGCCCCTGACGGCGCCTCAGCGGTAGGCGGCGGCGTCCACCACGAGCCGGATGAAGGCGCCGTCGGTGTGGAAGGACTCCCCCGCGCCGTAGCCGCCGACGACGACGCGCGGCACCGTCACGCCGTCGACGGTCCACTCCTCCGCGCAGACGGCCCCGAACGGGTGCAGCTGCCAGGGGCCCCCGTCCACGCTCGCCCAACGGGGCATCGTGCCGCGCAGGAGCCTGCCCTCCGCGTCCACCCTGACCGTCAGCTCGTGGCGGTGGCCGAGCACCTCCACGGTGCCGACGGCCTCGGCCTCCGACACGGGGGACCAGGTCACCCGCGGGTCGAGCGCCGCGGCGGGCACGAAGCACATCTCGCTCACGGCGCGGGCGGCGGCGCTGCGGGCGAGGTCCGGTCCGGAGGCGTCGACGACGGGCAGGACGCCGAGCAGCCGGTGCCGCATCCGCGCCTCGTCGCCCACGAGGGAGTCGTGGCCGACGAGCGGCAGGCCCAGCACCCGGGTGCGGACGGGCCACACGTAGCCGCGGAAGGGGTCGAGCGCCTGGACGGCGCGGAACGGCCACCAGCGGCCGCGGAGGCGGATCGTGCCGTGCTGGCGCAGGGTGACCGCCGTGCGCAGGGGCTCCCCGGCCGGGAGCGCGCGCCTCAGCCACCGCGCGACCGGGTCGGGCAGGCCGTCCGTCATGGCGGGGTCGAACGGCGTCTCGGCGACGGGCCCCGCCAGGACGCGCTGCCAGTCCCCGCGGAGGGCACCGGGGACGTCCGCGAGGGCCGGCGGACCGGACGCCCCGCGTCGGCGTGGGACCGCGCCCTGGAGCGCCCGA
>NZ_AXCW01000293.1 GCF_000603945.1 Actinotalea ferrariae CF5-4 | reverse complement strand
GCCCGGTCCACCGCCGCCGACACCGCGAGCCACGGGTCCAGCGGCGCGACCGGCGCGTCGGAGCCGAACGCCAGGCGCACGCCCGCCTCGTGCAGCCGCCGCAGCGGGAACGTCCGGGCCGCCCGGTCGCCCCAGTAGCGCTCGACGACGTCCCGGTCGTCCATCGCGTGCTCCGGCTGCACCGACGCGACGACGCCGAGCCGGGCGAACCGGGCGACGTCGTCGTCGGCCAGGAGCTGGGCGTGCTCCACGGAGCCGCGCGCCCGGGTCGCCTCGAACGCGTCGAGCGCGAGAGCGTTGGCCCGGTCCCCGATCGCGTGGATCGCACAGTGGATGCCGTGCCGGGTCGCGTAGGCCATGAGCGGCACGAGCTCCTCGGTGGGCACGTTGAGGACGCCGTGGGCGTGCGGGCCCTCGAGCCCGTCGTAGGGCTCGTGGCAGTAGGCAGTCCGGGTGTTGAGCGACCCGTCGCTGATCACCTTGAACGGCCCGAGCGTCACCAGCCCGTGCGTCCCGCCGACGACGTCGCCCGTGGCCAGCTCGCGCGCGACGGCGCGGTCGAGGTGGTCACGCCACACGCCGGCGGCCACACGGAGCTGCGTCATGCCGGCCGCGACGCGGCGCTCCCAGACGGACACGTTGTCGGCCATCTCCAGGTCCACGACGCCGACGACGCCCCGGGCCGCGGCCGCGTCGGCCGCCTCCCCCACCCACCGGTCGAGCCGGTCCGTCGGGACCTCCTGGAGGGCGGCGAGCAGCGGGAACCAGTCCTCCTCGCGCAGCACGCCGTCGTCGTGCCCGACCACGCCGAACCGGCGCAGCGCGGCGGTGCTCAGCCAGGCGCTGTGCAGGTCCCCGCACACGACGACGACCGGCGTGGGCGGCAGGCCGGCCGCCGTGACCGCGTCGTCGAGGACGGACGCCGTCGGCGGCTCGGGCCACAGGCCGTCCCGGAAGCCGACGGCCATGAGGAGGGAGTCGTCGTCGGGCCCGCGCTCCCGCAGGCGGCTGACGACGAGCGCCCCCGCCTCGCGCGCGGACGTCGCCGACGACACGTCGAAGCGCTGCCGGGCGAGCGCCCACTGACCCAGGTGGACGTGGTGGTCCCACAGCCCGGGCAGGACCCACCGTCCGTCGAGGTCGACGACGACGTCCCACGGGCGCGGGTCGAGCCGCTCGCCGGGAGCGGAGACGGCCACGACGACCCCGTCCTCGAGGCGGAGGTCGACGGGGTGATCGGGGCCGCCCGGCGGCGCTGGGGTGGCGGGCACGTCACCCGGCTCGTGACCGGGCAGGTCACCGGGCAGGTCACCGGGCAGGTCACCGGGCAGGGCCGGCAGCGGGACGACCCGGGCGTGGCGCAGGAGGGTGCTGCCGGTGGGGAGCGTGCTCGTCACGCGCGCAGCGTACGTCCGGAGGGACGGCGAGCAGCAGCACCGGGCGGGCACACCCGGCGGGCACACCGGGGAACGTTCGTGGCGTCATCCGCCACGGAGGTTCCCCGGTTTAGAGCGAGGCGCGGGTCGGGGCCGGACGGGCGGGGTGGGATGGGCGGAGCGGGATGGGCGGACTGGGCCGGGTCGAGCGGGCCGGGTCCAGCGGGCCGGGTCCAGCGGGCCGGGTCCAGCGGGCCGGGTCCAGCGGGCCGGGTCCAGCGGGCCGGGTCCAGCGGGCCGGGTCCAGCGGGCCGGGTCCAGCGGGCCGGGTCCAGCGGGCCGGGTCCAGCGGGCCGGGTCCAGCGGGCCGGGTCCAGCGGGCCGGGTCCAGCGGGCCGGGTCCAGCGGGCCGGGTCCAGCGGGCCGGGTCCAGCGGGCCGGGTCCAGCGGGCCGGGTCCAGCGGGCCGGGTCCAGCGGGCCGGGTCCAGCGGGCCGGGTCCAGCGGGCCGGGTCCAGCGGGCCGGGTCCAGCGGGCCGGGTCCAGCGGGCCGGGTCCAGCGGGCCGGGTCGAGCGGGTGGACGGCCTCGCCGCGTCAGAGGCTCGTCGGGAGCGTCAGGTCGCGGCCGGTGAGGCGGCGGTAGGCGTCGAGGTAGCGCTCCTGGGTGCGCGCGACGACGTCGTCGGGCAGCGGGGGCGGCGGGGCGTCCGCGGCGCGGTCCCAGCCGGACGCCGGAGACGTGAGCCAGTCGCGCACGTACTGCTTGTCGAAGGACGGCTGGGCCCGGCCCGGCTGCCACTGGTCCGCGGGCCAGAAGCGCGAGGAGTCGGGCGTGAGGACCTCGTCGCCGAGCACGACCGTGCCGGCGTCCAGGCCGCCCGCGGCCTGCGTGGTCCGGCCGAACTCGAGCTTGGTGTCCGCGAGGATCACGCCCCGCTCCCGGGCCAGGTCCTCCGCGCGGCCGTAGACGGCGAGCGTGAGGTCGCGCAGGACGGCGGCGTCGTCGGCCCCGATCTGCGCGGCGACCTCCCCGAAGGTGACGTTCTCGTCATGCTCGCCGACGGCGGCCTTGGTGGCGGGCGTGAAGATCGGCTCCGGGAGGCGCGAGCCGTCCTCGAGCCCGGCCGGCAGCGGCACGCCGCACACGGCGCCCCCCGCCCGGTACTCGACCAGGCCCGAGCCGGTGAGGTAGCCCCGGGCGACGCACTCGACGGGGAACATCTCCAGGCGGCGGCAGACCATCGCGCGGCCCGCGACGGCGTCGGGCACGCCGGTCGCCCCGACCTCCGCGGTGACGACGTGGTTCGGGACCAGGTCGGCGAGCTGCTCGAACCACCACAGGCTCAGCTGGGTGAGAACGACGCCCTTGCCCGGGATGGGGGTGTCGAGCACGTGGTCGTACGCACTGATGCGGTCGCTGGCGACGACGAGCACGACGTCGCCGTGCGCGTCGGTCACCGTGGAGCCCGGCTCCGGGACGTAGAGGTCGCGGACCTTGCCGGAGTACGTGTGGGTCCACCCGGGCAGCTGCGGGGCCGTGGTCGCCATGGCGCCATCCTTCCGGATCGGTCGGGCTGCCGGATCAGGTGCCCACCGACGGGACCGGTCCAGGGCCGACGGGCCGGTCCTCGACGGCCGGGGCAGTCCACGACCGACGGGCCGGTCCTCGACGGCCGGGTCAGTCCACGACCCCCGGGCCGGTCCACGACCCCCGGGCCGGTCCTCGACCGGCGGGTCAGTCCGCGACGGCCGGGAGCTCGGGCATGCGCGCGGCGATGTCCGTGCGGTGGTGCGACCCCCGCAGCCGGACGAGCGCGACGCCGTCGTACGCGGTGGCCCGCGCCGCGTCGAGGTCGGCGCCGACGCCGACGACGGACAGGACCCGACCGCCGGCGGAGACCAGGGCGCCGTCGTCGGTCGCCGTGCCGGCGTGCAGGACGTGGACGCCCGGGACAGCCTCGGCCTCCTCGACGCCGTCGACCGGGTCGCCGGCCCGGACGCTGCCGGGGTAGCCGTGCGCCGCCACGACCACCGTGACCGCGGCGTCCGGCAGCCACCGCAGCGGGGGCAGGGTGTCGAGGCGCCCCTGGGCCGCCGCGAGCAGGACCTGCGCGAGCGGCGTCGCGAGGCGCGCCAGCACGACCTGCGTCTCGGGGTCGCCGAAGCGGGCGTTGAACTCGATGACCCGCACGCCCCGCGCCGTGAGCGCCAGCCCGCAGTACAGGACGCCGGCGAACGGCGTGCCGCGGCGGTGCATCTCGTCCACGGTCGGCTGGGCCACGCGGGCGACGACCTCCTCGACCAGGCCCTCGGGCGCCCAGGGCAGCGGCGAGTACGCCCCCATCCCGCCGGTGTTCGGGCCCTCGTCGCCGTCGAGCGCGCGCTTGAAGTCCTGCGCCGGCGCGAGCGGTACGACCGTGGTGCCGTCGCTGACGCAGAAGAGCGAGACCTCCGGACCGTCGAGGAACTCCTCGACGACGACGGCGCCGCCCGGCTTGGCCAGGCAGGCGGCGGCGTGGTCGAGGGCCGCGTCCCGGTCGTCCGTGACGACGACGCCCTTGCCCGCCGCCAGGCCGTCGTCCTTGACGACGTACGGGGCGCCGAAAGCGTCGAGGGCGGCAGCCACCTCGTCCACCGTCGTGCAGACGTGCGCCATCGCGGTCGGCACGCCGGCCGCCGCCATGATCTCCTTGGCGAACGCCTTGGACCCCTCGAGCGCCGCGGCCTCCGCGCTCGGCCCGAAGCACGGGATACCGGCAGCCCGCACCGCGTCGGCGACGCCGGCCACCAGCGGCGCCTCCGGGCCGACGACGACGAGGTCGGCGGCCAGCTCGGTCGCGAGCGCCGCCACCGCCGCGCCGTCGACCGGGTCCACGGGGTGCAGCGCGGCGAGGGGGGCGATGCCGGGGTTGCCGGGCGCGGCGTGCAGCTCGTGGTCCGTGTGGTGCGCGGCCGCGGGGTCCGTGGGGTGCGGGTTGCCCGGTCCCTCGGGCGCCAGCGCGAGGGCGCGGACGATGGCGTGCTCGCGGGCACCGGATCCGACGACGAGGATCTTCACGAGCGATGAGCCTATCGACGACCACCGTCACGGCGGGAGGACGGACCGGTCCACGGGACGCCGCGTCGGTCGGCGTGCAGGGCGCAGCACGGGTGCTGCCCGGCAGAGGCTCTGCAGGGGCGCTGTGCAGAGGTGGCGCGCCCGGCAGAGGGCCGTGCGGTGGTGGCGGCGCCCGGCCGGGGCCCG
>NZ_AXCW01000292.1 GCF_000603945.1 Actinotalea ferrariae CF5-4 | reverse complement strand
AGGGGGGCGGTGGGGGCGGTGGGGTCGGCCCGTGTCAGCCGCCGACGACGTCCCCGGCCAGGCGGAGGATCAGGCCGCCGACGACGACGAGGAAGACGACGCGCACGAACGCGCTCCCCCGGGCGATCGCCATCCGGGACCCGAGGTACGCCCCGGCGACGTTGGCCGCACCGACGAGCAGCCCCAGCCCCCACAGCGGGGCGCCCTGCGGCACGAAGACCAGCAGCGCTCCGAGGTTCGTCAGGGCGTTGACGATCTTCGCCTTGGCCGAGGCCTCGAGGAACGCGTACCCCATGAGCGCCACCAGGCCGATCACGAGGAACGTCCCGGTCCCCGGGCCGACCAGCCCGTCGTAGACGCCGATCGCCGCCCCGAGCAGGCAGGCCGCGCCGAGGTGCTGCCGTCCGGACCACCGCAGCGCCGTCGTCCGCCCGACGGCGGGCCGGGCGACGGTATAGCCGAACACGGCCACGAGCGCGACGAGGACGACGACGCGGATCGCCTGCGCCGGCAGCAGGACCGCCAGCGCCGCACCCCCCGCCGCTCCGGCGAGCGCGGCCAGGCCCATCGGGACTGCCGTGCGCAGGTCGGGCCGGACCCGCCGGTAGTAGGTCACGGCACTGGTCGACGTGCCCATGATGCTCGCGAGCTTGTTGGTCGCGAGTGCCTGCACCGGGGTGATGCCAGGCACGAGGAGGAGCGCCGGGAGCTGGACGAGGCCACCCCCGCCGACGACCGCGTCGACCCACCCGGCGAGGAACCCGGCGAGCACGAGGAGCACCACGGTCCCGGTCGCGAGCTCGAGGCCTGTGGTGAGCACCTCGACGTCCGTGGGCTGCACGCGCGCTTCCTATCACGCCACGCCCCCCGCCACCCGCGCCACGAGGTCGGACCGTCCCCGGGACGACCCCTCGACCGACACCGGACCTTCACGGCGGTTCACCCCCGTGGACCTACCCCCCTCCCCTACCGTTCGACCATGGCGATCGAGGCGCACGGCGTGCGGCGGTCCTTCGGAGCGGTCCGCGCGGTGGACGGGGTCGACCTCGTCGCCCGGCCCGGCCGCGTCACCGCCCTCATCGGCCCCAACGGGTCCGGCAAGACGACGCTGCTCCTGGTCCTCGCGGGCCTGCTGAGGCCGGACGCGGGCACGGTCCGGGTCGCCGGGGTCGACCCCCTCACGGACAGCCGGGGGGCGCGCGCCGTGACGGGCTGGATGCCGGACGTCTTCGGCACCTGGGACTCGCTGACCGCGCGGGAGGTGCTGCTCACCTTCGCCGCGGCGTACCGCGTGCCCGACGACGTCGCCCGGGCCCGCGTCGCCGAGCTGCTCGCCACCGTCCACCTGTCCGAGTACGCGGACCGCCCGGCGCACGTGCTCTCCCGGGGCCAGAAGCAGCGGCTCGGCCTGGCGCGCGCCCTGGTGCACGACCCCCAGGTGCTGCTGCTCGACGAGCCGGCCTCCGGGCTGGACCCACGGTCCCGCGTGGACCTGCGGGTCCTCCTGCGCGACCTCGCCGGCCGCGGGAAGACCGTCCTGGTCAGCAGCCACGTCCTCACCGAGCTGGACGAGATGGCCGACGACGCCGTCTTCCTCTCCGCCGGGCGGACCGTCGCCACCCAGTCGGTCCACGACGCCGTGACCACGCGCCGACCCTGGCGGGTGCGGGCGCTGTCCCAGCGCGGGCTCGTCGCGTGGCTGGACGAGAAGGGCGTGCCCTGGCGGACGGACGAGCCGTTCGCGGCCCCCGCCGAGGGGGCGGGCGGCGTCGTCGTCGACCTCGAGAGCGAGGAGGCCGCCGCCGCGCTGCTGCGCGACGCCGTCGCCGCCGGGGTGCCCGTGGCGGGGCTGAGCCCGGCGACCGGGGCGCTGGAGTCCACGTACCTGGCCCTGGAGGAGGAGCGGCGATGAGCGCAGAGGCCCAGCCCCGCATCGCGCCCGACGAGGGGGGCGCACCCCCGCCGGTCCGGCACACCGGCAGCTGGTCGCTGACCTGGGCGGGACTCCGCACGGTCGCGGCCCTCGAGCTGCGCCAGCGCGTGCGGTCGACGCGGTGGGTCGTGTCCCTGGTCGTCTTCGGCGTCGTCGTCGGCGTCGTGACCACGCTGACGTTCTTCGTGTCGCGCCAGATGACGGCCGACATGGCCGCGGACCCGGCCATCGACGCGACGGCCGGCCGGACGATGTTCGGCTTCATCGTCTTCTTCGTGCTGTTCCTCGGGCTGCTCGTCTCCCCGACCCTGTCAGCGACCTCGATCAACGGCGACCGCGCCAACGGCACCCTCGCCACGCTGCAGGTGACGCTGCTCAGCCCGGCCGAGATCGTGCTCGGCAAGCTGCTGGCCTCGTGGCTCGCGTCGCTGGCGTTCCTCGCGGTGTCCGTGCCGTTCATCGTGTGGGCGTTCGCTACCGGCGGGACGGCGTTCGTCGGCCTGCTCACCACGGTGCTGATGCTCGCGGTCGTGCTCGCGGTCGTGTGCGCGATCGGGCTCGGCTTCTCCGCGATGACGGCGCGCAGCGCCGGGTCGGCGGTCCTCACCTACGTCGCGATCGCCGGGCTCACCGTCGTCTCCCTCATCGTCTTCGCCCTGAGCGTCCCCCTCGTCAGCGGCGAGGAGCGCGTGCAGGTGCGCTCCGAGGACTGGCCCGGCGGCGAGGTGGAGTTCGACGAGAACGGGCGACCGCTGGAGGAGATCCCCTGCGTGCTGCGCGAGGAGGAGCGGTACGTCACGCACACGGAGCGGACGTGGTGGCTGCTGGCGGTCAACCCGTTCGTCGTCGTGGCGGACGCGCTGCCGCCCGCGGCCGGCTCGACGCAGATCGCGGACCCGATGACCGGCATCCGGTACGGGGTCCGGATGGCGCGGCTGGGCGTCGAGGAGCCGCTCAACGAGTGCTGGTCCCAGTGGCAGGACTGGGAGGCCGAGGAGCAGGCGCGGCGCGACCGAGCGGACAGCCTCGGCGCGGTGTGGCCGTGGGGCCTGGCGTTCAACCTGCTGCTCGGTGCGGCGGGGGTCGCGCTGGCCGTGCGCCGCCTCACGATCCCCCAGGGCACGCTGCCGCGCGGGACCCGCGTCGCCTGAGCGGGCTGCGCCCGCCCCGGGCGCCGTGGGCTGGGTGGGGGCCGTGGGCGCCGTCGCCGGTCGTCAGGGGTGGAGGGCCTGGAACTCCGCCTCGGCGGCGACCTCGTCGTCCACGTCCAGGCGCAGGTGCGCCAGGATCACCTGCAGGACGCGCAGGACGGCGGAGCCGCGCTCGCCCCAGTTGGCCAAGTAGGAGTACTGCCACCACCACAGGGCCTCGAGGGTCTGCCCGGCGTCGAAGTGCCGCTGGCCCTGGACGAGGGCACCGGCCACGAGGACGAGGTCCCCGGAGACGGACGAGCTCACCAGCGACTGGCCCAGCAGCGGGTCATCGACCTCGACGTACGCGTCCAGGCCCTCGAAGACGTTCTCGAGCGCGGCACGCAGGGGGTCCAGGTCGGCGTCCGGGCCGACGTCCGGCTCGAACCGCTCCGGCGGGACGACGTCGACCATCGCGCCCAGTCGCGCCCCCGCGGCCAGCACGTCGGAGACGGCCAGCAGCAGGAGGGGGATCGCGACCTCGGGGTTGGTGCCGGCCGCAACCTCGGTCAGCGTGGTGACGAAGGCGCGGGCCTCGCGGGAGACGGAGGCGGCGACCTCGGCGAGGTCCGGCGGCGCGTCGGCGGGGCGACCGGGGACGTCGGTGGAGGGACCGCCGCCCTGCTCGTCGATGCCAGGCGTGTCAGGCACTGATCTGCCTCCGTCCTTCGAACGCGCGGCCGAGGGTCACCTCGTCGGCGTACTCGAGGTCTCCGCCGACCGGCAGGCCGGACGCGAGACGGGTGACCCGCAGGCCCAGGGGGACCAGCAGGCGGGCGAGGTACGTGGCGGTGGCCTCGCCCTCGACGTTGGGGTCGGTCGCGAGGATCACCTCGGTGACCTGGCCGTCGGCGAGCCGGCCGAGCAGCTCCTTGATCCGCAGGTCGTCCGGGCCGACGTTGTCGATGGGATTGATGGCGCCGCCGAGCACGTGGTACCGACCGCGGAACTCCCGGGTGCGCTCGATGGCGACGACGTCCTTGGGCTCCTCGACGACGCAGATGACGGCCAGCGACCGGCGCGGGTCACGGCAGACCCGGCACATCTCCTCCTGCGCGACGTTGCCGCAGACGGAGCAGAACTGGACGCGGGCCTTGACCTCGGTCAGGGCGTCGACGAGGCGCCGCACGTCCGCCGGATCCGCGGCGAGGAGGTGGAACGCGATGCGCTGGGCGCTCTTGGGGCCGACCCCGGGCAGTCGCCCGAGCTCGTCGATGAGGTCCTGCACCGCGCCTTCGTACACACGGTCAGCCTAGTGCTGGGACGGCCCGGTAGGGCCTGGGGCCCGACGGTGCACCGCGCGTCGCGCTCAGGAGAGCGTGCCGCAGGGGGTCAGCTCTCCTCGGGGATCTCGTCGATGACGGTGCCCCCGAGCATCTGGGCGATGAGCGGGGCCCCGACCAGGCCTGTCGAGCTGAGGTCCGGGTCGTCCGGGTCGGTGTCCTCACCGTCGTCGTACCGGGGTGCAGCGGGCGATGACGGCGCTCCGCGACCGCGGGGGGCAGCGGCGCCACCGCGGGGCGGCGCGGCGCCACCGCGGGCGGGC
>NZ_AXCW01000291.1 GCF_000603945.1 Actinotalea ferrariae CF5-4 | reverse complement strand
CTCAGGCCGGTGGATCAGGGCTGAGGCGGGCCGGGATGACCAGGGACTCGTCGACCACGAGCATCTCGGGGCGTTCGTGGCGTGCGGCGAGCCACGCCGCGGCCACGCCGCTGACCGCAGCCTGGGATCCCATCCGGCGTTCGAGGAGGTCGAGTGCCTCCTCCTGGCGGGATCGCAGGTACTGCTCGAGGACCGGTCGCACCCGGCGAGCCAGCGAGGGGAGGGGCTCGCGGACCACGTCAGCTTCGACCGTTCCGGCCAGTCGGGCGAGATGACGCGAGACCGCCCTGAATCCGGCGACGGCGCGCGGTGAGCCGGCGAGCACGATCGGCGAGGGGTGCAGGCGCAGGTGCGCTCCCAGCGCCGCGTCGACGTCGCGATAGAACGCGGCGGCGTCGGACCGCGCCAGACCGGGCCGGTCGGGGTCACGGCGTTGCTCGCGCGCCGCGGTGATCGGGAAACGCCCGGTCACCGGGCGCAGCTCGTCACCAGCGCCCTCGAACAGTCGCGCCTGGCGCGAGCCCAGGGCGAGAACGGCATGGCGGGGGGTGCGGTGCAGGGCGCGGACAAGGTCACGCGTCGCGAAGGATGCGTCCACGACGACGCGCGGCACCACCGCCACGGGCAGGCGGATGCTGGCCCGGATGCCGTCGCGCGAGGTCAGGACCGCCAGCCCGGACGCGGTCGACAGCGTCATCGCCTCCTCAGCCACCCGGGCCAGCTCGGTTAGGACGTCGTCGGCCGCGGAGACGCGTCCGGCGTATAGCCGCTGCCGCGCCTGGTCCAGCAGCCCACGCAGGGCCACGCGGTCCTCCGGCGTCATCACACTCGCGGCCGCGGTGGGGAGGAGCAGGGTGATGGCCGGGAAGGTGGTCGGGGCCTGGAGCTCGACGACGAGCTCAGCCGGTGGGGGCGACATCACGTGTCGCGGACCGCTCCACCGGCTGAAGGCGACGGGCTCGTGGGTCAGGTCGGTCATGGGGCTCTCCTCGGTCGGTTCCTCAGCCAACCGAAGGTCTCTCCCGGCCCATCGGCCCGAGGCGCCGGGTCCCACCCAGGAACCGTCATGACGACGCATCGCTCAGGGATACTCCCCTTCGTCCGTCAGATCGAGTGAAGCACGATTCGCGTATCCGGGACAACCTTTAGGCTCCGACGAGCTCTGGCACCTCGCACTGCGGCTGGGTCGGTCGCGGGGGCAGTGCGATCGATTGACAACTGAAGTACTGTTCCGGCATTGTGGATCGCAAGGTTGGGGAGTACCCCCTCACGGCGTCTCGTCATCTCGGCCGAAAGGCCCGGGCCGCCGGCCCCTTCCGGGGCGGGAGAGACCACCTCGCCCGGCTCGGGCCGCTGACCCCCTAGCGGCCCGGGCCGGTGCCCGTGTCCCTCCTGACCTAGGAGCCCGCTGTGCGCACGGCCCGACGCACGAACGACCCGCAGCCAGTCCTCGCCCATCCCGCCTCCGCCGAGGGGCGCACCTCCAGTGCCGTCCCACCCGGGAGCGCACTGACCGTGCCGGATGCGCATCTGATCCCTGCATCGCAAGTCACCGAAGCCCTGGGAGTCGACCCCGGCCGGGGCCTCGACGAAGCGGAGGTCAGCCGGCGATTGAGTGCGGTCGGGCCAAACCGGCTTGCCGAGCCGGTTCGCCGGGCGGCGTGGCGGCGGTTCCTGGACCAGTTCCGCAGCCTGCTCATCCTGATCCTGATCGCCGCGGCGGTCCTGGCCGGCCTCATCGGGGACGTCAAGGACACCGTCGTGATCACCATCGTGCTGCTGATCAACGCCACGATCGGGTTCGTCCAGGAGAACCGAGCCGAGCGCAGCCTGGAGGCACTGCGCAAGATGCTCACCCCCACCGCCCGTGTGCGCCGCGACGAGCAGGTCAACGTCATCGACGCCGGCGACCTCGCGCCTGGCGACATCGTGCTCCTGGAGGCCGGCGACCGGGTGCCGGCCGACGGG
This sequence comes from Actinotalea ferrariae CF5-4, assembly GCF_000603945.1. Lineage (GTDB taxonomy): Bacteria > Actinomycetota > Actinomycetes > Actinomycetales > Cellulomonadaceae > Actinotalea > Actinotalea ferrariae. Next base: position 1,414 of record NZ_AXCW01000291.1, on the reverse strand, counting down.
CGCCTGCTCGTCGCCGAGAGCGTCGAGATCGACGAGTCCGCGCTCACCGGAGAGTCCCAGCCGGTCGCCAAGACCACCGCACCGACCGCCCTCACCGGTGACGGCGCGAAGGTCCCGCTCGCCGACCGCACCGGCATGGCGTACATGAACACCGCCCTGACCCGCGGCCGCGCCGAGCTCGTGGTGACCGCAACGGGGATGGCCACCGAAGTCGGCGCGATCGCGGGAATGCTGCGCACCGGCACCGAGCCCAAGAGCCCACTGCAGGTCGAGTTGGACGCCGTCGGCAAGCGCATCGCCGTGATCGGTGGAACCGCGGTCGGCGCCTACGCCCTGCTCGCGCTGCTGCGCGGCGAGCCCCTGGCCGAGCTCGCGCTCAGCGCAGTCGCCCTGGCTGTCGCGACCGTTCCCGAGGGCCTGCCCGCCGTCCTGGCCCTGACCCTGGCCCTGGGTGTGCAGCGGATGGCCCGCCGAGGGGCCATCGTCAAGCGCCTGGCCTCGGTGGAGACCCTGGGCGCGGCGACCGTGGTCTGCAGCGACAAGACCGGAACCTTGACCCTGAACCAGATGACCGCCCGAGCTGTCGTCGTCGCCGGTCGCGATGTGACCGTCGCCGGCGAGGGCTACGTCCCGGCTGGCGAGCTGCGGGCGACCGACGGCGCCCCACTTCCGAGCGACCTCGATCCGCTGGTGCGGGCGGCCGCGCTGGCCAGCGACGCCGTCCTGACCACCCGCGACGGTGCACCGGCGATCGTCGGCGACCCCACCGAAGGCGCCCTCGTCGTCCTCGCCGCCAAGACCGGCATCGACGTCACGGCGCTGCGTGCCGAGCATCCCCGCATCGGCGAGGTGCCGTTCGACGCCGCGCACAAGTACATGGCCACCGTCCACGCCGAAGGCACTCGAGCCCGCGCCTACCTCAAGGGAGCCCCGGACGTGCTGCTCGGGCGCAGCGCGTTCATCGCCACCGCTAACGGGGTCAAGCCCTTGGGCCCGGACGCCCTGGCCCGCGTCCACGCCGAGATCAGCCGCCTGGCATCCCAGGGGCTGCGAGTCATCGGAGTCGCCACCACACTGCTCGACGACCTCAGAGACCCCGCCTCCCTTGCCGACCGGCTCACCGGCGTGACCTTCCTGGGCCTGGTCGGAATCGCCGACCCGCCCCGAGCCGAGGCCCGTGAGGCGATCGCCCTGTGCCACCGCGCTGGGATCCAGGTCAAGATGATCACCGGCGACCACCGCGACACCGCAGCTGCCATCGCACGCGAGCTCGGCATCTCCGGTGACGTCGTCACCGGTGCGGACCTGGACCGCATGAGCCCCGCCGAGCTCACCGAGCGCATCGAGGACATCGGCGTTTTCGCCCGGGTCGCCCCGGAGCACAAGGTCGCCATCGTCAAGGCCTTGACCGACC
>NZ_AXCW01000290.1 GCF_000603945.1 Actinotalea ferrariae CF5-4 | reverse complement strand
CGACGGCGTCAACGACGCCGCCGCGCTGCGCGCCGCGCACATCGGCGTCGCGATGGGCATCACCGGCACCGAGGTGACCAAGGAAGCCGGCACGATGATCCTGACCGACGACAACTTCGCGACCATCGTCAGGGCCGTTCGCGAGGGTCGAGGGATCTTCGACAACGTCGTCAAGTTCGTCCGGTTCCAACTCTCCACGAACATCGGCGCGATCCTGACCTTCCTCGGCGCGACCATCGCCGGGCTCCCCGCCCCACTCACCGCTATTCAGGTGCTCTGGGTCAACATCATCATGGACGGGCCGCCGGCCATGGCCCTGGGAGTGGACCCCGCGCGGCCCGGGCTGATGCAGGAGCCGCCTCGCGACCGGCGCTCCCGGATCCTCGGGCGCGCCCGGCTGTTGAAGATGTTCCGCGCCGGAGCGGTCATGGCCGCCGGCACCCTGGGTGTGCTCGCCTTCGCCGGCGACCAGTACGGCGCCGCCGTGGCCGCCACGATGGCCTTCACGACCTTCGTGCTCTTCCAGTTCTTCAACGCCCTCAACGCCCGTGCCGAGCGGGAGAGCGTCTTCACCCGCCACCTGTTCACCAACCGGTGGCTGTGGGGCTCCTTCGCCGTCGTCGTCCTGCTGCAGGTGCTCGCCGTCCAGCTCCCCCTGCTCAACTCGATCTTCGACACCACCGCCCTGACCGGTGCCCAGTGGGCCGCGTGCGCCGCCGTCGCGGCCACCGTGCTCCTCGTCGAAGAGCTCATCAAGCTCGCGCGCAGGCTCACCGGCCGCACCGGCTGAGCGGGCCGACCGTGAAGCCCGGCGCCTTGGCCTTGGCCTTGATCTTGGGCGTCGGGCTCGCGGCCGTCGGAGGCGAGTTGTTCTTGCGCGGCGCGAACGGCCTGCAGGCCACCGCGACGGAGATCCCGTCGTCGGCGAGCTCACGGACCAGCCGGAACGTCATTTTGGGAGGACGTTCTCCCGGGCGAAGTAGGCGCTGGCGCGCTTGAGGATCTCATTCTCCATCTCCAGCACCCGGGTCCGGCGGCGCAGCTCGACGAGCTCCTTGCGTTCCTCGCTGGTCAGGCCCTCCCGGCGGCCGGTGTCGACGTCGTCCTGGGCCATCCACCGGCGCAGACACGACTCGCTGATGCCCAGGTCGGACGCGACCTTCGCGACCGGCTGCTGGCCACTGCGGGCCAGATCCACTGCTCGGCGCCGGAACTCCGGCGGTTTGGCTGCAGGCACAAGGACTCCTCTCGGAGATGACATCGTCACCTCAGCCCTGATCCACCGGTCCCT
>NZ_AXCW01000289.1 GCF_000603945.1 Actinotalea ferrariae CF5-4 | reverse complement strand
TGCCCTGGGCCGTCGGTGCGGCGCTCCTGCTCACCGGCACCGCGCTGGTCGTGCGGGCGCGACGGCAGGACCCCGCCGTCGTCACGGGCCCGGACCGGGCGAACGGCTGACTCGGGCGGCCGTCGGCAGCCGGTGCGACTCAGGCGGCTGCCGGCAGCGGGTGCGACTCAGGCCGCCGTCGGCAGCACGTCGCCGCGGTCCTCCAGCGCCAGGTCGCCGGTCTCCCCGGCGCGGGCGGCGCGGCGCCCCAGGGTCAGGACGTAGATCCAGTACGCGGCGAGCACGAGCGCCCCGATCACGATCTTCAGCCACCACGGCAGCACGGTCGAGGGCGTCACGAACCCCTCCACGAGGCCGGACACCCCCAGCACGAGGACCAGACCCAGCGCGACCGTGATGAGCGACCTGCCTTCCTCCGCGACCGCCCGGCCCCGCGGCCGGCCGCCCGGGTCCACGACCGTCCAGAACAGCTTCAGGCCCGCGGCGCCCGCCACGAAGATGGCGGTGAGCTCCATGAGGCCGTGCGGCAGGATGAGCTGGAAGAAGATGCCGAGCCCGTCGTGCAGGGCCATGACGCCGCCGGCCGCGCCGACGTTCACCGCGTTGGTGAGCAGGACGACCACCGGCCAGATGCCCGAGATCCCGAACGCCACGCACTGCGCGGCGATCCACGCGTTGTTCGTCCACACCTGGGCCGCGAAGCTGCTGCCGTCGTACTGCGTGTAGTAGGAGGCGAACTGCTGCTCGGCGTAGAGCCGCAGCTCCGCAGGCGACCCGAAGGCGGCCTGCGCCCCGGCGTCGCGGTACATCGTGAACCCGGCGATCGTGGCCACGAGGCAGAAGACCACGGTCACGCCGACCGTCCACCACCGCACCCGGTAGAAGGCGACCGGCAGCGTCACGGCGAAGAACCGGGCGACGTCGAACCACGACGGGTCGTGGGCTCCCGCGATCGCGGCACGGGAACGGGCGAGCAGGTCCGACAGGTGCGACATGACCGACGGGTCCGGCGCTGCGGAGCGCACGGCGGACAGATGGGTCGCGACCTGCTCGTACAGGGCCACGAGCTCGTCGGTCTCCGCGCCGTTCAGCCGCCGACGCCGGCTCAGCCGGTCCAGGCGCTGCCACGTGTCGGCGTGCACGGCGGAGAACGCGTCCAGGTCCACGCGGGGTAGCCTGCCACAGGCGAGCCGGCTCCCGGCTCGGATGCGCAGGTCAGCGGGAGGGTGCGGCGGTGTCGGAGGAGATCCTCATCGGCGAGGGCGTCGTGCTGGACGCCCGCCCCGCGTCGTTCGCCACCCGGGTCCTCGGCTCGCTCCTGGACCTCGCGGTCCAGGCGCTGGTCGTCATCGTCCTCGCCCTGCTGGTGCCGGTCGTCGCGACCGGGCTGGACGCCGCGATGCTCGCCGCCCTGACGATCGGGCTGGTCGTCCTCGTGCTGGTCGTGCTCCCCACCACGGTCGAGACCCTCACCCGCGGACGGTCGGTCGGCAAGCTCGTCGTGGGCATCCGCGTCGTGCGGGACGACGGCGGGCCGGTCCGGTTCCGCCACGCCGTGCTCCGCGCGCTGGTGGGCGTCGGCGAGATCTGGCTGACCGCCGGCTCGGTGGCGCTCATCACCTCGCTGGTGCACCCGAAGGGCAAGCGTGTCGGCGACATCCTCGCGGGCACCTACGCGGTGCGGGTCCGCGGCGGCCAGCGCACGCTCCCACCGGTGCCGATGCCCCCGGAGCTCGCGGCCTGGGCCGCCGGCACGGACATCCGGCGGCTCCCGGACGGGCTCGCGCTGTCCACCCGGCAGTTCCTGGGCCGCGCCATGAGCCTCAACCCGGCGTCGCGGGCCGCGCTCGGTGTCCGGCTCGCCGCGGAGGTCGAGGCCTACGTCGCCCCGGGGCCGCCGCCGGGCACGCACCCGGAGCGCTTCATCGCCGCCGTCCTCGCCGAACGGCGTGACCGGGAGTACGCGCTGGCGGTCCGCAAGGCGGCCGACGCCCGCGCGGAGGCCGCGCTCCTGCACCGGCTGCCGCACGGGGTCCCGGACCCGCAGGACTGAGCGCGCCGGCTCCTCACCGAGCGCGCCGGCGTCTCAGACCGTGCCGCCGGAGGGGTACGCCTCGTCCACGAGCAGCACCGGGATGCCGTCCCGCACCGGGTAGGCCAGCGCGCACGTCTCGCCGGTGCACACGAGCTCCGGTGACCCGTCAGGACGCTGCCCGTCCCGCAGCTCCGACCCGCACCCCGGGCAGCGCAGGAGGCCGCGTACCCAGTCCGGCGTCGGCCGCTCGTCGCCGCTCATCCCCGGCCCCCGTCCGCCCGGACCAGCCCGAGCACGTCGTCCCGCACCTTCACCATGACGTCCTCGTCGGCGGCCTCGACGTTGAGCCGCAGCAGCGGCTCGGTGTTGGAGGCGCGCAGGTTGAACCACCACCGGGGGTGGGAGTCCCAGTGGGAGATCGTGAGCCCGTCCAGCTCGTCGACGTCGACCCGCCCCGCGCCCTGCTGCGTGACGTACGCCTCCACGACGCGCGCGCGGGCGGCGGCGACGTCGGCGACCCGGGAGTTGACCTCGCCGCTCGCGACGTACGGCTGGTAGGCCTCCGCGAGCCCCGACATCGTGGCCGCGGCCACCCCGTCCCGCCGCTCCCCGAGGGCGGCGAGGACGTGCATCGCCGCCAGCATGCCGGTGTCGGCGAAGAAGAAGTCCCGGAAGTAGTAGTGCGCACTGTGCTCGCCGCCGAACACCGCGTCGTGCTGCGCCATCTCGGCCTTGATGAACGAGTGCCCCACCCGGGTCCGCACGGTCCGGGCCCCCGCGGAGCGCAGGAGGTCCGGCACGACGGCCGAGGTGATGAGGTTGTGGATCACCGTCGGGGTCCGTCCGGCGGCCAGCTCGCGGGAGACCTCGCGCAGACCGACGAGGGCGGTCACGGCCGACGGGGAGACGGGCTCGCCCCGCTCGTCCACGACGAAGCAGCGGTCCGCGTCGCCGTCGAACGCCAGACCCAGGTCGGCCTGGTGCTCCAGGACGGCGGCCTGGAGGTCGCGGAGGTTCTCCGGCTCCAGGGGGTTCGCCTCGTGGTTCGGGAAGGTGCCGTCGAGCTCGAAGTACAGCGGGACGACCTCCAGCGGCAGCGCGGGCAGGCCCGCCGCGGTGCCGAGGACCGCCGGCACCGTCAGGCCGGCCATGCCGTTGCCCGCGTCGACGACGACCTTGAGGGGACGGATCCCGGACAGGTCCACCAGCCCGCGCAGGAAGGCGGCGTACTCGGGCAGCATCTCCCGGCGGGTGACGGTCCCGGGCGCCTCGACCGGCTCGGGCAGCCCCTCGCCGAGGTACCGGGCCGCGAGGTCGCGCACCTCGCCCAGGCCGGCGCCCTCGCCGACGGGGCGGGCCCCCGCGTGGCACATCTTGATGCCGTTGTACTCGGCCGGGTTGTGGCTAGCCGTGAACATCGCCCCGGGCAGGTCCAGGACGCCGGAGGCGTGGTAGAGCCCGTCCGTGGAGCACAGGCCGATCCGGACGACGTCGACGCCGCGCGCGGTCAGGCCCGCCGCGAAGGCCTCGACCAGCTCGTCGCCCGAGGGGCGCATGTCCTGGCCCACCACGACGGAGCGCTGCCCGCCGGTCACCACGACCTCGGCGAACGCCGCGCCGATCGCGGTGGCCACCGCGGGGCTGAACGGCTCGGGGACCACGCCCCGCACGTCGTAGGCCTTGATCAGGCCCGACAGGTCGGGGAGCGCGGACGAAGCAGGGGCGGGGACCGCGGGGTCGTGGGACGTCACGTGGGGAAGTCTAGGGATGCGGCGCATGCCGGCGCGCACCCGGCTGCGGCGCTCGACGTCACGCGCCGCGACGTCAGGGGGGCGCGACGGCAGCGAGGGCGCGACGTCAGCGGGGCTTCGTGGCCCGCCGCAGCACGGAGTCGATCGGCAGGGCGTCCCACCCCTGCGCCGTCGGCTGGAACCACTCGCGCCGCTCGCAGGCGTGGCAGGAGACGAACACGACGTCGGTGCCGTCGGTCAGGACCATCGGCAGCCGGGTGAGCGCGCCGCTGCCGCACGCCCCGCAGCGGCCCGGGCCGTCGGGCATCGCGGTCGCGTCCATGTCGCCGCCGGGACCGGACCGGTTCCCGCCCATCTCAGCCGCCCTCGCCGCGCAGCACCCGCAGGTGCCCCCGGCGCGCGACCTCGGTCTGCACCGGCTCGGGCACCGGCGCCGCCACGGGGCGCGGGCGGCCCGCCTCGCGCACCGCGTCGGCGAGCGCGACGAGGTCGTCCGGGCTCGGGCCGACGGGGATGAACTCCGGCGTCAGCCGCACGACCTCCCACCCGCGAGGAGCGGTGAGCCGGCCGGCGTGCTCGCTGCACAGGTCGTAGGAGTGCGGCTCGGCGAGGGTCGCGAGTGGGCCCAGGACGGCCGTCGAGTCGGAGTAGACATACGTCAACGTCGCCACGGCCGGGCGCCCGCAGGCGCTCCGGGAGCACTGCCGTCCGGACCTCACGCCGCGAGCGTACTCGGCGCCTCCCGGACAGCCCCCGCGCCGCGCCGCCGCCCCCGGGGCGGCCTCACCCGGTGGGACCAGCCGTTGCGAGCGCCGACCCCCGCCTCCGGCCCGGCGGTCGGCACACCCGCACCGTGACCTCCTACAGTGGTCGCGTGAGCCGCCTGCCCGTCCGCCGCAGCCGCGGCACCGCGCCC
>NZ_AXCW01000288.1 GCF_000603945.1 Actinotalea ferrariae CF5-4 | reverse complement strand
CCCGGGCCGCCGGCTGCGGACGCCCGCCGGGACGCACCGGCGCCGCCGGTAGCCTCGCACCATGACGTCGACGGCCTCCACGACCGCGGGCGACCCCCGGCCCGCCCCCCGCGACCCGTCCGCGCACCCGGTGGGGGCGGACGGGGTCCTGGCGGCCCCCGTCGCGCTCGCTGCCCTCGATGCGACCGTGGACGTCCCGGGGTCGAAGTCGCTGACGAACCGCTACCTCGTGCTGGCCGCGATCGCGGAGGCGCCCGGCGTCGTCCGCGGTGCGCTGGCCTCGAGCGACACGCTGCGGATGGCCGAGGCCCTCACCGCGCTCGGCGCGCCCGTGGACCGGGACGGCTCCGACTGGTCGGTCACGCCCTTCCCCGCGGCGCCCCCGAGCGCCGGGACCAGCGCGGCGGTGCCCGCCGCGGTGCACTGCGGGCTGGCCGGGACCGTCATGCGCTTCCTCCCGCCGGTCGCCGCCCTGCTGGGCCGCCCCGTCCGGTTCGACGGCGAGCCGCCCGCGCGGGTCCGCCCCATGGGACCGGTGCTGCGGGCGCTCGAGGCCCTCGGCGTCCGCGTCGAGGACGAGGGTCGCGGGACCCTCCCCTTCACGGTCACCGGGCCGCCGCGACTGCGGGGCGGGCACGTCGACGTCGACGCGAGCGGGTCCTCGCAGTTCGTGTCCGGCCTCCTCCTCGCCGCGGCGAGGTTCGAGGACGGCCTGGAGCTGCGGCACACCGGCCCGACCCTCCCGAGCCTGCCCCACATCGAGATGACCGTCGCGGTCCTGCGGGAGGCAGGGGTCGACGTCGACGCGTCCCGGCCGGGGATCTGGCGGGTCGCGCCCGGTCCGGTGCGCGGACGGGACCTCCGGGTCGAGCCGGACCTGTCGAACGCGGCGCCGTTCCTGTGCGCCGCCCTCGTCGCGGGGGGCACCGTGCGCGTCCCGGGCTGGCCGGAGCGCAGCACCCAGCCGGGCATGCTCCTGCCGGAGCTGCTCACGGCGATGGGGGGCGTCGTGGAGCGCGACGGCGAGGTCCTCGCGGTGACCGGCACGGGCGCGGTGCACGGCATCGACGTCGACCTGCACGAGGCCGGCGAGCTGGCGCCGACGATCGCCGCGCTCGCCACGCTCGCCGACTCCCCCACGCGCCTGCGCGGCATCGCGCACATCCGGGGGCACGAGACGGACCGCCTCCTGGCCCTGGCCACGGAGATCACCCGTCTGGGCGGGCGCGCCGAGCAGACCTCCGACGGCCTGGTGATCACGCCCGCCCCGTTGCACGGCGCCCGGTTCGAGACCTACCACGACCACCGCATGGCCACGGCGGGGGCCCTGATCGGGCTCCGCGTCCCGGGCGTCGACGTCGTCGACGTGGCGACCACCGGCAAGACGCTCCCGGACTTCGTCGGGATGTGGCTCGGCATGCTGGGCACGGCAGCAGGCCTGGGCACGGGGGCAGGCCTGGGCACCGGTACCGGTACCGGCACGACCCCCGGCGCCCCGACGGACGGCTGACGACCCGGTGGCGACCGTGCAGATCGCGTCCGCGGCGAGGCGTGCCACCGGCCCGGGGGCGGCCCCGTGAGCCGCCTCGCCGGCCGCTACGACGAGAGCCACGTCCGCTCCCGGCCGAACCCGCGCGGCTCACGCCCGCGGACGAAGCAGCGGCCCAGCCACGACGACGCGGTCCCCGCCCTGGTGACCGGCGTCGACCGCGGTCGCTACACCCTGCTCGTCGCGGAGGGCGAGCCGTCGGAGCGCGTCGTGACGGCCATGCGGGCCCGGGAGCTGGGGCGCGAACGCGTCGTCTGCGGCGACCGGGTCGACGTGGTCGGTGACACGAGCGGCGCCGTCGGCTCCCTGTCGCGGATCGTCCGGGTCGCGGACCGCACCACGGTGCTGCGACGGACCGCCGACGACACCGACCCGATCGAGCGCGTCATCGTCGCCAACGCCCACCAGCTCGTCGTCGTGACGGCCCTCGCGGACCCCGAGCCCCGCACCCGGATGATCGACCGCTGCGTCGTCGCGGCCTACGTCGCGGGCATGGACGTCCTGCTCTGCCTGACCAAGGCCGACCTGGCGTCCCCGGACGAGCTCGTGGCCCTCTACGCACCGATCGGCGTGGACGTCGTCGTCACCTCCTTCACGGCGGCCCCCGGCGCCGACGACGCCCGCGGGATCCACGGTCTCGATGACGTCCGGAGCCGGCTGACCGGGCGCACCTCGGTGCTCGTCGGCCACTCCGGTGTGGGCAAGTCGACCCTCGTCAACGCGCTGGTCCCGGACGCCCGCCGGGCCACGGGCGGGGTCAACGACGTGACCGGCCGCGGTCGGCACACGTCCTCCTCCGCCGTGGCCCTCCGACTGCCGGGGCACGACGGCTGGGTGATCGACACCCCGGGCGTCCGCTCGTTCGGGCTCGCGCACGTCGGGCCGGAGGACCTGCTGCAGGCCTTCGCCGACCTCGCCGAGGTGGCCGAGGAGCGCTGCCCGCGAGGGTGCTCCCACGCGGCCGAGGCACCGGACTGCGGCCTCGACGAGTGGGTGGAGGCGGGTGCCGGGAGCACAGCGGGGGCCGACGACGACGCCGCGACCGAGTCCGGTGAGCGGGCCGCGCGTGTCGACTCGTTCCGACGGCTGCTCACGGCCCGCACGGTGGCCGCTACGGTGCAGCCATGACCATCCGCTCCGGGTACGACGACGACCTGCGCCTCGCCCACGTGATCGCGGACCAGGTGGACGGCCTGACGACGAGCCGGTTCAAGGCGCTCGACCTGCGCGTGGAGACGAAGCCGGACACGACGCCGGTCACCGACGCCGACCGCCAGGCCGAGGAGATCGTGCGCTCCCAGCTCGCCCGGACCCGCCCGCGGGACGCGGTCGTCGGCGAGGAGATGCCCACGACGGGCCACGGGCCGCGGCAGTGGGTCATCGACCCGATCGACGGGACCAAGAACTTCGTGCGGGGCGTGCCGGTCTGGGCCACCCTCATCGCCCTGGTCGACGCCGGCCGGCCCGTGCTCGGCGTCGTGAGCGCCCCGGCGCTCGGGCGGCGCTGGTGGGCGGCGGAGGGCAGCGGCGCGTGGACCGGTCGCTCGCTGGCGTCGGCGACGCGGCTGCAGGTCTCGCAGGTGAGCCGCCTCGAGGACGCGTCGCTGTCGTACTCGAGCCTGTCCGGCTGGGAGGAGCAGGGGCGGCTCGAGGGGTTCCTGGACCTCACGCGCGCGACCTGGCGGACCCGGGCGTACGGCGACTTCTGGTCCTACGTCCTCGTCGCCGAGGGTGCCGTGGACATCGCGGCCGAGCCGGAGCTGGCGCTGCACGACATGGCGGCGCTCGTGCCGATCGTGACGGAGGCCGGCGGCCGCTTCACGTCGTTGAGCGGCGTGCCGGGTCCCTTCGGCGGGTCCGCCCTCGCCACGAACGGCGTCCTGCACGACCAGGTCCGGGCGTTCCTGGACCCGTTCGGCGAGTGACCGGGCGACCGCTCGGCGACGGACCGCGCGGCCGGGTCCCCGGTCCCGTCAGCGGTTCCGTCCGCGGTCCCGTCAGCGGCCGCTGCGGCCCAGGGTCGCCAGCTCGCTGACGTCGTACCAGAGCAGGTCACGCTCGGCGAGGCGCTCGGCGGCGTCGTCGTCCCCCGCGAGCGTCGCCGTGACGTCGGCCTCGGCGGCCGCCTCGTCGACGTGGGCGCACGCGACGTCGCCCCAGCCGACGCCCGCGAGCAGGCGCACGACGCTCGGCGTGTGGGCCTCGCCCTCCTCGACCGGCTCCACGAGGCTCTCCGGCACGTCCGCGGCGACGACGACCCGGCGGCGCGCGGCCGGCGGCAGGTCCTCCAGGAGGTCGAGGCTGTCGTCCGCCGCCAGCAGCTGCGCGGCGTACTCCAGGCCCTCCTCGTCCTCGTCCGGCAGCGCCTCCCGCAGGCCGGGCGTGACGGCGTGGACGAGCCGGGCGGTCAGGCCGGACGAGGTGGCGAGCTCGGGCAGGCTCGCGGGGACGTAGATGCGCACGGCCTCAGTGTGCCCCCACCGGCGTCAGCGCTGCGAGCACGTCGTCGGCGAGGCGCGTCACCGCCCGGCACAGGGGTGTCCCGGGCGCGTGCTCGACGACGCTCCGCCCGGCGAGCAGGGCGGCGTCGCAGACCGTCGGGTCGTCGGGCAGCACGTGCACGTCCTCCACGCCGGCGTACCGGCGCAGAGCGTCGCGCACGGCCTCGGCGGGACGAGGGCCGGCCGCCCCCGGCCGCACGCGGTTGACGACGACCACTCGCCGGTCCGGGCGGGATCCCGCACCGGCCTTGCTCTCGGCGAGCTCGCCCAGCCCGCGCACGAGGCGCTGCAGCCCCAGCGGGTCGCCCGCGCCCACGACGACGACGACGTCCGCCGCGGCCAGGGCGGACAGGGTCGCCGCGTTGCGTCGCGGCGCGCGGGTGTCGTAGCTGAGGACCTCGTCCTCCTCCAGGCAGAAGCCGGTGTCGACGACCGTCGTCGACGCGAGGCGGCGGCAGACGGGCCACAGCACCTCCAGCCCGGCGTCGGAGATCTCGGGCCACCGCGCCGCCCGGCTGATGCCCGTCAGGATGCGCAGGCCGTCGTGGACCAGCGGCGTCAGGCCGGCGAGCGTCACCCGGTCGAGGTGGCCCGCCGTCGCCGCGCGGACCGCGGCGGCCAGGCCCGGAGCCTCGTCGAGCAGCCCGAGGACCGCCCCGACGGCGCCGCCGTAGGTGTCGGCGTCGACCAGCAGGACCTCCCCGCCGGGCCCGCGCCGCCGGGTGGCCAGCTCCGCGGCCAG
>NZ_AXCW01000287.1 GCF_000603945.1 Actinotalea ferrariae CF5-4 | reverse complement strand
CTGCCATCTGCTTGACGCGGGACATTCCCGCCGAGCACTGAGCGCTACCACCTTGCCGTGAACTCCGATGCCTTCGACCCGGGCAAGCAGCATGCGTATGCCTGGATCGCCGACGGGATGCGGCCGGACGGGGTGTAGGAGCGGGCGCGGACGCGGCCGACGTCGATCGTTCAGCGGACCGCGCAGTAACGGGTGTCGTTTCGCCTCCCCAGCGGTCGGAGCCGGGTCATGGACCGCAGGTGCTCGGGCGTGCAGGGCGAGTCCGTGCCGTTCGGCGGGATCGTGCCATGGCGGCCGCTCAGCGAGGCGGGGGCGGAACCGATCAGAAGCCGGGACAAGGAAAGGCGTGGGCGTTGGCCGCGAGGAAGATTCAGGACGAGCAGGAGATCGTGCGCTGGCACGAGGCGGGTTGGACGTATCGACAGATGGCGGACGAGTACCTGCGCAAGTACCAACTGACGATGAGCCTGAGCACGTTCTCGAACTTCGTCACCCGGCGGGGACTTGCGCGGCGCATCGCACGGGACGACGCGCTTATCCCGTGGCACGTCCGGGAGGAGCACCGATGGGCGTATCCGTTGGTTCTGCTGCGGATGGAGGCGCGTCGTCGCGCCGGAGCGGAGCTTCGGCCCCTGGACGCCAAGCGCTTGGCGAGCTTTCTCGAGCGGCTTGCTGGGCAGGACTTGGTGGTCGCCTATGACCCAGAGTCTGAGGACGGTTTCTCGTACGTACCACGGCGTCAGGGGCGGGACCTGGATCTCATCCGCGAGCCTGGCTACGCGACGACCGTACGGCCCGCTCGGAACGATCAGCCACTGGGCAACGCGTCGGGCGACACTCGGAGGGATGGCGGCCCGCTCGACGTCGCATTCGACTTGCGAAGGGGAGGGAGACAGAGCCAGCTGCGAGGGCGCGATCTCGAAGGACTGCTTGGCCGGCTTCAGGCCGCGTACGAGTCGCTCGAGGCTTACGCCGACCCGCAGGTCGTGTCGCATGCGGCAGGCGCAGTGGACGTCCTGGACTGGTTGACCGGGGCGGAACCGTCCCCCGAGCTCGACGCCCTGCTCAGCGCTGCGTCGTCACCGCATGCCTCACGCGGGTGATCGGAAGCGGTCCTCACGGCTGCCAGGGATCGTCGGTGTGCGGAGTCCACTCTGCGACCGGTGACGATGGCAGGCCGCGGTCGCATGACCGCGACGCTCCGTCGGTTCAGCCCGTCACCCGTCGCACCGAAAGAGAGAGCGTGACGTCAACCTTCGAGGAGCAACCTGCCACCCGGGTGCTCACGCCTCGTGCGCTCGCCTGGGCACGAGGCGCGGGGCGCGCGTTGGCTGCGTGGCACACGCACAAGGAGCTCCGCGCAACGGGGATCGACTCCGCCGCCTTCCGCCGCCTGAGTGTCGCTGCGTCGGTGTACGTCGACGGCACCGCGGAGGAGTGGGTGCGTGGCGTCGAGCATCACGACACCAAGTACCTCTTGGCAGACGCGGCCTTCGCTGCGTTCAAAGCTCAGGCCTTGGAGCGGCTCGCTGCCGCTCAAGCGGACCAATCGGCGAGCCGGGTTCGTCGCCGACCGGGCGGGCCTGACCTGTACCCGGAGGGTCAGGCTGAAGCGCGAATGGAGCAATTGGCCCTCGCTCGACTTGACGTCCTCAGCGATTCTGAGCTGCGAATTTTCGATGACGGCGTCGAGCACTATGTCGATGTCTACATTCCCGAGCGCCTGCGTGAGGAGGCATGGCGAATCCTCGCGCGGGAGTGGCCGTTCATGAGCGCGCCCAAGCGACGCGAGCCTCCTGTGGCGCGCCCGTTCAGCGGCGCGGAGGACCTCGCTTTCGCCGCGCGGGTCCACTGGGAGAACGGCTTGGTGGATGCCTACGAGTCGGAGGCAACCGCGTTGGCCGAGCACGGTATCCGAGTTCTCACACGTGCGGTTGCGGACCGTCGTGCGGGCCATCGGCCGACCAGCGTCGTCAGCGAACCTCCGCCCCCGCAGCCTTATGGGGTCTCTCCCGATGGAGCCGAGCGTCTTGCCGCGGCGTGGATGCAGCACCTCGGAGCAACCGGTGTGGCGGTTACCCGGGGCACTAAGGATGGCGGGCTAGACGTGGTGGCCGACCGCTACATCGCTCAAGTGAAGGCTTGGGCCGGTCCGGTGAGCGTGGTGGAAGTGCGCGCTATGGCGGGGGTGGCGGCCTGACGAGGACCCCGTCGGGCCGTTGACACTTCCCGAGCCCGTCGGGCTTGGGGAGGATGGTCGCTCTTGATGCCCACAGGAGGGCTGATGAGCGAGAAGAGGAAGTACCGGCAGTTCACGGTCGAGCAGAAGACCGAGGTCGTGCTGGCCGGCCTGCGCGGGGACCGCAGCGTGCGGGACGTGTGCCGGGAGTACGAGATCTCCGAGACGTTGTACTACTCGTGGCGGGACAAGCTGCTCGAGGGCGGCAAGACGGCGCTGGCGAACCCGCAGAGCAGGACCCCGGAGCATGCGGAGATCGCCGAGCTGCGCAAGAAGGTCGCCTCGTTGGAGCGGTCTTTGGGCCGCAAGACGTATGAGCTGGACGTCGCGGGGGAACTCTCGCGGGACTGGACGTGAGCACCCGGGTGTCCAGAGCCCGCGCCGTGGTCGCCACCGGGCGCAAGCCGGCCGTCGTCGCCCGCGTCGCACGGGTCTCCCGGCAGGCCCTCTACCGGCCGATCAGCCGACGCCCCGCGGGCGCCGGCCCTGGCCGCGGGCGGCCCGGGGACGCCGTGATCGTCGAGGTCGCCCGCGCCAACCCGGTCGACGGGACGCGGATGGTCGCGGCCCTGACCTCCCGCGAGCTGGGCGTCCCGGTGAACCGCAAGCGGGTCCAGCGAGTGATGCGCGCGCACGGGCTGCTGCAACGCTCCCGGAACACCGACCGGCGTCGCCGACCGGGGTACTTCCGGGTGACCCGCCCGGACGAGCTGTGGCACATGGACATGACTAAGGTCTGGACCGCCGCGCACGGGTGGGTCTACCTGCACGTGATCGTGGATTGCTGCACCCGCCAGGTCGCCGGCTGGACCGTGGATGTCCGCACCCGCACCACCGAGGCGATCGGCTGCGTCGAGGCCGCGGTCCTGGCCCACGGCATCGTCCCCGAGCAGCTGACCCTCGGGACCGACAACGGGTCGCAGTTCACCTCGCGCGACTTCCGCAAGCACCTGTCGGCCCGCGGGATCACCCACCGCCGCGGCGGCTACCGCGACCCCGAGTCCCAAGCATTCATCGAGTCCTGGTTCGGGCAGTTCAAGAAGCGCTGCGCCTGGCGCACCGAATGGGAGACCATCGAAGACGCCCGCACCGCGATCGCGACCTACGTCGAGACCTACCACCACCGGCCCCACTCCGGGCTCGGCTACCGCACCCCCACCGAGGTCGCCCGCGCCTGGGCCGACCCCGACCTACAAACCGCAGCGACCTGACCCGTCAACCACGACGGGGTCCACGTCACGGCCCACGACGCTCTGCGCCGCGCCCCGCTGTTCTTCGCCACCACCGGGTACACCGGTGAGGCGATCGCCTTCGCCGCAGACGCGGCCGAGATGGCACTGTTCGTGCTGGACCCCGTGGACGGCACGCTCGAAGGCGTCACGCCAAAGGGGCGAGAACTGCGGCACAACGGCCTGTGGGCATGAGCCGCTTTGCGCCGGTGGTGGCTAACGGCTCGATGCAGTTGAGACCGCGTTGGATGGAGGAGCGGCGCTACTCGCCCTAGCGCCACACCGGATGCGTTTGCTGCGCTAGCCGGGCTTGCGTTCGGTTGGCGAGTTCAGCCGGGAGCCTGTAGGCGATGACGTGCCAACGAGCCGCCGTGGGAGGCCGTCTGAGATGGCGATGGCCGGTCGCCCGGGTGTGTCTCAACGAGGTCGCGGAGGAAGGTGGCGCTGTCTTGCCATTCCTGCACTTCGTCGTCGGGGGCGGCGCCTGGCGGGATGGCGCCGGCGAGGGTGAGATCGGGGTGAGTGGTGGTGAGGACCTGGAGCCGGGACAGGGCGCGTTCGAGCTGGGTGGTGACGGCGTCGAACGCGCTTAGGTGGTCGTCGTAGTCGAGGGTGCCGCTGCGGTAGGTCCAGAGAGCTTGGGCGTCGGCGATCGTGTCGAGGACGGTGCGAGGTGTCAGTGGCTCCAACGGGCGCATCATCGGCGTCTCCTGCATGGGCGGGTGCGGCGTTCGCGATCCGCGACGCGCAATTCACTCACCTGCACGAATGACTGCTCAAAGTTGATGAAGGTCCGGGAGAGGGAGGCATAGCGGCTGTGCCGCCGCGGAGATGGCCGTGGTGCCTCTTCAGGTGTTCTCGCCGATGGCGATGGCGGTGTCGCGGAGCTCTTGCCATGTGCCGGTCCAGTTGTGGATGAGGGCGCCGGCGGCAGTGAGGGTGTCGTCGGTGCCGGCTTCGATGTCGTAGAGGGCTCGGAGGAGTGCGTGTCCGTCGGGGACCCGGCGCAGGCCCGTGCTCGGTGTACGCCAGCCGTACTGGTTGGGGGCCCATGACGGCCGGCGTTCGGTGTTGGCCCAGTGGACGGCTCGGGCGAGGGACCAGCCGAGGTGCAGGGAGCGGCGGATCATCTCGGTGCTGGGGCGGAGCTCTTCTTCCAGGAGCCAGCACGGCAGCCGGAGCCTGGCGCCGCGGGGTTGGACCCAGGGCAGGTACACCTCCAGGTGGGCGGACCAGAACGGGTTCGTGCCGTCGTTGAGGGCGAGGCGGCGCAGCTGCAGGGTCCAGTCGCCGTGGCTGTAGGGGCCTACCCCCGGATCTTGGACA
>NZ_AXCW01000286.1 GCF_000603945.1 Actinotalea ferrariae CF5-4 | reverse complement strand
CCGCCCCCCGCCCGACGGCCGATCGGGCCCCGTCCGGACCGCGACCGGCCCCGCCCGTCCGACCGGTCCGGGCCACCGACGCGCCGTCCGAGGCCCGTCCCGTGCGACTCGCGCGGCTCCTGTCCGTCCGGGCGATGGTGCTGGGCGTCGTCGGGCTCGTGGCCTTCACGCTGCTCTTCCCGTCCGTGCGTGCCTACCTCGGGCAGCAGGCGGAGCTCGACGCGATGGAGCAGGACCTCGTGGCGGCCCAGCAGCGACAGGCGGACCTCGTCGCCGAGCTGGACCGGTGGGAGGACCCGGCCTACGTCGAGGCCCAGGCCCGCTCGCGGCTGTCCTACGTCATGCCGGGGGAGACGCCGTACCGCGTCATCGACCCGGAGGTCGTGGTCGAGGCGCCGGCGATGGAGGGCACCACGGCTCCCCAGACCGGCCCGGCGCTGCCCGTCGGCGGCTCGGGCACGCCCTGGTACACGACCATCTGGGACTCCGTCGAGGTCGCCGGCGAGGTCCCCGTCCCGGAGGGCGACGAGTGACGGACCACCGCGACCTGCCCGGTCCCCGCGGGGCGGGGCAGGACGACGAGGCGCGCGTGCCCGCGACCCCGGCCGTGCCCGGCGAGGTCAGCGCCGCGGACCTCGCCACGCTCACCGACCAGCTCGGCAGGGAGCCCCGCGGCGTCGTCGGCGTCGCGGCCCGCTGCGTGTGCGGGCGCCCGACGGTCGTGCGGACGGCCCCCCGCCTGCCCGACGGCACGCCCTTCCCGACGACGTTCTACCTGACGCACCCGCGCGCCGTGGCCGCCGTCTCCACCCTCGAGGCGTCCGGCGTCATGCGGGACATGACGCAGCGGCTCGCCGACGACCCGGAGCTCGCCGCGCAGCACCGACGCGCCCACGAGGCCTACCTGCGCAGCCGGGCCGAGCTCGGCGACGTCCCCGAGATCGCGGGGATCAGCGCGGGCGGGATGCCGGGGCGGGTCAAGTGCCTGCACGTTCTGGTCGGTCACGCGCTGGCCGCCGGACCCGGCGTGAACCCGCTCGGCGACGAGGCCCTGGCCCTCCTGGCCGACCACTGGCGGCCGGACGTCTGCACCTGCTGACCCGCGGCGCCGTCGGGGGCGTGTGCGCCTGCTGGGCGGGTGCGACCGGCGGGGCGCGCAGGTGGCACCCTTGCGCCCATGACGCGTGTGGCGGGCATCGACTGCGGGACCAACTCCATCCGTCTGCTGGTCGCGGACGTCGACCTCGAGGCCGGGACACTGACGGACCTGGACCGCCGGATGGAGGTCGTCCGGCTCGGCCAGGGCGTCGACCGGACGGGCCGCATCGCCCCGGAGGCGCTGGAGCGCACGCTCGACGCGAGCCGCCGGTACGCGCAGCGCTGCGAGGAGCTCGGGGTCGAGCACATCCGCTTCGTGGCGACGTCCGCGTCGCGCGACGCGGAGAACCGGCAGGACTTCGTCGACGGGGTCGTCGGTGCGCTGGGCGTCGCGCCGGAGGTGATCAGCGGCCACGAGGAGGCGGAGCTGTCCTTCCGCGGGGCGACGGGGGTGCTCGCCGGCAAGCACGCCGGGCCCTTCCTCGTCGTCGACCTCGGGGGCGGGTCGACGGAGCTCGTCCTGGGCACCACGTCGGTCGTCGCGGCGCACTCGATGGACGTGGGGTGCGTCCGGATGACCGAGCGGCACCTCGCCGGCGACCCGCACACCCCCGAGCAGATCGCCGCGGCCGGCGCCGACATCGAGGCGGCGCTCGACGCCGCGGCCCGGGACGTGCCCCTCGGACGGACCGCGACGCTCGTCGGGCTCGCCGGCACGGTCACCACGGTCACCGCGCACGCGCTGGACCTCGACGCCTACGACCCGCACGTCATCGACGGCTCCGTGCTGCCCGTGGACCGGGTGCTGAGGTCCTGCCGCGAGCTGCTCGTGATGAGCCGCGCGAAGCGGGAGCGCCTGCCCTTCATGCACCCCGGCCGCGTCGACGTCATCGGGGCAGGAGCCCTCGTGTGGTCGTCGGTCGTCACGCGCGTCCGGACGGAGGTCGCGCGTTCCGGCGGCAACCTGCGGACCGTCGTGACCTCTGAGCACGACATCCTCGACGGCATCACCTGGAGCGCGGCGGAGCGGGCGACCGACCGGGTCTGAGCCGTCGCGACCCACGGGCCCGCCGGCCCGCCGGGAGCAGCCGACCGGACGACGAAGCCCCCACCGGGCGGCATCATCGGGGCATGACGCCGAGCCCGCCCGAGTCACGGCTCCTGCCGCACCCGCGGACGGGGGCGGGGTTCCCCTCACCCGTCCCACCGGGCGCGGGCTGGCCCGGTGACCCGGCGCACCCCTCGACGCCCGTTGCCGCCACCGCCGACGACGTCGTCGCGCTCGCCGACGCGGCGCCCGACCTCACCGCCCTCGACGCGGCGTCGTCGGTGTGCCGGGCGTGCCCGCGCCTCGTCGCGTGGCGGGAGGACGTCGCCGTCGTCAAGCGCCGCGCGTTCCGGGACCAGCCGTACTGGGGGCGCCCGGCGCCGGGGTTCGGGGACCCGGCGGCGCGGCTCCTCGTCGTCGGGCTGGCGCCCGCGGCGCACGGGGCGAACCGCACCGGACGCCTCTTCACGGGGGACCGGTCGGGCGACTGGATCTTCGCGGGGCTGCACCGGGCCGGGCTCGCGTCGCAGGCCGAGTCGGTCGACGCCGCCGACGGCCTGAGCCTCACCGACGTCCGCATGGTGCCCGCCGTGCGCTGCGCCCCGCCGGACAACGCCCCGCTGCCGGTCGAGCGCGACACGTGCGCGGGCTGGTTCCGGCGGGAGGTCGAGCTCACCGCGGGGACCGTGCGGGCCGTGCTCGTGCTCGGCGCGTTCGGCTGGCGGTCCATGCTCGGCGCCGCGCGGTCCTTCGGCTGGGAGGTGCCGCGTCCCGCGCCGGTCTTCGCCCACGGGGCGCACGCCCCGCTGCGCCGGCCGGACGGCGTCGTCGTGCACCTCGTCGGGAGCTACCACGTGTCCCAGCAGAACACCCAGACCGGGCGGCTCACCGAGGCGATGCTCGACGACGCGATCGCGACCGCGGTGCGCCTGGCCCGGCGCCCCGCCCTGAGCGACGGAGACCCGACCGCGGAAACCTGACCTCGCCTCGTGTGCTGCACATACCGTGGATGGTCCCCCGCGTCGCGCGCGGGGAATCCGCCACGGTGCGGCCGGGTCGGCAGGCGGGGGGCCGACGGGGCGGGCGGCACGGTCTGCGGTGTGCGGGCGGCGACGCCCTGCCCGCACCGTCGCGGACGGGCTCAGACATGGGACGACTGTGGCCGGACTCACGGTCCATGACGTGAGAATCGCTTGTGAAGGGTTTCACAAAGGCGCATGCTGGGAGCTATGGCCCACACGACCGCCGTGACGCCCTCCGGCTCGCCCCGTCCGCGCAAGGTCCCCCGGATCCTCGTCCTCGGTGGCGGCTACGTCGGCTTCTACACGGCGCTGCGCCTGCGCCGGCGCCTCGGCAAGCAGGAGGCGGCGATCGTCGTCGTCGACCCGCGGCCGTACATGACGTACCAGCCGTTCCTCCCCGAGGCGGCGGCGGGCTCGCTCGAGCCCCGCCACGTCGTCGTCGCGCACCGCCGCGAGCTCGAGGGCGTCGACAGCCTCACGGCCCGCGTCACGCAGATCCGCCACGCCGACCGCACCGTCCGCCTCCAGCCGGACGAGGGCGAGGCGTACGAGATCACGTACGACCACCTCGTCGTCGCGCTCGGCTCCGTCGCGCGGACGCTGCCGATCCCGGGGCTGGCCGAGGAGGCCATCGGCTTCAAGCAGGTCGAGGAGGCGATCGCGCTCCGCAACCACGTGCTCAGCAAGATCGACCTCGCGGCCTCGACGTGGGACCACGACCTGCGCCGCCGGCTGCTGACGTTCACCTTCGTCGGGGGCGGCTTCGCCGGGATCGAGGCGATCGCCGAGGTCGAGGACATGGCCCGCGACGTCGTCCGGTACTACGACTCGATCTCCATGGCGGACCTGCGCTTCGTCATGATCGAGGGCTCGACCCGGATCCTGCCCGAGCTGGGCGAGGAGATGGGCGGCTACGCGCTCGAGCAGCTGCGCAAGCGCGACATCGAGGTGCACCTGTCGACGTTCCTCAGCTCGTGCGTCGACGGGCACGTCGTCACCTCCACCGGGCTCGAGTTCGACTCGGCCACGATCGTCTGGACCGCCGGCGTGCGGGCCAACCCGGTGCTCCAGGAGTCCGACCTGCCGCTGGACGCCATGGGCCGGCTCAACGCCCTGCCGACCCTGCAGGTCGCGCTCGAGGACGGGACCGTCGTGGAGGGCGCCTGGACCGCGGGCGACTGCGCCGCCGTCCCGGACCTGGCGAACCCCGGCAGCTACTGCTCCCCGAGCGCGCAGCACGCCGTCCGCCAGGCCCGGCACCTCGGGGACAACGTCGCGCGGGCCCTGCGCAGCGCGCCGGTCGAGCCCTACAAGCACAAGCACGTCGGCACCGTCGCCTCGCTCGGCCTCGGCAAGGGCGTGGCGCAGGTCTACGGGATCAAGCTGCGCGGCTGGCCGGCCTGGTTCATGCACCGGACGTACCACATGGCCCAGATGCCGACGATGAACCGCAAGGTGCGCATCGTGCTCGACTGGACGCTGGCGATGTTCTTCCGACGGGAGATGGTCGCGCTCGGTCGTCTGCACGACCCCCGCGCCGACTTCCGCGAGGCGTCCGCGCCGCGGCCCAAGCCCACCGCGCAGCCCGCGGCGAAGCCCGCGGGTCAGGGCGCGAAGGAGCCGGTCGCCGTCTGAGCCCTGATCCACCGGCCTGAG
>NZ_AXCW01000285.1 GCF_000603945.1 Actinotalea ferrariae CF5-4 | reverse complement strand
CGCCCAGCGCGGCGCCTCGGCGGCCGGGTCGTGCGTCGCGGCCAGGGTCCAGGCCGCCTGCCGCGCGGCCCCGTCGGCCACGTACTCGCCCGCCTCGGGGACCACGACGTCCATGCCGAGGACGGTCGGCGCGACGCGGCGCACCGCCTCCGAGCGCGCGCCACCACCGATGAGCAGGACGCGCTCGACGGCCACCCCCTGGGCGCGCAGGGCGTCCAGGCCGTCGGCCAGTGCGCAGAGCATGCCCTCGACCGCCGCCCGCGCGAGGTGCGCAGGGGTGGTGTTCGCGAGGCGCAGGCCGTGCAGCGCACCGGTCGCGTCGGGCCGGTTCGGGGTCCGCTCGCCCTCGAGGTACGGGACGAGCACGAGGCCGTCCGCGCCGGCGGGTGCCGACAGGGCGAGGGCGCTGAGGCCGGCGTGGTCGACGCCCAGCATCCGGGCGGCCGCGTCCAGGACCCGCGACGCGTTGAGCGTGCAGGCCAGCGGCAGGTAGGCACCCGAGGCGTCCGCGAAGCCGGTCACCAGGCCGGAGGCGTCCGTCGTCGGACGGTCGGCGACGGCGGAGACGACCCCCGAGGTGCCGATCGACAGCGCGACGTCCCCGGCGCGCATCCCCAGCGCCAGCGCCGCCCCCGCGTTGTCCCCGGCGCCGGGGCCCAGCAGGGCTCCGCCGGTCGCC
Organism: Actinotalea ferrariae CF5-4; assembly: GCF_000603945.1. GTDB lineage: Bacteria > Actinomycetota > Actinomycetes > Actinomycetales > Cellulomonadaceae > Actinotalea > Actinotalea ferrariae. The sequence goes on along the minus strand of NZ_AXCW01000285.1, from coordinate 4,169 downwards.
GCATGACCGGCCACCGTGGCCGGTCCGAGCACCGTCGGCAGGACGACGTCGTCGCGCCCCAGGGCGAGGGCGAGCAGGTCGCGGCGGTAGTCCTCGGTCACGGGGGACCAGTACCCGGTCCCCGACGCGTCGGACCGGTCGGTCGTCAGCGCCGCCAGGTCGCCGGGCCGGCCGTCCGCGGGCCCGTGCCCGGCGAGCCGCCACGTGAGCCAGTCGTGGGGGAGGGCGACGGCGGCGACGCGCGCGGCGTTCTGCGGCTCCGCGTCGCGCAGCCACCGGAGCTTGGTGACGGTGAACGACGCGACCGGCACCGAGCCGACGGCCTGGGCCCAGCGCGCCGCCCCGAGGGCGACGTCGCCGCCGCCGAGCTCGGCCACGAGGTCCGCCGCCGCTCCCGCGGACCGGGTGTCGTTCCACAGCAGCGCGTCCCGGACGACCTCGCCGCGCTCGTCGAGGGCGACGAGACCGTGCTGCTGGCCGCCCACGGAGACGGCGGCGACGTCGTCGAGGCCGCCCGCCTCGGCGACCGCCTGCTGCAGCGCGTCCCACCAGTGGCGCGGGTCGACCTCGGTGCCGTCGGGGTGGGACGCCCGGCCGGAGCGCACCAGGGCGCCCGTCTCGGCGTCCCGGACGACGACCTTGCAGGACTGGGTGGACGAGTCCACCCCGGCGACGAGCGCCATCTGTGCCTCCTTGCGACGCGACGGGCGCCGGCGTCCCCTGGGGGAGCCGGCGCCCGTCGACCGGTGTGCGTCAGCGGGCGCCGAGCGCGTGCTCGAGCGCGAGCTGGTTGAGCCGGACGAAGCCGAAGCCGCGCTCGGCGACGGACTCGACGTCGAGGTCCTCGAACGCCGAGCGGTCGGCGAGCAGGTCCTCGATCGTCTCGCCCTCGGCGAGCGTGGGCTGCGCGAGGTCGAGCACGCCCGCGGACTCCAGCGCCTCCTGGACCTCCGGGTCGGCGCGGAACGCCAGGGCCCGCTCCTTGAGCAGGAGGTAGGTCGCCATGTTGGCCGCGGCGGAGTCCCACACGCCCTGCATGTCCTCGGTGCGCGAGGGCTTGTAGTCGAAGTGGATCGGGCCCGTGTACCGGGGGCCGCCGCTGGGGAAGCCGTTCTCCAGCAGGTCGACGGTCGCGAACGCCGAGAAGAGGTCGCCGTGGCCGAACACGAGGTCCTGGTCGTACTTGATGGACCGCTGGCCGTTGAGGTCGATGTGGAAGAGCTTGTCCGCCCACAGCGCCTGCGCGATGCCGGTGGTGAAGTTCAGCCCGGCCATCTGCTCGTGGCCGACCTCGGGGTTGAGCCCGACGATGTCACCGTTGTCGAGGCGGGCGATGAGCGCCAGCGCGTGCCCGACGGTCGGCAGCAGGATGTCGCCGCGCGGCTCGTTGGGCTTGGGCTCCAGCGCGATGCGCAGGTCGTAGCCCTTGCTCTTGATGTAGGCGGCGACGGAGTCGATGCCCTCGGCGTAGCGCTCGTGGGCGGCGTAGAGGTCCTTGGCGGCGTCGTACTCCGCACCCTCGCGCCCGCCCCACATGACGAACGTCTTCGCCCCCAGCTCCGCGGCCAGGTCGACGTTGCGCAGCACCTTGCGCAGGCCGTAGCGCCGCACGCGGCGGTCGTTCGAGGTGAACGCGCCGTCCTTGAAGATCGGGTGCGTGAAGGTGTTGGTCGTGACCATCTCGACCTCGATGCCGGTGTCCTTCAGGGCCTGGCGGAACCGGTCGAGGATGCGGTCGCGCTCGGCGTCGTCGGAGCCGAAGGGCACGACGTCGTCGTCGTGGAAGGTCACGTAGGCCGCACCCAGCTCGGCGAGGCGGTGGACGGACTCGACGGGGTCGAGGTCCGGCCGGGTGGCGTCGCCGAACTGGTCGCGGGCCGACCAGCCGACGGTCCACAGACCGAACGAGAACCTGTCCTGGGGGGTGGGGGTGCGGACCATGGGGACTCCTCGTCGAGAGCGGCGCCGCGCGATGGGGCGTCATTTGTTGTGCGGCTAAACTTATGCCCTCGGGACCGGTAGGGTCAAGCCATGAGCACCGCCGCCGTCGGGGGACCCGCGCGCCAGGAGAGCCTGCGCCACCGCAACCTCGGGCTCGTCCTGCGGCACGTCGTCGACGCCCCGCGGCCGGTCTCGAGGGCCGACGTCGCCGCGGCGACCGGACTCACCCGCGCGACCGTCTCCGCGCTCGTCGACCGGCTGGTGGAGGCCCGCCTCCTCGCCGAGCTCGCGCCCGTGGCCGCCCAGCGGGCCGGTCGCCCCGCGGTGCCGCTCGTGCCGTCGGGCGGTGTCGTCGGCGTGGGGCTCGAGGTCAACGTCGACTACCTCGGCGTCCGCGTCCTCGACCTCGCCGGCACGGTCCTGGCCGAGGAGGTCCGGCACGGCGACTTCCGGCGCAGCGACCCCGCGGACGTGCTGCGGGCCCTGGCGGCGCTCGAGCGCGACGTCGTCGGGCCGGTGCGCGCGGGCGGGGTCACCGTGGCCGGCTCGGCGCTCGCCCTGCCCGGCCTGGTCGACCGCATCACCGGGCCGCTGCGCGTCGCGCCGAACCTGGGCTGGCGGGACGTCGACGTGCTCGCCCTCCTCGCCGGGCACGAGGCGTCCGACGGCGTCCTGGCCCCCTGGCTCGGCAACGAGGCCAACCTCGCCGCCCGGGCCGAGGCCCGCGCCCGGCGGGAGACCGGGCCCTCGAGCTTCGTCTACGTGTCCGGCGAGGTCGGCATCGGCGCGGCGATCGTGCTGGACGGTGCCATCTTCCCCGGCCGCCACGGCTGGAGCGGCGAGATCGGCCACACCGTGGTCGACCTCGCGGGCGGCGTGACCCTGGAGTCCCTCGCCGGGCAGGACGCGATCCTCGCCCGTGCGGGCCTGCCGCGGGAGAGCCCGGTCCGCGCCCTGTGCGACGCGGCCGACGCCGGGGACGCCCAGGTGCTCGAGGCGCTCGCCGTGGCCGGCCGGGCGCTCGGCGTGGCCCTGGCGAACGTCGTCAACATCGTGGACGTCGAGGAGGTCGTCCTCGGCGGGACCCATGCCGTGCTCGCGGAGCACCTGCGTGCGCCGCTGGAGGACGCGCTCGCCCGGCACGTCATCGCAGCGCCCTGGGCCCCGGTCGAGGTCGTGGTCGCCCAGGCGGGGGCGTTCCCGGCCCTGACCGGCGCGGCGCTCGCCGTGCTCCAGGCGGTCGTGGACGACCCGGTCGCCTCCGGCGTCGCCGTCGGCTGAGACGCCCGGCTCCGTCCTCGCGGCGACCGGGCAGAATCTGCCAGGCCCCGGGAATGCCCCGACCGCCGTCGGTGGTTGCCGTGGGACGTGCCCGCCCGAGGCGCCCCCGGAGGAGGAGTGCTGTGAGCCTGGACCAGCCGCGCGTCGCGATGCTGTCCGTGCACACCTCGCCCCTGGACCAGCCCGGGACCGGCGACGCCGGCGGGATGAACGTCTACATCACCGACCTGGCGCAGGCGCTCGCGCGCCGCGGCGCGCAGGTCGAGATCTTCACGCGTGGGACGAGCTCGCGGCAGCCCGAGACCGTCCCGATGGCCGACGGCGTCCTCGTCCGGCACGTGCCGGCCGGGCCCTACGAGGGCCTGGACAAGAACGAGCTGCCCGGTCAGCTCTGCGCCTTCGCGGCGGGGGTCCTGCGGGTGGAGGCCGCCCGCCGGCCCGGCTGGTACGACGCCGTGCACTCGCACTACTGGCTGTCGGGCCAGGTCGGCTGGCTCGCCGCCGAGCGCTGGGACGTGCCGCTCGTCCACACCATGCACACCCTCGCGAAGGTCAAGAACGCGGCGCTGGCGCCGGGGGACCGCCCGGAGCCGCGCGGCCGCATCCTCGGCGAGGAGCAGGTCGTCGCCGCGGCGGACGGCCTGGTCGCCAGCACGGCGGAGGAGGCGGCGGACCTGGTGCGCCTCTACGACGCCGACCCGGCGGCGGTGCACGTCGTCGCGCCCGGCGTCGACCTCGAGCTCTTCCACCCCGACCTCGGCGAGCGCGAGCCCGGTGGCCCGGCCCGTCTGCTCACCCCCCGGGACCTCGACGCGGCGCGCGCGCGGGCGCGGCGCGCGCTCGGTCTCCCGGCCGACGACGACGTCGTGCTGTTCGCCGGGCGCGTGCAGCCGCTCAAGGCCCCCGACGTCCTCGTCCGCGCCCTCGGCGAGCTGCGCGCCCGCGGC
>NZ_AXCW01000284.1 GCF_000603945.1 Actinotalea ferrariae CF5-4 | reverse complement strand
ACCCCGCCTCGTCGCCCGACCCTGAACGGACGGTCGCGGACAGGCAGGGCAGAGCCGTGAAGGCGCGCAGCGAGCGGCGCCCCCGTGAGCGGCGGGCGGTCCCCACGGGGACGAACCGCGACCTCAGCCGACCGGGGCGTCCGGGAAGGGCCAGCCGTTCGGCAGGCACGGCGCGACCTGCACCGTCTGCTGCTGCATGACGGGCGCCACCTGACCGGCACCCGGGCACCCGACGTGCCGGCGGCCCAGCAGGTGACCCACCTCGTGGTTCACCAGGTACTGGCGGTACTGCGTGAGGTCGGCGAACTCCTCGGTGCCCTGCACCCACCGCATGTGGTTGAGCACCGCGGCCCCGCCGCTCGCGCACGAGTAGATGCCGGCCGTGCGCAGCGGTGCGCACATCTCGTCGACCTTCGCGGGTGCGGCGAGCACCACCCGCACCTCCGCGTCGCCGTCGGTCCGGGCGAAGGAGGCCTCCCCCTCGGCACCCCAGCTGCGCGGGTCGTTCAGCGTGTCCATGACCATGCGGGCGAACGCCGCGCCCTCCACGTCCAGGCCCGCCTCGACCTCGACCCGCACCCTGACGACCCTGCCGTCCGGCTGCGGCGCGGGCTCGGACCCGGGCACCACCGCCAGGTCACCGCCGGCCGAGGCCGGCATCGCCAGGGTGAGCAGCCCGGCCGCGACGTCGGCGGGTGTCATGCCGTCAGGCAGCGTCGGCTCGACCTCGGCCGGGGCGGCCGGCGGAGGCGCCGGAAGGGCCGGGGCCGCCGGTTCCGGGAGGGGCAGCCCCGGAGACGGCGAGGGCACCCCGCCCGTCGCGGACTCGGTCCGCGACGCCGCCTCGCCCCCCGACGCCGGCCGTTGCATCTCGACCGCGTCCGTCGGGGCCACGACGAGCGCACCCGCTCCCGGGCCCGCGAGCGTGTCCACCAGGGCGGCGGCGCCGGTCCCGCCCATCAGCGCCAGCGCGCCGGCGGCGATCACCGTGGATCGTCCGACCCAGCCCGGGGCGCGCCGGTGCAGCGCACGACGGCGGCGCGGTGCCGGACGGGCAACGCGCACGGGGGAGGGCACCGACCCATCGTGACATCCGGGCCGCCTCGCGGCACGGGCTGGGGCTCGATCGCTAGCATCGATGGATGAGCGACCCGCAGGGACGGCCCCGCGCAGTGCGGATGGCCGCCGGGGCGCGCCGGGCGCAGGTGCTGGAGATCGCGCAGGACCTCTTCGCGCGCGAGGGCTTCCACCACGTCTCCATGGACGACATCGCGGATGCCGCGGAGGTCAGCAAGCCGGTCCTGTACCGGCACTTCCCGTCCAAGCTGGACCTCTACCTCGCCGTCGTGGACCACCGCGGCGAGGCGCTCGTCGCCCGCATCGACGCGGCGCTGGCGGGTGTGCCGGCCGGCGGCGGTCCCCCGACGGGGCGCGACGTCGTCCGGGCGATCGTCCGGGCCTACGTGGAGTTCGTCGAGCAGGCCGGGGAGTCCTTCTCCCTGCTCTTCGAGTCCGACGTCACCCGCGACTCCGACGTGCGCCTGCGGGTCGAGCACGCCTCCGCGGAGGCGGCCCGCGCGATCTGCCGCGGCCTGCAGGGGGTCGCCGGCCTGCCCGACGCCGAGGCCCGGCTCGCGGGCGCCGCCCTGGTCGGGATGGCCCAGGTCGCGGCGACGACCCGCTACCGCACGCGGGACGTCGCCGTCGACGCCGCCGTGGAGCTCGTCACCGACCTGTCCTGGCGCGGCGTCGCCGGTCTCGTGCGGGACCGGGCCGCCCCGGGCGCCGGCTCCGAGGAGGACGCGGGCGCGCGCTGAGCCGGACCGCCCTGCCTGATCGCTCTCGGCGGACATAGCCCCTCCCCGGGCCGTCCGGCGCCGGGGCCGTGCCTAGGATGGCGCGCAGGTTCCCGAACCCGAGCTGAGGAGATGGACGTGGAGATCACGATCGGCGTGCAGAACGTGGGGCGCGAGCTGGTGTTCGAGACCGACAAGACCGCCGACGAGGTGTCCGCCTCGGTCGCCCAGGCCCTCGCGGCCGGCACCCCGCTCCAGTTCACGGACACGCGCGGTCGCCAGGTCCTCGTGCCCAGCGGCACCGTCGCCTACGTGGAGATCGGCAGCGACGAGACGCGGAAGGTCGGCTTCCACAACATCTGACCGAGCCGGGAGGTGCCCCTCGTGGGCGCCTCCCGGTCCCGTCGCCGGCTGGAGCGGCCGCCTGCGCCGGGCGCCGGCGGCTCTCCGGCAGGTGGTCGCCGAGCCGGGCTCAGGCCGCGAGACCCAGGCGCCCCATCCGCCGGCTGTGCTCGGCGGTCAGGAGCGCGAAGAGTCGCTGCTGCGCGTCGGCCCCCCGCTCGTCGGCCATCGCGGCCTCCAGCAACGGGCGCATCTCCGGGTGGGCGTCGAGCACCGCCGACACGGCGTTGAGCGCCTCCCCCGCCAGCCGGCGCCCCCACAGGGCCAGGCGGGACGCGAGCGTCGGGTCGCTCTGCGCGGCCTGCGCGAGCGAGCGCACGACGAGGTCCGTGTGGACCTCCCCCTCCAAAACCTCCTCGACCACCTGACGGGTCCGCTCGTCGACGGTGCGGGCCAGGGCACGGCAGAAGTCGTCCGCGACGCCGTAGCCGACGTAGGCCTTGAGCAGCCGCTCCCACCAGGTGCTCGGGACGGTGCGGGTGTCGAACTCGACGAGCACACCCGCGTGGGGCGCCATGACCGGCTCCAGCTCCCCGCCGAGCTCCTCGATCCGGTCGCGCACGCGGTCCAGGTGGTCCAGCGACTGACGGGCCAGCCCGCTCAGCTCGAGCCGCTGCCCGAGACCCGGGGCCAGGCCGGCGTCGGCCGCGAGGCGGGAGAAGGCGGCCAGCTCCAGGTAGGCGACCATGCCGAGCACCGCGAGGGCGTCCTGCGCCGACGCCTCGCCGCCCGCTGCCGGCTCCCCCGCGGCCGACCCGACCGCGCCCGACGTCGTCGTTCCGCTCATCCGCCCAGGCTAGTGCCGCGGCTCCGCCGGGACCGCCCGGACCGGACCGCCCTGCACCACCGTGTGCACCGCACGTCCGACGCGCCGACGCACCGGCGCTCCGGCGCAGGACGGCCCGCACCCCCGCTCCTCCCCCGTTCGAGCGGACCGTCCGATACGATCACCCCGTTCATTCGGTTGACCGGTCGTCCCGACATCCTCGCCCCGGATCTTCGCGCCGGGGTCGGCACCTTCGCGATCGGCTACCGGCCCCATCCGCGGCGCGGCCCGCTCCGGTACGAGTCCGGGACACGACATCCGCAGCCCCCGGCTGCGACGAGGTCCCGACGACCACCCGACGCGTGTGGCCCCGCGGCAGACACCGTGGAGTACCCGCATGACCGACACGACCGACCCGACCACCGACCAGATCGACGAGGCGCTCGCCGACCCGATCATCGCTCCCCCGGCGTACGTCCCCGTCCAGCAGACGTTCGCCGACTTCGGCATCCGCGCCGAGATCGTCGACGCCCTCGCCGACTCGGGCATCACCCACCCGTTCCCCATCCAGGCCCTGACCCTGCCGGTCGCGCTCTCGCGGCACGACATCATCGGCCAGGCCAAGACCGGCACCGGCAAGACGCTCGGCTTCGGGCTGCCGCTGCTCGAGCATGTCGTCGCACCGGACGAGGACGGCTTCTCCGCGCTCCTCGCCCCCGGCAAGCCGCAGGCCCTCGTCATCGTGCCGACGCGCGAGCTCGCGGTGCAGGTCGCCGGGGACCTCGAGACGGCTTCCCGCCGCCGCTCGGTGCGCATCGTCCAGATCTACGGCGGGCGCGCCTACGAGCCGCAGGTCGAGGCGCTCCACCGCGGCGTCGAGGTCGTCGTCGGCACCCCCGGTCGCATGATCGACCTGATGAACCAGGGGCACCTGGACCTCACCCGCGCGAAGACCATCGTCCTGGACGAGGCGGACGAGATGCTCGACCTCGGCTTCCTGCCCGACGTCGAGAAGCTGCTCGCCAAGACCCCCGCGACCCGCCACACGATGCTGTTCTCGGCGACCATGCCGGGCGCCGTCGTCGCGATGGCCCGCCGCTACATGACCCAGCCCACGCACATCCGGGCCGCGGACCCCGACGACGACGGCGCGACGCTCAAGGCGATCAAGCAGGTCGTCTACCGCGCGCACGCCCTGGACAAGGTCGAGATGCTCGCCCGGATCCTCCAGTCGCGCGGCCGCGGCCTCACGATCGTCTTCGCGCGGACCAAGCGCACCGCGGCCAAGGTCTCCGACGACCTCGCCGAGCGCGGCTTCGCCGCCGGTGCCATCCACGGTGACCTCGGCCAGGGGGCGCGCGAGCAGGCCCTGCGCGCGTTCCGTTCGGGCAAGATCGACGTCCTCGTCGCGACGGACGTCGCGGCCCGGGGCATCGACGTCGACGACGTCACGCACGTCATCAACTACCAGTGCCCCGAGGACGAGAAGACGTACCTGCACCGCACGGGCCGCACGGGCCGCGCGGGCCGCACCGGCACCGCCGTGACGTTCGTCGACTGGGACGACACCCCGCGGTGGGGGCTCATCAACAAGGCCCTGGACCTGGGCTACCCGGAGCCCGTGGAGACGTACTCCTCCTCCCCGCACCTGTACGAGGAGCTCGACATCCCCGAGGGCACCAAGGGCCGCCTGCCCAAGACGGCGCAGACGCGCGCCGGGCTCGACGCGGAGACGCTCGAGGACCTGGGCGAGACGGGCAAGCGCGTGGGCAAGCGCCCGGGCGGTAACGAGGGCCGCGACGGCTCGCGCGGTGGCCGCGGCGGGCCGCGTGACGGGGGCCGTGACAGCGGGACCCGCGAGCGCCGGTCGGGCGACGGCGAGGGCGGGACCCGCG
>NZ_AXCW01000283.1 GCF_000603945.1 Actinotalea ferrariae CF5-4 | reverse complement strand
CGCCGCCCCGGACGCCGCCCCGGACCCCGCCACCGCCAGCGACGGCCGCGGGGCCCGCCCCCACCTCGGCGACCTCCAGCGCGTCGTCGACCGTCTCGGCCTGCTGCAGATCGACTCCGTCAGCGTGCTCGCCCGGGCGCACCTCGTCCCGGTGTTCTCCCGCCTGGGGCCCTACGACGCCGGCCTGCTGGACCGGGCAGCCGCACGCGCGCCTCGCCGCCTGGTGGAGACGTGGGCGCACGAGGCCTCGCTCGTGCCGCCGGAGACGTACCGGTACCTCGGCTGGCGGCGTCGGGAGTACGCGGAGCACGCGTGGGGCTCGATCCGGTCCGTCGCGCGGCAGCATCCCGAGGTGGTCGACGAGGTCAGGGCGTTGCTCGCGGCGACCGGCCCGATGACCGCCCGCGAGGCGCAGGCGGCGCTCGCCCACGACCACCCCCGGCCCCGGGACGACTGGGGCTGGAACTGGAGCGTGACCAAGCGGGCGCTGGAGCTGCTCTTCTTCACCGGGGAGGTCGCGGCGGCCGGCCGCGCCCCCTCCTTCGAGCGCCGGTACGACCTCGCCGAGCGGGTGCTCCCGCCGCAGGTGCTGGCCCGCCCGGAGCCCGACGACGCCGAGTCCTTCCGGGCCCTGCTCGAGATCGGTGCGCGGGCCCATGGGATCGGGACGGCGCGCTGCTTCGCCGACTACTTCCGGCTCCGCGGGCCGCGCGTCACCCGGGCGCTGGCGGAGCTGGTGGAGTCCGGGGTGCTCGCGCCGGTCCGGGTCCGGTCCTGGGACCGGCCCGTGTACCTGCACCGCGACGCCCGCGTGCCCCGCCGCGCGACCGGCCGGGCCCTGCTGAGCCCGTTCGACCCGGTCGTGTTCGAGCGGCGCCGGCTGGAGGAGCTGTTCGGGTTCCGGTACCGGATCGAGATCTACGTCCCCGCCCCGCTGCGCGTGCACGGCTACTACGTGCTGCCCCTGCTCCTCGGCGACAGCCTCGTGGCGCGACTCGACCTGCGGGCCGACCGCCGCGCCGGCGTCCTCGAGGTGCCCGGCGCCCATCTCGAGCCCGGGGCGCCCGGGTCCGCCGTGCCCGAGGCGGCCGCCGAGCTGCGGCTCCTCGCCGACTGGCTCGGCCTGGAGCGCGTCGTCGTCCCCGTCGACGCCCGCGGTGACATGGCGGCACCCCTGCGGTCGGCGACCGCCTAGGATCCGCTCACCATGGCACCGACGCCGCCCGCCGCACCCGAGACCGCCGACGGCGGGGCGTCCCTCGGGCCGGGCGCCCGGTGGGCCTCGCGTCCCGGGGGAGGCTTCGCCGCCGTCGTCGTCGGGGCGGTCCTGTGGGGCACCGGGGGGCTGGCCGGCAGCGTGATCGCCGACGGCGGGCTGCCGATGGCCGTCGTCGCCGCCTACCGGCTGACGGTCGGGGGCGGGGCCCTCCTGCTCGTGCTGGGGCTCGCCGGCCGGCTGCGCGGCATCCCCCGCAGCGCCGCGCTGCTGCGTCGGGTGCTGCTGACCGCCGTGCTGGCCGCCGTCTACCAGGCCACCTACTTCCTGGCGGTGGAGCGCTCCTCCGTGAGCGTCGCGACGGTGGTCGCGCTCGGCGCGGCCCCGGTCATCGTGGCGACCGTGACGGCGGTGCTCGCCCGCCGGCTGCCGTCGCGACGGACGACGGCGGCGGTCGGGCTGGCGGTGGTGGGTCTGGTGCTGCTCGTCGGCCTGTCCCGCACGGGTGCGGACCCCGCGGGCGGTGCGGGGCTCGCGCTCGTCGCCGCGGCGGCGTTCGCCGTCCTCACCATGGTCAACCGGACGGGCGTGCCGGGGCTGGACCCGGTGCTGCTCACCGCCCTGGGGTTCTCCGGCGGGGGTCTGCTGCTGCTGCCGGTCGTCCTTCTCGGCGGCGCGGCCCTCGCCCCGTCCGAGCCCTCGACGTGGTGGCTCGTGCTGTACCTGGGCGTCGTGCCGACGGCGCTCGCGTACGCCGCCTACTTCACGGGCCTGCGGACCGTCCCGGCGACCGTGGCCTCCCTCGTGGCGCTGCTGGAGCCGCTGACCGCCGCGCTCGCGGCGGCCTTCCTGCTGGGCGAGCGGCTCGGGCCCGGCGGCGTCGTCGGCGGGGTCCTCCTGGCGACGGCGACCGTGGTCGTGGCGCCCCGACGACGACGCCCGGCGGCGGCGCCACGACGACGGCGCGCCGCGGCATGACCCGACCGGGGGCCACCTCGCCTACGATGGTCGCTGGTCTGCGTCGACCCCGTCGCTGAGCGCGCTCCCGTCCGTCGTGGCGCGCGGCGCGGGGCCGCGCCACACGCGGGACCCGCGAGCCGCGGGGGCCGCCGACGAGTCTGGAGAACGCGTGCCGTCGATCCTCGACAAGGTCCTGCGCATGGGCGAGGGCCGCACCCTCAAGAAGCTCGAGGGCGTGGCCGACCAGGTGAACGCCCTGGAGGACGCCTTCCGTCAGCTCACCGACGCCGAGCTGCGCGAGGAGACCGACCGCTTCCGCGCGCGCCTCGAGGACGGGGAGACGCTCGACCGGCTGCTCCCGGAGGCGTTCGCGGCCGTCCGTGAGGCGGCCGGCCGCACCCTCGGGATGCGGCACTTCGACGTCCAGCTCATGGGCGGCGCGGCGCTGCACCTCGGGAACATCGCCGAGATGAAGACCGGTGAGGGCAAGACGCTGGTGGCGACCGCGCCCGCGTACCTCAACGCGCTCACGGGCAAGGGCGTGCACGTCGTCACCGTCAACGACTACCTGGCCGGCTACCAGAGCGACCTCATGGGTCGCGTCTTCCGGTTCCTCGGCATGACCACGGGCTGCATCCTGTCCGGTCAGCGCCCGGAGGAGCGGCGCGCCCAGTACGCCGCGGACATCACGTACGGCACGAACAACGAGTTCGGCTTCGACTACCTGCGCGACAACATGGCGTGGCGCCCCGAGGAGCTCGTGCAGCGCGGTCACCACTTCGCGATCGTCGACGAGGTCGACTCGATCCTCATCGACGAGGCCAGGACCCCGCTCATCATCTCCGGGCCCGCCTCCGGCGACGCCAACAAGTGGTACGCGGAGTTCTCCAAGCTGGCGCTGCGCCTCACCGCCGAGGTCGACTACGAGGTCGACGAGAAGAAGCGCACCGTCGGCGTGCTGGAGCCCGGGATCGCCAAGGTCGAGGACTACCTGGGGATCGAGAACCTCTACGAGTCGCTCAACACGCCCCTCATCGGCTTCCTCAACAACGCCATCAAGGCCAAGGAGCTCTTCAAGCGCGACAAGGACTACGTCGTCATCAACGGCGAGGTCCTGATCGTCGACGAGCACACCGGTCGCATGCTGGCCGGCCGTCGCTACAACGAGGGCATGCACCAGGCGATCGAGGCGAAGGAGGGCGTCGCGATCAAGGCGGAGAACCAGACGCTCGCCACCATCACCCTGCAGAACTTCTTCCGCCTCTACGAGAAGATCAGCGGGATGACGGGCACGGCGACCACGGAGGCCGCCGAGTTCCAGAGCACGTACAACCTGGGCGTCGTGCCGATCCCGACGAACCGCGCGATGCAGCGGATCGACCAGAAGGACCTCGTCTACAAGAACGAGGAGGGCAAGTTCACCGCGGTCGTCTCCGACATCGTCGAGCGCCACGCGGCGGGCCAGCCCGTGCTCGTCGGGACGACGAGCGTGGAGAAGAGCGAGCTGCTCTCCCGCATGCTGAAGAAGCAGGGCGTCCCGCACGAGGTCCTCAACGCCAAGCAGCACGCGCGGGAGGCCGCGATCGTCGCGCAGGCCGGTCGCAAGGGCGCGGTCACGGTCGCGACGAACATGGCCGGTCGCGGGACCGACATCATGCTCGGCGGCAACGCCGAGTTCATGGCCGTCTCGGACCTCGCCGCACGGGGCCTGGACCCGGCCGAGCAGCCGGAGGAGTACGAGGCCGCCTGGCCCGACGCGCTGGAGAAGGCCAAGGCGGCGGTGGCTGCGGAGCACGACGAGGTCGTCGGCCTCGGCGGCCTGTACGTCCTGGGCACGGAGCGGCACGAGTCCCGCCGCATCGACAACCAGCTGCGCGGACGCTCGGGCCGTCAGGGCGACCCGGGGGAGTCCCGCTTCTACCTGTCGATGACCGACGACCTCATGCGGCTCTTCAACGCCGGCCTGGCCGAGTCGATGATGACCCGCGCCGGGTTCCCGGACGACATGCCGCTCGAGAGCAAGATGGTCACCCGCGGCATCCAGAGCGCGCAGGCCCAGGTCGAGGCGCGCAACTTCGAGATCCGCAAGAACGTCCTGAAGTACGACGACGTCCTGTCGCGGCAGCGGTCCGTGATCTACGCCGAGCGGCGCCGGGTCCTGGAGGGGGAGGACCTGCACGAGCAGATCCAGCACTTCCTCGCGGACGTCGTCACGGGCGCGGTCGACGCGACCACGGGCGGCGCGGCCCCCGAGGCCTGGGACCTGGACGGCCTGTGGACGTCGCTCAAGGCCGTCTTCCCGGTGTCCGTCGAGGCGGACGCGGTCGTCGAGGCCGCCGGCGGGGAGAGCAAGGTGTCACGTCAGGACGTCCTGGACGCCCTGCTGGAGGACGCCCGGTCCGCCTACGCGACGCGGGAGGAGCAGCTCGGCTCGGACACGATGCGCCAGCTCGAGCGGCGGGTCGTCCTCTCCGTCCTGGACCGCAAGTGGCGCGAGCACCTCTACGAGATGGACTACCTCAAGGAGGGCATCGGCCTGCGGGCCATGGCCCAGCGCGACCCGCTGGTCGAGTACCAGCGAGAGGGCTTCCAGCTGTTCGCCGCGATGACCGAGGCGATCAAGGAGGAGTCGGTCACCTACCTGTTCAACCTCGAGGTCAAGGTGGCCGAGGCCCCGGACGCGGCA
>NZ_AXCW01000282.1 GCF_000603945.1 Actinotalea ferrariae CF5-4 | reverse complement strand
CCCGCACCCGGCGACCGCGGACGCGCGCGTGTCCCAGCGGTCCGGGCGGTAGCGGGTCCGGCGCACGCGCCGACCGGCCAGGACGCCGCCCACGACCGCCGCCGCTGCGCCGAGCAGGAGCACGGGCACCCCGAGCCAGGCCGGGGAGGTGCCGTCGAGCAGCCCGTAGGTGCCGAGGACGGCCGCCACGAGCGCACCCAGGAGCAGGGCGCCGACGCGACGGTCGGAGGTGCCGGGCACGGCCCGCGCGTACCCGCGCGAGTCCATGGAGGCCGCGAGCGCGACCGAGCGGTCGAGCGCATCCGTCAGGACGGGCAGTGCGACGGCGGGCAGGGAGCGCCACCCGCCGGGGGCCGCCCCGCGCAGCCGCTGCGCGCGCCGCACCTGGGCGGCGGAGGTGACCAGCTGCGGCGTCACGCTCATGGCGATGACGACGGCGGTGCTGAGCTCGTGCAGCGCGGCCGGCAGGCTCCGCAGCGCCCGGCGGGGGTTGGCGAGCGCGTTGGCCGCGCCGAAGCAGATCACGAGCGCGGCCAACCGCAGGCCGCCGTACACGGCCACGAGGAGGCCGGTCAGCGTCACCGGTCCCAGCAGCTCCACCGCCACCGCCCAGGCCGGCAGCGGGACGCGGGGCAGGTCCAGGAGGACCAGACCCGGCGTCTTGATCCCGACGACGACGTAGAACAGGACGCGGACGACGACGATGCACACCCCCAGCAGGAGGTACCAGCGGAACGCCCGGCCCCAGGGTGCGTCCTCCCGGCGGGCGACCACGACCAGCGAGGCGGCCGCCACGAGGAGCCCGAGGACCACGGGGTTCGTGGTGCGCGTGGTCGCGACCACGAGCCCGAGGGCCCACGCCCACCACGCCAGGGGGTGCATCGTCGTCGCCGTCCTAGGACCGGGTGTCGGTCGCGTCGGCGTCCGGGACCGAGCGGCGCCGCGCCACGACGACCGCCGCGACGGCGAGGGCGGCGAGCAGGCCGAGACCCACGAGGAGCGGCACGGCCGGCCCCTGGGCCTCGTCGTCGCTCACGACCGCCGCCGCGTCGTCCTGCGTCGCGGCGTCGGGGGTCTCCTCCTCGGACCCCCCCTCCTCGGCCGGCGTCCCCTCGGCGGCGGGCTCGGTCGCGGCCACGATCGGCAGCGCGACGGCGGGACCCTCGCTGCCGTCGCCGTAGCGCCAGCCCTCGACCGCGCCCGGCACGGTGACGGCCGTGTCCGAGCCCTCCTGGTACGTCACCCAGGCATCGGCGCCGGCCTCGGCCGACCAGTACGACCAGTACGAGCCGGTGAACTCCGTGGGGCAGGGGTCGGGAAGGCCGTCGATGGCGCAGATGAAGCCGCCCGGGTCGCGCACCTCCGTGAAGCCGGCGGCGAGGAGGGCCTCCGTCCCGGTCACGCCGCCCTCCGGGGCGCACCCGACCTCGACGCCGCCCCCCAGGGCGGTCGAGTCGACGACGACGGTGACGCCCGCGGCGTCGGTGCACGCGCCGTCGACCGCGGCGGTGGTCACTCCGGTGCTCATTCCGGTGGTCACAGCGGCGGGTGCAGCGGCGGGTGCCGCGGCGGCGGGCGCGGCGAGCAGCGCGGCGCCCGGGGCCGCGAGGACGGTCACGGCAGCCAGGGCCAGGGTGCGGCGGGCGGCCCGTCGGACGCGGTGGCGGGGACCCGCGACGGGGCCCGGGACGGTGGGGTGGCGGTGGGTCGTGCGGAGCACGGTGCCTCTTTCTGAGCGGTCCGTGACGGACCCGGGACCGGCGCAGGATCCGGCCCCGCGCAGCGCAGGCCGGGGCGCAGTGGCGACCCGGGCTCCGTCCCGTATGCCTCGACGGTAGGAGCCTCTCGTCCCACGGCAGGTGTTCCGGCTCGTCGGGACGGGTCCCGACCTACGGTTGCGGGTCAGCGCCGGCTTCGGACCGGCTTCCCCTGCTCGCGGGCGCAGAGCGCCGACCCCGGTGGGTCGGCAGCGGTCACGCTACTCCCTCCGAACCCTGGAAGGATGCGACCGGCGCGTCGTCATCGGGACGGCGGCCGGAGGAGGTCACGCGTGCGGATCTACACCAAGGCGGGCGACGACGGCAGCACCGGGCTGTTCCTGGGCAGCCGGGTGCCCAAGTCGGACGTGCTCGTCGACGCCTACGGCGACGTGGACGAGGCGGTCTCCGTGCTCGGCGTGGCCCGGTCGACGTGCACCGACGCACGGCTCGCGACGGCGCTGCTGGAGCTGCAGCGCGAGCTGTTCGTCGCGGCCGCGGACCTGGCCACGAATCCGGCCCACCGCGACCGGCTCACCCCCGGCGTCTCGCAGGTGACCGTGGAGATGGTGGAGCGCGTCGAGGCGCTCATCGACACCCTCGTCGCCGAGCGCCCGCTGCGGCCCGTGTTCATCGTCCCGGGCGCCACGCCGACGTCGGCCGCGATCGACCACGCGCGGACGGTCGTGCGGCGCGCCGAGCGCAACGTCGTCCGGGCCCTGGAGGCCGGGCACCCGGTCAGCCCGCACGTGCTGCGCTACCTCAACCGCCTCTCGGACCTGCTCTTCGTCGTGGCGCGCCACGCGGCCGGCGACGCGGAGGAGCCGGCGAGCCACGACTGACGGCTAGAGTTCGCCGGCAGCGTCGGGACCCGGTCCGAGCCCGTGGGGGCGTGGACCGCGATCACGCGGGGAGGGTGGGCGGCCGTGGCACATGATCTGGACCGGTGTCGCGTATTCGGTGTCGAGGGCGAGCTGCTCGCCGAGGGCTTCGTCCGCGAGCAGGAGGCGTCGAGCCTGCTCGTCGAGGCCGAGCACTTCAGCGGACGCTGGCTGTCCCCGGGGGACCCCGTGGTGGTGGAGGTGCTCAGCGCCGTCCAGGGCGAGTGCACCTTCGACGCGGCCGTGACGTGGAGCGAGGCGCGCCGGATCGGCCTGGCGGGGCTCCGGCTCCGTGAGCGCCTGCAGAAGCGCGCGGCGGTGCGTGTCCCCGTCGAGCTCCCGCACCGTGTCCTGGAGCGCGTCGTCGGGACCGTGCGCGAACCGCTCGAGGAGCCGCTCGACATCGTCGTGCTCGACGTCAGCGCTTACGGGCTGCGCTTCCGGACGCGCGCCGAGGTGGAGACCGGCACGCACCTGGCGCTGACGTTCACCGCCACCCGTCGGCCGTTGGACCTCGTGCTCGAGGTCGTGCGGGTGCAGGAGCTGCGCTCCGACCACGCGTACGGCTCGCGCCTCGTCGACCCGGACGAGCGCACCACGGACGCGCTCTTCACGTTCGTCCTCGACGAGCAGCGGCGGCAGCTCGCGGAACGCCGGGACAGCTTCTGACGTTGGCACCTGTCGACAGCGGGTCCGGCCGGAGCCGGACGCCACGCCGTCGCGTCGCGTGCCCGACGTATCCTGCAGCCCCGGCTGCGGGGTGGGGCGCGGCGTGCGGCACGACGGACACGACGAGGAGGCCCCGGTGGGTGCAGGGAAGCGGGACGCGGCGGACGAGCGTCGCGAGCGGCTGGCGAAGGTCCAGGCGGAGCAGCGGAAGGCCGAGCGGCGGCGCACCGCCGTCGTCGTGGGTGTGGTCACCGCGGTCGTGCTGGCCCTCGCCGTCCCGGTAGGGATCTTCTTCTTCCAGGAGCTCAGCGCGCAGAACGAGGTCCGCGCGGCCGCCCAGGCGGACATCGAGGGCGTGGAGGAGGTCGAGGTCGCCAGCTCGGTGCACACCGAGTCCCCTGTCGACTACGCGCTCCTGCCGCCGTCCGGAGGCGACCACCACCCGATCTGGCAGAACTGCGGCTTCTACGAGGACCCGGTGGTCCCCGAGCACGCCGTGCACTCCCTCGAGCACGGCGCCGTGTGGGTCACGTACGACCCCGCGCTCGACCGGGCCCAGGTCGACCGGCTGCGTGAGCTGAGCGCCGCCAACCCGTACCTGCCGGTGAGCCCGCTCGAGGGTGCGGAGGCGCCCGTCGTCCTGAGCGCGTGGGGCGTGCGGCTCGCCGTCGAGTCGGTCGACGACGAGCGGCTGGAGCCCTTCCTCGTCAAGTACCTCCAGGGCCCGCAGACCCCCGAGCCCGGGGCGTCCTGCTTCGGCGGGGTCGGGGCGTGACGGAGGCCGTCG
>NZ_AXCW01000281.1 GCF_000603945.1 Actinotalea ferrariae CF5-4 | reverse complement strand
ACCCGCGCGCCCGATCCCGGTCGCCGCGGCCGTCGTCCTGGTCGGTGTCGTCGGGCTGCTCGTCGGTGCCCTGGTCGCCGGTCTTCTGCTGAGGTCCTCGACGCCGTCGGCGACCTCGGTGGATGCCGGGTTCGCCCGGGAGATGCAGGTCCACCACGGGCAGGCCGTCCAGATGGCGGTCCTGGTCCGTGACCGGACCGACGACCCCGCCGTGCGGTCCCTCGCGCTGGACGTCCTGCTGACGCAGCAGAACCAGCAGGGGCAGATGGCCGGGTGGCTCCAGGTGTGGGGGCTGGCCCAGACCGCCGCCGGTCCGCCGATGCAGTGGATGACCGAGCACGACGGCCACGGCAGCGGGCCCGACGGCAGCGGCCCGCCGGAGCAGATGCCCGGCCTGGTGAGCGCGGAGCAGCTCGCGCTGCTGGAGCAGGCGGAGGACGTGGAGGCGGAGCGGCTGTTCCTGGCCCTGATGATCCCGCACCACGAGGGCGGGGTGGAGATGGCGGAGTACGCGGCGGCCGAGGCGTCGACGCCGGCGGTGCGGCGGCTGGCGTCGTCGATCGTCACGGCCCAGGCGGCGGAGATCCGCCTCCTGGAGGAGATGCTGGCCGAGCGCGGCGGGCCCCCGCCCGGCCTGTGACGCGGTGCGCCGGCCCGCGACGAGGGAGCTCTCCCGGGCGCGACCCCTCCCTCAGGAGCCCTGCCGGCTAGTAGCCGGAACGGCGCGGGGAGGAGCGCGGTCCGTCGTCGGCGCGTGCGGGCCGCTCGCCGGTCCGGCCCGGGCGATC
>NZ_AXCW01000280.1 GCF_000603945.1 Actinotalea ferrariae CF5-4 | reverse complement strand
CCGGCGCCCCCGCCCCCGCCCCCGGCATCGACGACGAGCCGGCCGTTCACGAACCCCACGAGCATCGAGCCGATCTACAAGACGTCCGACTACGGCAACCGGCTCCACCCTGTGCTCGGCTACTGGCGCCTGCACGCCGGGGTGGACCTGCGCACCTGGTGCGGCACCCCGATCTACGCGGCGATGTCCGGCGAGGTCGTCTGGTCCCGGTACCGCGGCGGCTACGGCAACCAGGTCATGGTGAACCACGGGTACTGGAACGACCGCTCGCTCATGTCGAGCTACAACCACCTGTCCAGCTTCGCCGTGCGGGGCGGTCAGACCGTGTCCCGGGGGCAGCTGCTCGGGTACTCGGGCAACACCGGGACGTCCTCCGCGTGCCACCTGCACTTCGAGGTCTACGTCAACGGCAGCACCGTCGACCCCTGGCCGATGATCGCCCGCTGACCGCCGGGACTCCCACCGGGCCCCGGTGAGCCGTCGTCCGAGGTCGCTCGGGGCCGCACTAATCCGGCGACCGACCGGGCACGGGTCGTTAGTCTTGCCCGCATGGCCAAGGAGACGGGACGCAAGCTCGTCGCGTCCAACAAGAAGGCGCGGCACGACTTCCACATCGACGAGACGTTCGAGGCGGGGCTCGTGCTGACCGGGACCGAGGTCAAGGCGCTGCGGGCCGGCCGGGCGTCGCTCGTCGACGGCTACGTCGACGTCGACCGCGGCGAGGCGTGGCTGGAGAACGTCTACATCCCCGAGTACACCGAGGGGACCTGGACGAACCACGCACCGCGCCGCAAGCGCAAGCTCCTCCTGCACCGTCGCCAGATCGAGGAGCTCGACCGCGAGTCGTCCGCGAAGGGCCACACGATCGTCCCCCTGGCGCTGTACTTCGTCGACGGCCGCGCCAAGGTGGAGATCGCCCTGGCGCGCGGCAAGAAGGAGTACGACAAGCGTCACGCGCTGCGTGAGCGGCAGGAGCTGCGCGAGGCCCAGGCGGCCATGAGCCTGCGCAAGCAGCGGGACTGAGACGGTGACCGAGGGGGGTGGGCGCCGGACCGGCGCCCAGGTCGCAGCGCTGCGCCCACGGGCCCGCCCGGGACGGACCCGCCCGGGACGGGTCGGCCGCGGCCTCGTCATGGCCCTGGTGCTC
Source organism: Actinotalea ferrariae CF5-4 (assembly GCF_000603945.1). GTDB lineage: Bacteria > Actinomycetota > Actinomycetes > Actinomycetales > Cellulomonadaceae > Actinotalea > Actinotalea ferrariae. The sequence goes on along the minus strand of NZ_AXCW01000280.1, from coordinate 3,771 downwards.
GCGGTGACCGCGGTCCTCGGCGGCGCCCCGGCGGCGGTCGCCGCGAGCGGCCCGGGGGACGACGACCGGATCACGCGGTACGACGTCACCATCGACGTGGACGCGGACGGCGTGGCCCTGGTCGACACGGTCCTGGACGTGGACTTCGGGGCGCAGCCCGGTGCGGGCCCCGCCCTGACGTACGTCACCGCGCAGCGCTTCGACGCGGACCACGACCGGGTCTACCGGATCACCGCGGTCGAGGCGACGAGCCGCACCGCTCCGGACGACGTGCACCTGGCCCACCGGAACGGGCTTCTCGAGATCCGCCTCGGGGGGCGGGACGCCGACCTCACGGGGGTGCACAGCTACCGACTCACCTACCGCGTCGAGGGGTGGGTCAGCTCCGCGGAGGCCTTCGGGCTCGACCGGGACGAGCTCGTCCTCAACGTCGTCGGTGATGCGTGGACGCTCCCCGTCCTGGGGCTGAACGTGACCGTCGGGGCTCCTGGGCCGGTCCTGGACGCCCGGTGCTACGCCGGTCCGGACGCGACCTGCACGAGCAGCGCGACGGACGGCACCGTCGCGACGTTCGCCGAGCCGACGCTCGTCCCGGGCGAGTCCCTCACCGTCGCCCTCGCGTACCCCGCGGGCACCTTCGGGGGCGTCGAACCGATCGTCGTCGAGCACGGGTCGGCCGGCCGCACGGCCGCCCTCGCGGGCCTCGGCGTGGTGGCCGTCGGCCTCGGTGTCACCGCGCTGAGGCACGTGCGACGTGCCCACGCCGACCCCGCGCCGCCGGCCTGACGCAGGGCCCCGCCGTGTGCATCCGATCACACCGGCTTGCCGAGCCCCGCCCCCCGCCTTCTAAGGTAAGGCTGTGCTAACTCGCGTTCAGGCGACGATGGCGCGGGCCTACCCCGCCTACCGCCCCTACGAGGCCACGGTGCAGCGGCTGCTGCCGCTGTCACCGCACTTCGTCCGTGTCACCTTCACCGGTGAGGACTTCGGCTGCCTGGGCACCGCCGGCCTCGACCAGCGGGTCAAGATCCTGTTCCCCTCCCCCGACGGCCGGCTCTGCGACGTCGGCGCCGACGACCACGAGACGATCCTCGCGGGCTCCTGGTACGCGCGCTGGCGTGCGCTGCCGGAGGAGGAGCGCTCGCCGCTGCGCACCTACACCATCCGGTCGGCGCGGCCCGAGCGGCGCGAGCTCGACGTGGACATGGTGCTCCACGACCCCAGCCCGGAGCACCCCGACGGCCCAGCCGCGGCGTGGTTGCGCCGGGCTGCCGTCGGCGACCGTGTCGTCGTCGTCGGGCCGGACGCCCGCAGCGCGGACCCGACGGTCGGCCTGGACTGGCGGCCGGGGGCGGCACGCCACCTGCTGCTGGTCGGCGACGAGACCGCGGCGCCGGCGATCTGCAGCATCGTGGAGTCGCTGCGCCCGGGCGTCACCGCCCAGGCCTTCATCGAGGTGCCCACCGGGGCGGACATCCTGTCCGTCATGGTCCCTGCGGGATCGCAGGTGTCCTGGGTCGCCCGGGACGCCGGCTGCGTCACCGCCCAGGGCTTCGAGGCCGTCGCGCCCCACGGCGTCCTCCTGCAGCAGGCCCTGTCCGCCTGGCTCCCCCGGCACGTGGACCACCTCGCCGGCGCCGTGCGCGAGACCCCGGACGCGCTGGAGGACGTCGACGTCGACGCCGACCTGCTCTGGGACTCCCCGCTCGACCCCGCCACCGGGGACGTCTACGCCTGGGTCGCCGGGGAGGCCGCCGTCGTCCGGGACCTGCGCCGGTACCTCGTCAGCGAGGTGGGGGTGGACCGCCGCCAGGTCGCCTTCATGGGGTACTGGCGCCGCGGCCGCAGCGAGGCGCAGTGAGCGCCGCGCGCCGCCCCGCCGGCCGGTGACCCCGTCCCTGGCCCCGCCGCCCGCTCCGGTCCGACCGACGCCGCGGTCCGCCGACCCGGGCCCCCGACCACGTCCCGCAGCCGGTCGTGCCGACCGTCGACGCCGCGCCGCGGCGGCCGCCGGACTCGTCCTCGCCCTGACGGTCGTGGTCGTGCTGAGCCTGGTGGTGGGCGCCCGGTCGACGGCGCCCGCCACGGTCTGGGCGGCCCTCGTCGACCCCGGGTCCCTCTCCGGGGCCCGCGCGACGGACGCCGTCGTGGTCCGCGAGCTGCGGGTGCCCCGGACCGTGCTCGGCCTGCTCGCGGGGGCCGCGCTGGGGCTCGCGGGGGTCGTCATGCAGGGCGTGACGCGCAACCCCGTGGCCGACCCTGGTCTGCTCGGTGTCAACGCGGGCGCCGCGCTCGCCGTCGTCCTCGGCCTCACCGTCGCCGGGGTGACCTCGGCCCTGGGGCTCGCCGGCTTCGCGCTCGGTGGCGCGCTCGCCGCCGCCGCACTCATCGCGATGGTGGCCGTCACCGCCCGGACCGGCAGCTCACCGGCCCTCCTCGTCGTCGCTGGGGCCGCCGTGACCGCCGGCCTGAGCTCGCTGACGACGCTCGTCCTGCTCGGCGACCCGGAGACGCTCGACCGGTACCGGTTCTGGACCGTGGGGTCCCTGACCGGGCGCGGCCTGGGCACGGCGGCCGCCCTGGCCCCGCTGCTCGCCGTCGGTGCGCTCGTCGCCGTCGCGATGTCCCGGGCGCTCGACGCCCTCGCGCTCGGCGACGACGTCGCGCGAGGGCTGGGGTTCCGGCTCGTGCCCACCCGCGTGGCCGCGATGGCAGCGATCGTGCTGCTGTGCGGGACCGCCACGGCCCTCGTCGGGCCGCTCGTGTTCGTCGGACTCGTCGGGGCGCACGCGGCGCGCGCTGTCGCCGGCACGGGGCACCTGCGGCTGCTGCCCCTGGCGGCGGTCGCCGGCGCGGCGCTCGTGCTCCTCGCCGACGTCCTGGGCCGCGTGGTCACGCCTCCGGGTGAGCTCGAGGCCGGGATCGTCGTCGCGGCGCTGGGCGCGCCCCTGCTCATCGCCCTGGTCCGTTCGCGACGGGCAGCGCTGTGAACGCCCCCGCGGTCGCGACCGGTCCGGCCCGGGTCCCGCGTGGGGCGCCCGCCTCCCCGGCGGACCTGAGCGGCGTGACGGACGCCCTCGCCACGGTGCGGCACGGCGACCGGCTGCGTGCGGCCGGCGTCGTCGGCATGCTGCTCGCGGTGCTCGCGGCGCTGGCCGTCCTCGCCCTCGGCCTCGGCGCGGTGCCCCTGTCGCCGGGCCAGGTCCTCGGCGGGCTCCTCGGGTCCGACGACGGCGCCCGCTTCATCGTCACCGGCCTGCGGCTGCCCCGGCTCGGCTTGGCCCTGGCGGTGGGGGCGGCGCTGGGCCTGGCGGGTGCGCTCCTGCAGGCGGTGGTCCGCAACCCGTTGGCCAGCCCGGACGTCGTCGGGCTCACCGGCGGCGCGAGCGCGGCGGGGGTCCTGGCGATCGGAGCCGGCCTGACCGGAGCAGCGGTGGGCTCGGCCGCGCTCGTCGGCGCGCTCGGCGCCGCCGGGCTCGTCTTCGCCCTGAGCGGCCGCGGGGTGCGGGGCACCCGGTTCGTGGTCGTCGGGGTGGCGGTGGCCTTCCTGGCGCAGGGCGTGCTCGGCTACGCCCTGACGCGAGCGAGCCTCACGGAGGCCCGGTCGGCGTACTTCTGGCTCGTCGGCAGCGTCGGCTCGGCGGCGTGGGCCGACGCGGCGCGGGTGGCCGCGGTGCTGGGCGCCGTCGTCGTGGTGCTCGCCCTCGCCCACCGCCCGCTGCGCGCCCTGGGGCTCGACGACGACACCGCCCGGGCGGTCGGCGCAACCCC
>NZ_AXCW01000279.1 GCF_000603945.1 Actinotalea ferrariae CF5-4 | reverse complement strand
CGCCGGTCTCCTCGTCGGTGGCACGGGCGGCGTGCTCGTGGCCGGCGGTGCAGGCGGCGCCGGCGAGCCCGAGGGCGTCGTCGTCGCGCAGGGCCAGCTCGACCCGCTGCCCGGCTGGGAGGCCGGTGGCGAGGCCGTCGTCGAGGAGACGGCGGACGGGACGCGGGAGCTGGTCGTCACGCTCGAGGGCGGGGACGGCCTGGAGGGCTACCGCGAGGTGTGGCTCATCGACCGCGAGGTCAGCCGCCTGGTGAGCCTCGGCGTCCTCGAGGGGGGCGAGGGACGGTTCGTCGTCCCGGCCGGCCTCGACCTGGCCGAGTTCCCCGTGGTGGACGTGTCCGACGAGCCGTACAACGGCGACCCGTCGCACTCCGGCGACAGCATCATCCGGGGCCTGCTCGACACCTGAGCCCGACCCTGGCTCGCGCGCCCGGCGGCGGGTGCGCCGCCGGGCGGGGAGTGGGGTGTGCCGCTCAGTAGGCCGGCGGCGGGGTGCGCTCGTCGTACCGCTCGACGCGGTGCGCCGTGTGCGTGCGCTGCTGGTTGTGCACCAGGCCCAGGATGAGGGCCAGGATGCCACCGGCGATCATGATGTAGCCGACGATGTTGAGGTTCACCACGTCCCACGTGTCGGGAGCGATCGCGAACGCCAGGATCGCGCCGACGACGATGAGGAAGATCCCCGATCCGATGCCCATGTTCGTGCCTCCTTGTCCGGACGCGGCCGTCCGATACGCACGATGATGTCGCTGGTCGCGCGATCCCGCCCGTCGAGAGCGGGTGAAGGGGGACGTCAGCGGGCGCCGTCGCGGTCGGCCATCCGGGCGAGCATCGCGTTGTACTCGGCGAGCTCCTTGCCGCCGTCGCGGTCGGCCGCGCGGTCCTCGCGGCGCGCCGTCCGCTCGTCGTCACGGGTCCACTGGATCGCGATGGCGATCGCCAGGGCGAGCATCGGGACCTCGCTGATCCCCCAGGCGATGGCACCGCCGTCGCGCTGGTCCTCCAGCGCGGACGGTCCCCACGGGCGACCCAGCAGACCGAACCACTCGGGGACCAGGAGCGTCTCCTGCGTGACGAGGGCGACGCCGAAGAAGGCGTGGAAGACCATCGTGCCGAACAGCAGGACGAGCCGGATGGGGTAGCCGGGCCGGGACGGCCCGGGGTCGATGCCGACGAGCGCGTTGACGAAGAGGTACCCGGCGAGCGTGAAGTGCACGACCATGAGCAGGTGACCGAGCGTGGTCGTCAGGGCGTACTCGAACGCCGGGGTGTAGTAGAAGACGACCATCGACCCGGCGAAGTTCACGGCCGCGACCAGCGGGTTCGCGAAGAACGACGCCCAGCGCGAGTGCACCGTGCCCAGCAGCCACTCCCGCGGGCCGCGGGACCCGTCCTTGCGCACGGGCAGCGCGCGCGAGGCGAGCGTCACCGGGGCGGCGAGCGCCAGGAAGATCGGGACGACCATCACCATGATCATGTGCTGGATCATGTGGGCGCTGAACAGCACGTGGCCGTAGACGGCCGGGCCGCCGGACGTCACCCAGGCGAGCAGCAGCAGGCCGACGACGGCGCTCAGGGTCCGCGCGACCGGCCAGCGGTCGCCGCGGGCGCGCAGCCGCAGCACCCAGCGCAGGTACACCACCAGGGCTGCGGCGCACCCGAAGGCGACCAGCAGGTCCCAGCGGAAGGTCGTCAGCCACAGCTCGGTCGTCGGACGCGGGGGCAGCGGGTGCCCGGTGACGATCTCCGCGGGCGTCAGCTCTCCGGTGGGCGCCTGCGGCACCGGGGGCGGGGTGTCGCCCAGGACCGCGGCGAGGCCGGACACCGCCCCCATGACCGCGAGCTCCACCGCGACGAGGCGCCAGAAGAGCGGGGGGACGCGGCCGGACGCCGTCGGCGCGAGGCGGGGGATCACGGCGCGCCGGTGCCCGAGGCCGGCCAGCCCGAGCAGCGCGAAGAGGAGGACCTTGGCGACCAGGAGGCGCCCGTAGTCAGTGCCGAGGAGGTCGCCGGGACCGTCGACCCGCAGCGCCGCGTTGACCGTGCCGGAGACCGCCAGGGCCAGGTACGCCCACCCGGCGATCGGGGAGAAGCGGGCCGCCGCGGGACCGAGGTCGTCGCCCAGCCGGTGCGCGACGAGCGCCAGGGCGGCGAGCCCCCCGATCCACACGGCGGCGCCGACGAGGTGCAGGAACATCGAGGTCACGGCGAGGTCGTGGTTCGCGTCGCCGGCGGCGTGGCCGGTCTGCGACTGCAGGGCGAGCGCCGCGAGGGCGAGCAGCCCGGTGGCGAGCGCGCCGCGCGGCGTGGCGACCAGGAGGGCGAAGACGCACACCAGCGCCGCGACGACGACGAGCGCCACGAGCGTCCGGCCGAGCGGGACCTGGGTGACGAAGAGCCCCAGCTCCGAGCCGAAGCCCGCGGCGGACGGCGGCGTGCCGCTCACCGTCGCGTAGCCGAGCACCAGGTCGCCGATCGCGGCGATCGTCCACACGCCGGCCGCGACGGCCGCCACGAGGGTGGTGGCCGGCCAGGCGCGCCCGTCGGACGCCGCCCGCCCCGTGCCGCGCGGCAGGACCGCGGCGAGGAGCAGCAGCGCCCCGACGACGACGGCGCCGGCGAGCTCGCCGAGGGCGGTGACGACCGGTGTCCCCCAGCGCGTCACGGCACCCGGGTCCGCCAGGCCGCTCGGGGCGGTGATGCCCGCGACCACGGCGGCGAGCAGGGCGACCGCGACCGCGAGCACGGCACCGACGACCAGCCCGACCCGTGCGGTCAGGACGGGAGCGGCAGGGGGCACCGTCCCAGCGTACGGCGGCGGGGGCCGCCGTCCGGCACGTCCCGGGGAGGCCTCTCAGGGCCCACGGTCAGGCCACGGCCTCGCAGAGCTGGACGAGGATCTCGGGCTGCTGGTCCGTGCCCGCGGCGTCGTTGCCCAGCGTCGCCACGAGCGCGACCGAGGCCGACGCGCCGTCGTCGGGCGTGAACCGCACGTCGACCTGGACGTCGTCCTCCTGGGCGACCTCGTGCTCCCAGCCGTCGGCGGTCTCGACGTCCTCGAGCACGACCGCCTCGCCGTCGTCGTCGAGCGTCACCGTGACGACGCCGGCCTCGCCCACGGGGTAGCGGCCGTCCGGCGCGGGCGACAGGTCCGAGCACCCCGTCGGGGCCTCCCCGGTCCCGGCGTCGAAGGGTTCGGGCGACGTCGTGGGGGAGAGCTCCTCGAGCTCGAGGTCGCGGTCGGTCGCCGTCCCGGGCTGCTCGTCGTCGGTCGCGCAGCCCGTCAGTGCGACGGTGGCGAGCAGCGAGGCGGCGGCGAGCGTGGCGAGACGGCGCATGGTGGGCTCCAGAGGATCGGGAGGGGGTCCACCCCGAGTCGAGCACGCCCCGACGGCATCGGCACCCCGGGCGGAGGGCCTGCTGCCTGCCTCGTCTCAGACGGACGGCTGCCGGGCGCGTCAGGCGTCGGAGGCCGTCTGCCACAGGCCGACGACGTTGCCCTCGCTGTCCTCGAAGTACGCGGCGAAGCCCATGTCGCCGACGGCCTGCTTCTCGCGCAGCGGACGGCCGCCCTGGGCCTCGACCCGGGCGAGCGTCGCGTCGATGTCCTCGACGTCGATGACCACCACGGGAGCGCCGCCGACGGTCTCGCCCCGCGGGACGAGGCCGCCGTTGATGAAGCCCTCGCCGGACGTCGGCCCGGTGGCCGCCATGACGTACTCCGGGGCGTCCGGCCAGGGCGTGAGCTCCCAGCCGAAGACCTGCGTGTAGAACGCCCGTGCGCGCTGCGACTCGTCGATCGGGAGCTCGAAGTGGACGACGCGGCCGGTCATGTCCTCACCCTCCTGCTGCCGCGGACCGGCACCGGGTGCCGGGGCGTCGGTCGGCGCCACCTCCGGTCTACTCCCGTGCGGGGGTGCGGACAAGGGAACGGGAGGAGCCTCAGCCCCAGACGAGCCCCTTCGCGGGGTCCTCCAGCACGGCGGCGACGTCGGCGAGCAGGCGCGACCCGAGACCGCCGTCGACGAGGCGGTGGTCGAAGGACAGCGCGAGCTGGGTCACGTGCCGCTTGCGGATCTTGCCCTTGTGCACCCACGGCTGCTCGCGGATCGCGCCGAAGGCGAGGATCGCGGACTCGCCGGGGTTGAGGATCGGGGTCCCGGTGTCGATGCCGAACACGCCGACGTTGGTGATCGTGATGGTGCCGTCGGACATGTCGGTGGGCGTCGTCCGCCCGGCGCGCGCGGTGGCGGTGAGCTCGGCGAGCGCGACGGCGAGGTCGTGCAGGCTCAGGCGGTGCGCGTCCTTGACGTTCGGGACGACGAGGCCCCGCGGCGTCTGCGCGGCGATGCCGAGGTTGACGTAGTGCTTGTAGACGATCTCCTGGGTCTCGTCGACCCAGCTCGCGTTGACCTCCGGGTGCCGGCGCACCGCGATGAGCAGCGCCTTGGCCGCGATGAGGAGCGGGGTCACGCGGACGTCGGCGAACTCGCGGTCCTCGCGCAGCTGCGCGACGAGCCGCATGGTGCGCGTGACGTCGACCGTGTGGAAGACGGACACGTGCGGTGCGGTGAACGCGCTGGAGACCATCGCCTCGGCGGTGCGCTTGCGCACCGAGCGGACCGGGACACGCGTGCTGCGCCCGTCCGGCGAGACCGTGCCCGACGCGAGCCACGGCTCGTCGGTCGGGTAGTCCGTGAGCTCCCGGCCCTTGTTCGCCTCGGCGCGGGACAGGACGTCCTCGCGCGTCACGATCCCGCCGGGTCCGGACGCCGGGACGGTCGAGAGGTCGACGCCGAGGTCCTTGGCGAGGCGCCGCACCGGGGGCTTGGCCAGGACGCGCGCCGACGACGACGCCGCGCCCGGACCGGTGGCCCGGCCGTCGGTGGTGGGGGTCGCGGGGGTGGAGGTCGCGTCGGCGGCGGGGGCCGCCTC
>NZ_AXCW01000278.1 GCF_000603945.1 Actinotalea ferrariae CF5-4 | reverse complement strand
GGCCCCGGCGCGCGGTCGCGGCGGCCGACGTCGTCGCGGGCCGGGCTGGGTGCCGCAGCAGCACGGGGCGTGGGCCATGCTCGTCGCCCCCGCGGTGGTGGGGGCCGTGGTCGCCGGCCCGCGTTGGCAGCACCTCCTGCTGCTGGTCGTCTGGCTCGTGGGCTTCTGCGCGTACAACGCCGCCGGCCTGTGGCTCAAGGCGCGGCGTCGCCCGCGCTGGCTACCGCCGGTCCGGGCGTACGGGACGGCGGCCGTGGTCCTCGGGGTGGCGCTCGTCGCGACCGCCCCGTCCCTGGTCACCTGGGGCCTCGCCTACGCCCCGCTGCTGGCCGCGAGCCTGCGCTACTCCGCCCTCCGGGACGAGCGCTCGGTGGCCAACGACCTGGTCACCGTCCTGGCGGCCGGCCTCATGGTCGTGGTCGCCGGCGGCGTCCCGCTCGCGGCGGACGGCGGCTGGGGCGGCGGCCGGGGTGGGTGGACGTGGTTCCCCGGCGCGGACGACGCCCAGGCCTGGGCGCTGGCCGCCGTCGTGGTCGCCTACTTCGCCGGCACCGTGCTCTACGTCAAGACGCTGATCCGCGAGCGCGGCAACCGGGCGATGCTGCGCGCGTCGGTCGTGCTCCACGCCGCGCTGCCCGTCGCGCTGCTCGTCTGCGCCGCGCTCGTCCCCGCGGTCGGGGCGCTCCTGCCCGTGCCCACGCTCGCGGTGCTCCTGGCGCTGCTGGCGGTGCGCGCCGTCGTCGTCCCGCTGCGGTGGCCGACGGCGACGCCGAAGGCGGTGGGGATCGGGGAGATCGTCGCGACGACGGCGCTCGTCGTCGTGCTGCTCGTCGGCTGAGGGCCCCGCGGCGGGGACACCCGCTCGCGCGGGTCGGATGTGCGGGTGGGACGTGCCGGCTCAGACGGTGCGGCCGCCGAAGTCGACCCGCGGGACGGCGCGGGCGACGTCGTCGGTCTCGAAGTACTCGGCACGCGTGAAGCCGAACATCCCCGCGACGATGTTCGACGGGACCTGCTCGACCCTCGTGTTGAGCTCGCGGACGTTGGCGTTGTAGAAGCGCCGGCCGGCCGCGATGCGGTCCTCCGTCGTGGCGAGCTCGGTCTGCAGCTGGAGGAAGTTCTCGCTCGCGCGCAGCTGCGGGTACGCCTCGGCGACCGCGAGCAGCCGGCCGAGGGCCTGGGACAGCATGTCCTCGTTCGCCGCCTGCTCGGCGGGCCCGGACGCGGGCGTCAGCGCGGCGGCGCGGGCCGCGGTGACGCTCTCGAGCACCTGCCGCTCGTGGGCGGCGTAGCCCTGGACGGTCTCCACCAGGTTGGGGATGAGGTCGTGCCGCCGGTGCAGCTCCACGTCGATCTGCCGCCAGGACTCCTGGACCAGGTTCCGCAGGCGCACCAGGCCGTTGTAGATCACCACGCCCCACAGCAGCACGAGCAGGGGCACGGCGATGACGAGAAGGATGATCAGGTCCACGGTTCTCCTCCGGGGGCGGGCGGTGCGGGAGCGGGGGCGGGTGGTGCGGTCGTGGCCGCGGGAGGTGCGGGGGCGTGCCGCGCAGGCAGGGGCGCCGGGCGCGGGGGCGGTCCTGCCGGGGGTGCGGGCGCGGTCGCCGTGACGTCGGGGGCGGCGTCCGGGTCGTACCCGTGGTCGAGCCAGACGAACCGCGGGACCTGCTCGACCAGGGCCGTCAGCACCTGCAGGCGCGGGCCGACGGCCTCCAGACGGGGCGTGCCCAGGGACCAGCACAGGACGTCGGTGCCCTCGACCCGCAGCGACAGACCGGCGGCATCCGGGCGCAGGAGGCGCTCCATGAGACGGGGGTGCACCACCGCGTGGGCGAAGCGGGGGTCCGGGGCGGTGACGCGCCACACCCGGTTGAAGTCCTCGGACTCGAACGCGATGTCCTGCCCGCCGAACGCCTTCGCGACCTTCGCTCCCAGGCCGTCCGGCGTGAGCTCGACGGTCGGCAGGTAGGTGGGCAGCCCCAGCGCGACCACGTGGTGCGTCACCGTCGAGCGGTTCTTGCCCGACCCGGTCGTGTACCGGTAGCAGAACGACATCGCGGGCCGCCCGGCGAAGCGGCCGACGACGAGCTCGGACACCCGGCGGCTGCCCCCGGTCCCGAACGGCCGCCCGCGCCACCGGTGGACGAGGGACGGGTCGGTGCCGACCACCTGCCAGCCGACGCCCGCCGCCCAGGCGCGCACGGCCTCCTGGCGACGGCGGTGGAACCACCAGCCGGCGACCAGCACGGCGGGCACGGCGAGGTACGGCAGCAGCACGCCCAGCACGTCGGGCTCCACGCCACCTCCCTCCCCACGCCTGCGGACGACCCCGTCGTCGTCCGATCGACCGGTGCGGCCCGGACCGGAGCCGTCAGGCCAGCCCGAGGTCCGCGAGCCCGAGCACCGCGACGTACGGCAGGCCCTCCGCCTCGATGCGCTCCCGGGCGCCGGTCCCGCGGTCGACGACGACGGCGACGCCGACGACCTCGGCCCCCGCCTCGCGCAGCGCCTCGACGGCGGTGAGCACCGAGCCCCCGGTCGTCGAGGTGTCCTCGACGGCGACGACACGCCGGCCGGCCACGTCGGGACCCTCGATCCGGCGCTGCATCCCGTGGGCCTTGCCCTCCTTGCGGACGACGAACGCGTCGAGGTCCTGGCCGCGCGCCGCGGCCGCGTGCAGGAGGGCGGTGGCGACCGGGTCGGCGCCGAGCGTCAGGCCGCCCACCGCGTCGACGTCGGCCGTGCCGAGGCCGTGCTCCTCGAGCACGTCCAGCAGCACGTGACCGATCAGCGGCGCGGCGCGGTGGTGGAGCGTGACGCGCCGCAGGTCGACGTAGTAGTCGGCCTCCTTGCCGGAGGCGAGCGTCACGCGGCCGTGCACGACGGCGAGCTCACGGATCAGGTCGCGGAGCTGCTCGCGCGGCGTCGGGCTGAGGACCAGGTCGTCGTTGGGCACGGTCGCAGGCTAGCGGGACCGGCCAGGACTGAGCGGGCGGGTTCCCGCGTGACGCGTGCGCCGGGTTCCTGCACAGAGACCCGAGGCTCGGTGCTCACCCCGAGACCTGGGTTCGTGCTCCACCCGCGACCTGGGGCTCCGGGGTCACTCGGAGACCTGGGGCTCCTTGGTCTCGTTCTCGCGGACCTTCGCCAGGAGCTTGCCCTCGCCCGAGAGCATCCGGATGACCGAGCGCGGCAGGAGCCGGGCGACCTGGGCGACCACCTCGTACCGCAGGCTGGGCGTGGAGACGACGGCGCCGCGGCGCACGTCCCGCAGCGCGGTGGCGACGACCTCCTCCGCGTTCAACCACGCGAGGCCCGGCATGTTGTCGCGGTGCAGGCCCGCCCGCTGGTGGAACTCCGTGTGGACGAAACCCGGGCAGAGGGCCGTCGCCGTGACGCCGGTGCCGGAGAGCTCGACGGCGAG
>NZ_AXCW01000277.1 GCF_000603945.1 Actinotalea ferrariae CF5-4 | reverse complement strand
GCCTTGTGCGCCGAGTACGTGCCCATGGTCGTGTACGCGGCGACGGAGGAGACGTTGAGGACCGCACCGCGCCCGCGCGGCACCATCGCGTTGACCGCGGCGTGGCTGAGGACCATGAGGGCCCGCACCATGACCTCGAGCCCGTGGTCCTGCACGTCGACGTCCCCGCCGACGAACTTCTGCTTGAGCCCGAAGCCGGCGTTGTTGACGAGCAGGCCGACGGGGCGCTCGGCGGACCGGAGACGCTCCGCGACGCGGTCGACGTCGGCGCGCACCGACAGGTCGGCCGGCAGCACCTCGACGTGGACGCCCGCGGCCGCGTGGAGCTGACCGGCGAGGCGCTCGAGCCGCTCCCGGTCCCGCGCGACGAGGACGAGGTCGTGCCGAGCCGTGGCGAGCTGCCAGGCGAACTCCAGGCCCAGGCCCGCGCTCGCTCCGGTGATCAGTGCGGTACCCATGCGGCCCAGCCTACGGGTGGGTCGGTGTCGGCGGCGGCGGGTAGCGTCCCGGCCCATGCGGATCGCGACGTGGAACGTGAACTCGGTGCGGGCGCGGGCGGACCGCGTGGTGGCCTGGCTCGAGCGGTCGGGGACGGACGTGCTCGCGATGCAGGAGACCAAGTGCCGCGACGAGCAGTTCCCGTACGCGGTGCTCGAGGCGGCCGGGTACGAGGTCGCCCACGTCGGCACGACCCAGTGGAACGGCGTCGCCATCGCGTCCCGCGTCGGGCTGGCCGACGTCGAGGCGGGCTTCCCCGGTCAGCCCGCCTACGGCGAGGAGGAGGCCGTGGTCGAGGCGCGCGCCCTCGGTGCCACGTGCGCGGGGGTGCGGGTGTGGAGCCTCTACGTCCCCCACGGCCGGGACCCGGGTCACCCCCACTACACCTACAAGCTCGCCTGGCTCGAGGGGCTGCGTGCCGCGGCGGGTAGCTGGCTCGAGGCGGGGACCGGCGACCCGGAGGCGCAGATCGCCCTCGTCGGGGACTGGAACGTCATCCCGTACGACACCGACGTCTACGACGCGGCGGCCTTCGCCGGCCACACGCACGTGACCGAGCCCGAGCGGCGGGCATTCTTCGCGTTCGGGGACGCCGGGTACACCGAGGTGTCGCGGCGCCACGTGCCCCAGGAGGGGGCGTACACGTACTGGGACTACCAGCAGCTCTGCTTCCCCAAGAACAAGGGGCTGCGGATCGACTTCGCCTGGGCCTCCCCCGCTCTCGCCGCCCGGGTGACGGGCGCGTCGATCGACCGGGAGGAGCGCAAGGGCAAGGGCGCGTCGGACCACGTCCCGGTCGTGCTCGACCTCGACGACCGACCCTGACCGACGCCGCCCCCCGCCCGCTAGCGTGGGCGCATGAGCTCGCAGGGGACCGCGTGGACGCCCGAACCGGTGCCGCCGGGGCCGGGCGTGGGTGCGGCACCGGCACCGGGTCCCGCACCGGCACCGGGTCCCGCACCGGTACCGCCGCCGGCACCCGTGCCGCCGCCGTGGTCCGCGCAGTCGGCCCCCTCGCC
>NZ_AXCW01000276.1 GCF_000603945.1 Actinotalea ferrariae CF5-4 | reverse complement strand
GGCGGCGCGGGCCCGCCGTCGCCGTCCGGCGGTGCCCCGGCCGTGAGCGTCGTGGACCCGACGAGCCGGGCGGCGCGCGGGCTCGTGCGGCGGCTCGCGGACGAGGGGCGTCTCACGGTCCTGCCCGAGCGCGGCTGGGTGGTCGCGCCGGAGGAGTTCGCGGCGTGGGTGGCCACGCGCGGACGCCGTCGGCTGCTGCTGGACGACTTCTACCGGCAGGTGCGCCGGGCGACCGGGCTGCTCGTCGAGCAGGACGGCGCACCGGTCGGGGGACGCTGGACCTACGACGACGAGAACCGGGAGCCGCCCCCGCGGCGCACCGTCCTGCTGCGGGACCGCGTCGACGTCGCCGAGCCGTGGTGGCCGGCGGAGGACGAGATCGACGCCGGCGTGCGCGAGGACCTGGACCGCTGGGAGCGCGACGGGCTGGTCGAGTTCGTCGGTGAGGACGGGCCGCGGCGGTTCGCGGTCACCCGCGCCGAGGCGGTGACGGCGCTGGAGGAGTTCGCCGTCGGGCGGCTGGACGCCTTCGGCCCCTACGAGGACGCGGTCCTGCACGGCGACCGCTGGATGGCGCACTCCGGCCTGTCGGTGCCGCTCAACCTGGGGCTCCTCCACCCCCTGGAGGCGGCCCGGCGCGCGGTGCGCGCGTACGACGACGGCGCGGCGCGGCTCGCGAGTGTCGAGGGGTTCGTCCGGCAGGTCGTGGGCTGGCGGGAGTTCGTCTGGCACCTGTACTGGAGACCCGGCGACGCCGACCCCGAGGAGCACCGCCACCGCAATGCGCTCGACGCCGACGCGCCGCTGCCGGACTGGTGGCAGGACCTGGACGCGGCCGGCACGGTGCGCGCCCGGTGCCTGTCCGAGACGCTCGCCTCGGTGCGGGAGGAGGGGTGGACGCACCACATCCCCCGCCTCATGATCCTGGGGAACCACGCGCTGCAGCGCGGCTACGACCCGGCGGCGGTGACCGACTGGTTCCACCGGAGCTTCGTGGACGGGTTCGACTGGGTCATGGTGCCGAACGTCGTCGGCATGTCCCAGCACGCCGACGGCGGCCTCATGGCGACCAAGCCCTACGCGTCGGGGGGCGCCTACCTCACGCGGATGACGGACCACTGCGGGGGGTGCCCGTTCGACCCTGCGGTGCGGCTCGGGCCGCGGGCGTGCCCGTTCACGGCCGGGTACTGGGCGTTCCTGCACCGCAACGGCGAGCGGTTCGCGGGCAACCACCGGATGGCGCAGGCGCTCGCGGGGATGCGCCGGCTGGGCGACCTGGAGGCCGTGGTCGAGCAGGAGGCCCACCGCGACCGGTTCTGACGGGGTGTGCCTCTGCCGGGGTCGGCAGCCTGCGTCAGCGGGCGCGGCGGACCGTGACGCCGTGGGCGTGGTGGACCACGTGGACCGGCGTCGCGGGGCAGGTGGGGTCGGCGACGACCTGGTGGAGGAGGCCGTCGAGGATGCAGGTGCAGCGTGTGGCGCTCATGGGGGCTCCGGGGACGTGCGGAGGGGGCGCTCAGCGGGTCGCGCTGCGGGGTGCGGTCGGTCGTTCCGGTGGGTGTGCCGGCGAGGGTGGCCCGGTGGGGCTGACTCCTCTGTCGGCAGGAGGGGCCGGGAACATGAGGCCCGGGAGCGCAGGACGGTGCTGATGTCCCCCGACCGGACCCTCCCGTGTGACGCGGGCCATGGTCGGCGCACCGGCCTCGGCGCCGCCGTCAGGCCAGCCCGAACCGCCGTCGGACCTCCGCGACGCGCTCGGGGCTGAGCTGCCGCTCCCCGTCGATCTGCCGCACCAGGGCCGTCATCAGCGCCGAGTACTCCAGCCGCTCCATCGCGAGGTACGCCGTCATGAGGTCCGCCGCCCAGGTGAGGGCGCCGTGGTGCTCGAGGAGGCACCCGGGGTGCGTGCGGATGAAGGGCTCGACCGAGTCCGGGACCTCGTCCGTCGTGGGCGTGGCGTACGGCGCCAGGGGGATCTCCGGCATCGCGACGACGCTCTCGGGCATCATCGCCCCCGCCAGGGCTTCGCCCTTGATGGCGAACGCCGTCGCGTAGGGCGGGTGGGCGTGCACCACGGCGCCGACGTCGTCGGAGACCTGGTACGCCCGCAGGTGCATCCGGACCTCCGACGACGGCCGCAGCCCGCCCTCGCCCAGCCGGACCACCTCACCGCCGAGGGCGACGACCGGCAGCATGGCCGGCGTCATGTACCCCTTGCTCACCATCGTGGGGGTGCACAGGACGTGGCCGTCGGGCAGGCGCACCGAGACGTTGCCGTCGTTGGCGGCGACGAGCCCCCGGGTCCACAGGTTGCGACCGATCTCGCAGACCTGCTCCCGGAGCTCGGCCTCGGTGAACCCGCCGCCGGACCAGCGCAGGGGTGAGGTGGTCGGGCTCGACACGGTCAGTCCTCGGCCCCGCCGGACAGCTCGCGGTACATCGCGTGCGCGTCCGTGGGGGAGACGCCGTCGTGCACGACGGCGTTGACGGCCTGGATCATCGCCTCGGGCGCGGTGCGCTGGAAGATGTTCCGGCCCATGTCGACGCCGGAGGCACCCTGGTCCACGGCCTGGAAGGCCATCGTCAGCGCCTCGGCCGAGGGCAGCTTCTTGCCGCCCGCCATGATCACGGGCACGGGGCAGCCGGCGGTCACCTGCTCGAAGTCCTTCTCGCAGTAGTAGGTCTTCACGACCTGCGCGCCGAGCTCGGCGATGATGCGCGTGGCCAGGCCCAGGTAGCGGGCGTCCCGCACCAGCTCCTTGCCCACGGCCGTCACGCCGACGACGGGGATGCCGTACTGGAGGCCCGCGTCGACGAGCTGGGTCATGTTGTGCACGGACTGCGTCTCGTTCGGCCCGCCGACGAAGACCTGGACCGCCACGGCCGCGGCGTCGATCCGGGCCGCGTCGACGATGTCCATCGCGATGCGCTCGTCGGACAGCTCCTTGAGGATCGACGGGCCGCCGGAGGCGCGCAGCACGAGGGCGTTGTCGACGTGGGCCGGGACCACGGAGCGGAAGATGCCGCGGGTCGCCATGAGGGCGTCGGCGTACGGCGCGAGGGGCACGATGGACAGGTCGACGCGCTCCAGGCCGCTCGTCGGGCCCTGGAAGTACCCGTGGTCGAACGCGAGCATGACCGTGCGGCCGTCCTCGCGGAAGATGCGCGCCAGGCGGTGGCGCATGCCGAAGTCGAGCTGGGAGGCGCCCTTGACGTGGAAGCCGCCCATCGTCTGCGGGCGGTCCAGCCCGTAGTCCTTGGCGTTGACGTTGCCTTCGAGATCAGCCATGGCTGTGCAGTGCTCCTTCGTGGCGGGTGCGGCGTCAGGCCGCGTCGGGGGGGACCGGGACCGGCTCGCCGGGGACCCACGGCACGGTGACCGTGTCGCCGGGGCTGGCCGGGGACTTGATGAAGACGCACCGGAAGGGCACGTCGCCGTCGTTGACGAGGAAGTGCATCTCGCCGGGGACGCAGCGGAAGACCTCGTCGACGGTCATGGTGTGGCGCTCGGTGGCGTCGATCCACAGGGTGCAGGTGCCCTCGAGCACGACGAACGACTCGTCGCAGTGCCGGTGCAGGTGGTTCGGCATGGACTGCCCCGGCTCGAGCCGGAGGACGCCCATGTCGCTCGACCCGCCCTGCACGAGGTACGCCGGGCCCCACGTGCCGTTCCGGTAGGCGGGGTCCTTCATCGATCCGCTCAGCATCGCTTTCCTCCCAGCATCGCCGTTCCTCTCAGATCACTCGTTCGTTGCCGCCGTCGATCGGCACCTGCGCGCCCGTGGTGCAGGCGAAGGTGTCGTCGGCCATCGCGAGCACCAGCCGCCCGACGGCGGCGCTGGTCACCTCGGTGCGCAGGAGGTTGCGGCGCTTGTAGTCGTCGACGCTCATGCCGTAGTGCTCGGCACGGGCCGCGAGCAGCTCGGGCGTCCACAGCCCCGTGTCGAACACGGCGTCCGGGTGGACGAGGTTGACCCGGATGCCGTCGGGCGCCCACTCCAGGGCCGCGACACGCGACAGCTGCGTCAGGGCCGCCTTCGAGGCGGAGTACGCGGCTGCGCCCGGACCCGGCGCCGCCACGTTCTTCGAGGCGACGACGACGACGCGCCCGCCGGCCGGCGCGAGCCTCAGCAGCGGGTGGACGCGCCCGTAGAGGAGGGCGACCGCGTCGACGTTGACGGCCATGGTGCGACGCCACGTCTCCGGCGGGAGGTCGGCCAGCGGCTGGCTGGACGGGAAGATGCCCGCCGCCACGACGAGGACGTCGAGCCCGCCGAAGTGGTCCACGCCGGCGGCGAGCGCGGCGTCCACCGCCTCAGCGTCGGTGACGTCGACCTGGAGCCCGAGCCAGTCCGGGGAGTCGAAGGCCGTCGCCACGCCGGGGGACAGGTCCCACCCGACGACGGCGGCTCCCGCGTCGAGCAGGGCGGCGGCGCAGCCGCGTCCGATGCCGGACGCGGCGCCG
>NZ_AXCW01000275.1 GCF_000603945.1 Actinotalea ferrariae CF5-4 | reverse complement strand
GACGAGGGCGACCTGGCCGGCGAGCGGCCGGCCGTCGTCGCGGCGCCGGGACTTGGCCCGCTGGGGCGCCCAGAACTCGAGGTCGAAGACGTGGTCGGCCGACGGCGGCGCGTAGCCGCCCAGGGCCTCCGCGGCGGCGACGACCTCCATGGTGTGGCGGTACACGTCGGCCGCGGCCGACGCCTCGGCAGCCGTGCGGCCCGCGGTGAGCATGCCGAGGGCGGGGTCCAGGACGACCCGGGGAGCGGTGTCGAGCGCGTCCGGGTCGACCACGGCGGTCCCCCGGCGGCCCCGGTGCTCCTCGACGTAGGCGCGGTAGGCGGCGGAGTACGCGTCGAGGTCCGTGCCGACGCAGGGCACCCGACGGGTCCACACGACGTGGTCGGGGGTGGCCGGCCCGCGGGTCGCGGCGGCGAGCAGGGCCGGGTCGCCCACGTAGCGGCGCACCGCGGGGTCGTCGTGCCGGCGGACGACGAGCGGTCGCCCGGCGACGTCGCTCAGCCGGCGACGCAGCCCGGCGACG
>NZ_AXCW01000274.1 GCF_000603945.1 Actinotalea ferrariae CF5-4 | reverse complement strand
CGCGGCGAGCGCGCTCACCGCTGCCGTGGCCGCGTCCCGGCCCTCGGGCGGCGCCGGGACGCCGTCGGGGCCGGCCAGCAGGTGCCCGAGGAAGCGCTTGCGGGAGGCGCCGACGAGCACGGGCCGGCCCAGGGCGAGCAGCTCGTCCAGGTGCGCCAGCAGCGGCCAGTTGTCGCTGCCGGGCTTGGCGAACCCGAGTCCGGGGTCCAGCACGAGCTGCTCGGGCCGCACCCCGGCGGCGACGAGACCGTCGACCCGGAGGGCGAGCTCGTCCCGCACCTGCGTCACGACGTCGTCGTACGTCGCCCGGGCGTCCATGACGTCGGCGTGGCCGCGCCAGTGCATGGCGACGTAGACGACGCCCGTGGCGGCGACGACGCCCGCCATGGCGGGGTCCGCGAGCCCCCCGGACACGTCGTTGACGACCAGCGCGCCGGCCTCGACCGCCGCGTCCGCGACCGCCGCGCGCGTCGTGTCGACGCTGACCACGGCCCCCGCCCCGACCAGCTCCCGGACGACCGGCAGGACGCGCCGGCGCTCCTCGTCCACGGGGACCCGCTCGGCCCCGGGGCGGGTGGACTCCCCGCCCACGTCGAGGACGTCGGCGCCCTGCTCGAGCAGCCGGAGGCCGTGCTCCACCGCCGCGTGCGGCTCGAACCACCGCCCGCCGTCGCTGAAGGAGTCCGGCGTGACGTTGACGACGCCCATGACCAGGGCCCGCTCGTCCGCCGCCGCCCGCAGCCGTGCCGGCAGGGGTTCCGGGGAGCGGGCCGGCCGACCTCCCGGCAGGGCGGGCACGGGCGGCGTCGGTGGCACCGGACCAGCCTAGGGGCGCGTCAGCGACCGAGGATGAGGCTCATGGCCTCGGCCCGCGTCGCGGCGTCGCGCATCTGCCCGCGGACCGCGGACGTCAGCGTGTTCGACCCCGGCTTGCGGACACCGCGCATCGACATGCACAGGTGCTCGCACTGCAGCACGACGATGACGCCCTGGGGCCGCAGGACCTCCACGAGGGTGTCGGCGATCTGCGTCGTCAGCCGCTCCTGGACCTGGGGCCGGCGCGCGAAGACGTCGACGAGGCGGGCGAGCTTCGACAGTCCCGTGACGCGGCCGTCCTCCCCCGGGATGTACCCGACGTGCGCGACGCCGTGGAAGGGCACGAGGTGGTGCTCGCAGGTGGAGTACACCTCGATGTCCTTGACCAGGATCATCTCGTCGTGACCGCCGATGTCGAACGTCACCTTGAGCACGTCCGCCGGGTCCTGGTACAGCCCCGCGAAGAGCTCCGCGTAGGCGCGCGCGACGCGCGCCGGCGTCTCCCGCAGGCCGTCCCGGTCCGGGTCCTCGCCCACGGCCAGGAGCAGCTCGCGCACGGCGCGCTCGGCGCGCTCGGCGTCGTAGAGAACGGGGGTCATCGAGATCTCCTCGTCGGTGGTCCCCCCCGGGATGGGTATGTCGTCGGCGGTGTGCGACACGTCAGTGGCTCCGGCCCGGGTCGACGGCGCCGCCGGGCGGCACCTCGCCGATCGGGTTGGCCGGGTGCTCGTCCTTGGCGGCCGCGGCCTCGTCCTGCGGCACGACGTGCCCGTTGCCGGCCGCCTGCTCCGCAGCGGTGCGCACCGGCGGGATGTCGGAGACGGGGCGGGCGTCGCTGGACAGCCACACCTGGCGCGGCTCGCGCTTGGTCACCGCGGCGAACACCTCGGCGAGCTCCGCCTGGTTCAGCGTCTCGCGCTCGAGCAGCTCCACCACGAGCCCGTCGAGGACCTCCCGGTACTGCTGGAGGATCTCGTAGGCCTCGTCGTGCGCGAAGTCCATGAGCCGCCGCACCTCGGCGTCGACGATGAACGCGACCTGCTCGGAGTACTCGCGGCCGTGGCCGCGGTCCATGCCCATGAACGGCTCGCCGTCGGCCTGGCCGAGCTTCACCGCGCCGACCTTCTCGCTCATGCCGTACTGGGTCACCATCTTGCGGGCGATCGCGGTCGCCTTCTCGATGTCGTTGGAGGCGCCCGTGGTCGGGTCGTGGAAGACGATCTCCTCCGCCACGCGCCCGCCCATGGCGTAGGCGAGCTGGTCCATCAGCTCGTTGCGCGTCGTGGAGTACTTGTCCTCCGCCGGCATGACCATCGTGTAGCCCAGCGCCCGGCCGCGCGGGAGGATCGTCACCTTGGTCACGGGGTCCGTGTACCGCAGCGCCGCCGCCACCAGCGCGTGCCCGCCCTCGTGGTAGGCGGTGATCTTCTTCTCCTTGTCGTTCATCAGCCGGGTCCGCTTCTGCGGACCGGCGATGACGCGGTCGATCGCCTCGTCGAGCTCGTGGTTGCCCACCAGGGTCCCGGCGGTCCGGGCGGTCAGGAGCGCCGCCTCGTTGAGGACGTTGGCGAGGTCCGCACCGGTGAAGCCGGGCGTGCGCTTGGCGACGGCGCGCAGGTCGACGTCGGTCGCCATCGGCTTGCCCTGGGCGTGCACGCGCAGGATGCGCTCACGGCCGTTGAGGTCCGGCGCGTCCACGGAGATCTGCCGGTCGAAGCGGCCCGGGCGCAGCAGGGCCGGGTCGAGGATGTCCGGGCGGTTGGTCGCGGCGATGAGGATGACGTTCGCGTTGACGTCGAACCCGTCCATCTCGACGAGCATCTGGTTGAGGGTCTGCTCGCGTTCGTCGTGGCCGCCGCCCATGCCGGCGCCGCGGTGCCGGCCGACCGCGTCGATCTCGTCGATGAAGACGATCGCCGGAGCGTTCTGCTTCGCCTGCTCGAACAGGTCCCGCACCCGGGAGGCGCCGACGCCGACGAACATCTCGACGAAGTCCGAGCCGGAGATCGAGTAGAACGGCACGCCCGCCTCGCCGGCGACGGCGCGCGCGAGCAGGGTCTTGCCGGTACCGGGCTGCCCGTAGAGGAGCACGCCCTTGGGGATCTTCGCGCCGACCGCCTGGAACTTGGCGGGGTCGGCGAGGAACTCCTTGATCTCCTGCAGCTCCTCGACCGCCTCGTCCACGCCCGCCACGTCACCGAAGGTGACCTGCGGCGTCTCCTTGGAGACGAGCTTGGCCTTGGACTTGCCGAACTGCATGACCCGCGAGCCGCCGCCCTGCATCCGCGACAGGAAGAACCAGAACAGGGCGATGATGATGACGAACGGCAGGAGGAGGCCGAGCAGGCTCTGCCACCAGGAGGTGCGCGGCACCTCGGAGTCGTAGCCCCCCTCGAGCTCGGCGTCGACGATGGCGTCCACGACCTCGTCCCCCTGCGGGGTGACGTAGTAGAACTGCACGCTCGTGCCCTTGTCCTCGAACTCCTCGGCGAGGGTGAGGTCCACGCGCTGCTGGCCGTCGACGATCCGGACCTGCTCGACCGTGTCGCCCTCGAGGAGCTCCAGGCCCTGGGACGTGTCGATGCGCTGCACGGCGGGCGCCATGAACGAGGTCGCCCCGATCCACAGGATGACCACCGCCACGAGGATCCAGATGGCCGGTCCGCGGGTGAGTTTCTTCAGGTTCATGGGCAGCGGGCCGTGGCCCTCGTCCCTCCAGGTCGCAGGGTGATCTGGAGGCACGCTACCCGCTGCACCCTGGGAAACCCCCGGGTGTTCGCCCAGGGCGCGACGTGCATCCGGGACGGACCCGGCAGGCGTAGTGCGACGGCCCGGTGCGGGGTCAGTCGCTGTAGACGTGGGGCGCGAGCGTCCCGACGAACGGCAGGTTCCGGTACTTCTCGGCGTAGTCCAGGCCGTAGCCGACGACGAACTCGGTCGGGATGTCGAACCCGACGTACCGCACCTCGACGTCGACCTTCGCGGCCTCGGGCTTGCGGAGCAGGGTCGCGATCTCGACGGAGGCCGCGCCGCGGCTGCGCAGGTTCGCCAGCAGCCACGACAGCGTCAGGCCGGAGTCGATGATGTCCTCGACGATGAGCACGTGGCGGCCCGTGAGGTCCGTGTCCAGGTCCTTGAGGATGCGGACCACGCCCGAGGAGGTGGTGCCCGCCCCGTAGGACGACACCGCCATCCAGTCCATCTCCACCGGGCAGTGCAGGCGCCGGGCGAGGTCCGCCATGACCATGACCGCGCCCTTGAGCACGCCGACCAGCAGCAGCTCCCGGCCGGCGTAGTCGGCGTCGATCTCGCCGGCGAGCGCGTCGAGTCGCGTGCCGATCTGCTCCTCCGTCAGCAGCACCCGCTCCAGGTCCTGCCCCATGTCAGCCGCGTCCACCGGAGGCTCCTCGTCCTTGCTCGTCGCGCTCGTGCTGTTCGTCAGCCCCCGCTCCCCCGTGCGGGCCCAGCCGGCCGGCCGAGGGGTCGAGCTCCTCGGCGGGGCCGACGGCCAGCCTGCCACACCGGCGCCGTGCGCCGCGTCCGCCGGGCAGGGCCACGACCCCCTGGCCGTGCCAGTCGGTGACGAGCGCGTCGACGGCGAGCACGTGGACCCGGTGCAGCGCTCCGTCGGGCACGCCCGCCCGCACGAGGGCCGCCCGCAGCGCGCGGCGCCGCACGGCGTCCGGGGCCGCCGCGAGGACGTCCACGTCGAGGACCGCCACGTCCAAGGCCGGCGACCGGTCCGCCCGGGCGAGGAGGTCGTCCGCGAGGTGGGTCAGGGCGTCGTCGTCGGCGGCGAGCTGGTCCGCCGTGCGGGCCAGGGCCTGCGCGACGCCCGGGCCGAGCACCCCCTCGAGGACCGGGAGCACCTCGTGCCGCACGCGGCTGCGCAGCGGCGTCGCCCCGGGGGCGTTCGTCGGGTCGTGCCACGGCACGAGGCCCTGCGCGTGGCACGCCGCCTCCGTCTCGGTCCGCCGCACGGCCAGGAACGGCCGCCGCAGGACGCCCCGCCGCGGGGGCATCCCCGCGAGGGACCGCGCTCCCGAGCCACGAGCCAGCCCGAGGAGGACCGTCTCCGCCTGGTCGTCGAGGGTGTGGCCGAGCAGGACGGCGTCCGCGCCGACCGCGCGGGCCGCGTCCTCCAGGGCGGCCAGCCGCGCGTCGCGGGCGGCGGCCT
>NZ_AXCW01000273.1 GCF_000603945.1 Actinotalea ferrariae CF5-4 | reverse complement strand
CCGGCGCCTCGGACCCGACGTCCCGCACCTCGAGGTCCCCCGCCCGGCCGGCCTCGTCCACGAGCGCGCCGAGCAGCCGGGCGACCGTGCTCGCGCCGACGCCCCCCGCCACCCCGGCGACGACCACCGGCGTCCCCTCGCGCACCGGCGTGCGGAGCCACCGCAGGGCCTCCGGGGCGGCGAGCACGCCGGTCACTCCCCGTCCTGGACGACGCACACGCCGCCGAGGCGCAGGGCGAGCTCCTGGGCGACCCGGACCCCCACGCGACCCGCGTCACCCCACGGCGCGAGCGCCTCGACCCACCACAGCGGGGCGGCCAGGTGGTCCAGGCCGGCCACGCCCGGCAGCAGCCGGGCGAGCTCGGCCGCGTTCTCCACGGCCAGCGGCTGGGAGACGGACAGGACCGCCACGTCCCCGGAGCCGTCCGGTCCGACGAGGCAGAGCTGGTGCACGGCGCCCTCCCGCATCGTCCGCAGGCCCAAGCCGGGGTCCACCGCGGCGCCCGCCTCCAGGAGCGTCGTCAGGTCCGGTGCGCGCGCGCTGACGACGACGATCTCACGTGGCACGGGCAGCCCCTTCGGTGGCCGGGACGTCGGCGAAGTGCGCGACCTGGACGAGGCGGGGCCGGTCGCCACGCCGCACGAGGGTGCCGCGGCCCGGCGGCAGGTGCTCCGCGTAGAGCCCGGGGAAGACCTGCCCCTCGCTGCGCTCGCCCGCCATGAGCAGCCCGCTGCCGCCGGTGTCGCGCAGCGCCTGGAGGACCGGGTCGTAGAGCGCCCGGGTGGCGCCGGCGACCGGACGGGACAGGACGACGTTGAGGCGCAGGTCCCGCGCGGCGGCCAGGTAGGGCAGGAGGGGGCGGAGCGGGTCCGTGCCGCCGGACGCGAGGATGTCGTAGTCGTCCACGACGACGACGACGCGGGGCCCCACCGCCGACGGCGCGCCGTCGGACGTCGTCCGCCGCTCCAGCTCCGCGGCGATCGCCGTCGCGAGGGCGAGCGCCGGCCGGCCGCTCGTGGCGCGCCCGCCGAGGTAGTCCTCGGGGCAGACGTCGGCCAGCCCGCCCCGGGCGTCGAAGAGCGCGATGACCAGCTCCTCCGGGGTCGCCCGGTCGACGAGGCCCTCGACGACGCCCCGCAGCAGCGTCGTCTTGCCGCACCGCGCGTCCCCGAGCACGAGCAGGTGCTGGTCCCGCCCCGCGAGGTCGAGCAGCGCCGGGCCCATGGTGTCCTGCCGCAGGCCGATGGGGACGAGCGCGGGCTCGTCGAGCGGGTCGGGCAGCTCGGCGGGGTCGAGGTCCTCCGGCAGCAGACGGATCGGCGGCGCGGCGGGCCCGCCCCACGACCCGGCGGACCGGCGCGCCAGGTCCTCCAGCGCCGCCCCGACCGACTCCTCCGCCGTGGCCGCGGCGTCGTCGGCGCCGGTCCCGACCAGCGGAAGTGCGACCTGGGCGAAGAGCCCGTCGTCGGTGAGCACGCGGCCCGGCTGGTCGGTCCGCAGCGTCGCGGCGAGCTTGCGCGCGATCGTCGAGTCGGTCGGGTCGTTGAGGCGGAGCTCCACCCGCGTGCCGACCAGCGGCTGGACGGTCATCCGCAGCTCGTTCCACCGGGTCATCGCCGCGACGACGTGGATGCCGAAGCCGCCCCCGCGCTGGAGGAGGTCGGTGAACGGCTCGTCGAGCTCCTCGTGGTCGGTACGGATCGACCCGACCCCGTCGACGACGAGGACGACGTCCGCCGCGGCCAGCTCGGGCACCTGCCCGGCGGCGTGCCGGGAGCGCAGCAGCGCCAGGGAGTCGATGCCGTGCTCGGCGAAGACGCGCTCGCGGTGCGCGAGCATGCCGTGCAGCTCCTCCAGGAGGCGGCGCAGGCGGTCCCGGCTGCTGCGGGTCGCGACGCCGCCGACGTGCGGGAAGCCCTCGATGCGCGCGAGCGCGCCGCCGGCGAGGTCCATGCCGTAGACCGCCACCTGCTGGGGCGTGTGGGTGAGGGCGAGGGACGTCGTCAGCGTCCACAGCAGCGTCGTCCGGCCGGCCTGGGGCGCGCCGATGATCGCCACGTGGCCGCCGGCCCGCGTGAGGTCCAGGACCCACGGCTCCTGCCGCTGCCGTGCGGGGTCGTCCAGCAGGCCCAGCGGCGGGGCGAGGTGGCGGACGCGGCCCGCGGCCCGCTCGTGCCGGGCGAGCACGTCGCCGAGCGCGAGGCGGAGGGGGAGCGGCTCGAGCCACACCGGTCGGGTCGGCGGCGCCGCCGGCGCGAGCTGGGCCACCACGGCGTCGACCGTGGAGGGGCCCGTCGAGGGGCGCACCAGCTCCGGCTCCCCGGACGCCCCGGGCCGCTCGAGGCCGTTCATCGCCAGGACCCCGTGGTGCACGGGCAGCAGAAGGGGCCGCCGCAGGTCCGCCGGGGCGTCCGGCTCGGGCGCCTCGTCGGTGCGCAGCGGCCCGGAGACGTACCCGGCCCGGAACCGCTGGTAGACCGTCGTGTCGACCTTGAGGTAGCCGTAGCCGGGGACGGCGGGCAGGTGGAACGCGTCGGGCGTGTCCAGCACGACCGAGCTCTCCGCCTCGCTGAACGTGCGCAGGCCCAGCCGGTAGGACAGATAGGTGTCGAGGCCGCGCAGCCGCCCCGCCTCGATGCGCTGGCTGGACAGCAGCAGGTGCATGCCGATGGACCGCCCGATGCGGCCGATCGTCAGCAGCAGGTCCACGAAGTCCGGGTCCGCGGTGAGCAGCTCGCCGAACTCGTCGATGACGAGCAGCAGGTGGGGCAGCGGCTCCAGCTCGGGCCGGGTGGCGCGCAGCTCCCGGTAGTGCGTGATCGACGGCGAGCTGCCGGCGTCGCGCAGCACCTGCTGGCGGCGCACGACCTCCCCCGCGATGCTCGCCCGCGCCCGCTCCGTCAGGCCCGCGTCGTCGGCGAGATTGTCGATGATGCCCGCGACGTGGGGCAGCGTGGCGAACGGCGCGAACGCGGCGCCGCCCTTGTAGTCGACGAGGATCATCGACAGGTCCTCGGGCGGGTGCGCGATCGCCAGCGCCGCGACGAGCGTGCGCAGCATCTCGCTCTTGCCCGAGCCCGTCGCCCCGACGCACAGCCCGTGCGGACCCATGCCGAGCTGCGCGGACTCCTTGAGGTCGAGCAGCACGGGTGCGCCGGTGTCGTCCACGCCGATGGGCACGCGGAGGAAGTCCCGCGACGAGCGCGGCTGCCACGTCCGCGCGAGGTCGATCGCGCGGACGTCCGCGACGCCGAGCAGGTCCGTGATGCCGACGGCGGAGCCGGTCGCGTCCTCGCCGACCTCCGTGGTGCTGAGCCGCAGCGGCGCGAGCGCGCGCGCCAGGCCGACGGCGAGCGTGGCGGGGACGTCGTCGAGCGTCCCGGTCACGGCGTCCTCGCCGTCTCCCGCCCGGTCCGACGCCCGGTCCCGCCCGCGCGCGCCCGGGCCGTCCCCGCGCAGGTCCTCGACGACGACGGCGCCCGCCGC
Organism: Actinotalea ferrariae CF5-4; assembly: GCF_000603945.1. Taxonomy (GTDB): domain Bacteria; phylum Actinomycetota; class Actinomycetes; order Actinomycetales; family Cellulomonadaceae; genus Actinotalea; species Actinotalea ferrariae. The sequence goes on along the minus strand of NZ_AXCW01000273.1, from coordinate 1,178 downwards.
GTCGACCGTGACCCGCACCGCCACGTCGGACGGCTCGTCGAGCCGGTCGGCGAGCACGTGGACGACCGTCACGCCGAGCTCCGCCGCCCCCACGGCGACGTCGGGCAGCGGCAGCGCACCGGCCACGCCGCCGTGCTCGTCCGCGAGGACGAGCAGCCGCGGCCCGAGGACGGCCGTCCCAGCACCCCCGCGCTGCGACCGCGCCGCGGCCTGAGCCCGGTCGACGAGGTCGGGCCCGACGAGCCGGACGAGGTGCGCCAGGTCCGGCGCCACGCGGCGCGCGGCCGCGGGACCGTCGAACAGGGCGTCGTCGACGAGGTGCGGGAGCGCGCCGAGCCACGCCCAGTCCGCCGCCGTCTCCGTCGGGAACGCGGCCGCCAGGCGGACGTCGTCGGGCGCGTGCAGGGCCACCACCTGCGTCGTCAGCGCCCGCACCACGGCGAGCGCCTGCTCCCGCGGGCCGATGACGGCGACCTCACCGGCTCGGTCGAGGGGCACCGTGATCGGCAGCTGCTGCACCGTGGCGAATCGGCGCCGGACCGCGCGCGCCTCCGCCGCCATCGCCGGGTCGAAGGGCTGGGTCGGGTTCGGGTCCGCGGGCAGGCGCAGGTCGAACCACGGTCGCCGGCCGACGCCGACCCGCGCCTCGAGGAAGTCCGGGTCCGTCCGGCGGCGCTCCCAGCGGCGGGCGGGGTCGCGCACCACGTCGAGCAGCGCACCAGGGTCCGGGTGCACCGCCCGCGCGACGTCCCGGGCGCCCTGCTCCTGCTTGCGCAGCTCCGCACGCACCGTCTCGAGGTGGTCGAGGTACCGCTCGCGCTGCGTCCGGCGCTGCCGCGTCGCCGCGCCGCGCTGGCTCAGCGCCATCCCGACCCCGCCCACGAGCGCGATGACGAGGATGAGCACCGCGACCATGACGAACAGCGGGTTGTTCCGCAGGACGAGCATCATGGTCATCGAGCCGAGGGCACCCACCACCGGGAAGAGCGCCTGGAGCGGCGCGCCGCCGCCGCCCTCGGACAGCTGCGGCGGCGGCGCCAGGTCCACGGGGTCCGGTGCCCGCAGGGGTCGGACGACGCGCGCGGGGCGGTGGACGACGCGCAGGGTCATCGCGCACCCGCCTGGACGAGGAGCTCGCCGACGAGGCGCGCCGGGCCCGGCGGCGTCGGCTCGGCGGG
>NZ_AXCW01000272.1 GCF_000603945.1 Actinotalea ferrariae CF5-4 | reverse complement strand
CCCGCCGCGGCACGACGACGACGCCGCTGGGTGTCGTCGTCCGACTCCGGCGCGGGCTCGTCGGACGCCGGCGCGTGGTCGAGGAGGTGAACGGGCACCGGGAGGCCGACCTCGGAGAGGACCCGGCGCGCCAGGCGGTCCGTGGGCCCGGCGGTCCCGCCGACATCGACGAGCACGAGGGCGACGGCGGTCCCCGGCGCCTCCTCGAGCAGGCCCGCCACGGCGGCGAGCCCCCGCTCGGCGGGCCCGCGGTCGGCCCGGGCGACGACGCCGACGACGTGGTGCGAGGCGGCGATCTCCGCCAGGTCGGCGAGGTCCGTGCGGACGCCCCAGTCGGTGAGGACGGCGTCGAAGAAGCGCCCGATAGGGTCGACCGCCGCGCGCCACCCGGCCGGGGTCACGAAACCGGCGAGCGCCCCGACCGGCCCGTCCGTCCCCGAGCCGAGCACGTGCAGCCCGCTCGCGGCCGCGGGGACCGCACGCCGGGCCTGCGCCGCCGTGCTCACACCGGCCGTCCGGCCGAGGCTCAGTGCGAGCG
>NZ_AXCW01000271.1 GCF_000603945.1 Actinotalea ferrariae CF5-4 | reverse complement strand
CCGCGCGCCGGGCCAGGGCCGCAGCGCCGTCGTCGACGGCCCGCGGCTGGAGGAGGCGCTCGGGAGGATCCGCGCGGAGCTCGAGCTGCCGGACGCCTTCCCGCCGGACGTGCTGGCCGCCGCGGAGCGGGCGGCCGCCGACCCCGACCTGCCGGCCACCGACTGGACGGACCTCCCGTTCCTGACGATCGACCCCCCGGGGTCCACGGACCTGGACCAGGCCCTGCACCTGGCGCGGCACGACGGCGGCTTCCGCGTGCACTACGCCATCGCGGACGTCCCGGCCTTCGTGCCTCCCGGCTCACCCGTGGACGCCGAGGCGCGCCGTCGCGGGCAGACGCTGTACAGCCCCGACGGGCGTGTGCCCCTGCACCCGCCCGTGATCAGCGAGGGGGCGGCGAGCCTCCTGCCCGGGAACACGGCACCGGCGTTCGTCTGGGTCCTGGACCTCGACGCCGAGGGCCGGACGACGACGGCACAGGTCGTCCGCGCCCTGGTGCGCAGCCGGACGCGCTACGACTACGAGCAGGTCCAGCGCGAGGTCGACGCCGGCACGGCGCCCGAGATGCTCCGGCTGCTGCGGGAGGTCGGCGAGCTGCGCGCCGCGCTCGAGCGCGAGCGCGGCGGTGCCACCCTGCCGCTGCCGGACCAGGAGGTGGTCGAGCACCCGGACGGCTACGTCCTGCGGCTGCGTCCACCGGTGGCCAGCGAGGACTGGAACGCCCAGATCTCGCTCATGACCGGCATGGCGGCCGCCGCGATGATGCTCGAGGGCGGCGTCGGCATCCTGCGCACCATGCCGGCGCCGGACGACCGGACCGTCGCCCGGTTCCGCCGTCAGGCCCTCGCCCTCGGGGTGCCGTGGCCCGAGGGCCTCGCCCACGGCGAGGTGCTCCGGGCCCTGGACCCCACCGACCCGCGCCAGCTCGCGCTCCTGCACGAGTCGACCGTCCTGTTCCGGGGCGCCGCGTACACGCCGTTCGACGAGGGCGTGCTGCCCGAGGTGCGCGAGCAGGCCGCCGTCGGCGCGCCGTACGCCCACGTCACCGCGCCGCTGCGCCGCCTCGTCGACCGGTTCGGCCTCGTCACGTGCGAGGCGCTCTGCCGCGGGGTCCCCGTGCCGGAGTGGGTCCGGGCGGCGCTGCCCACCCTGCCCGCACTCATGGCGGGCTCGGACCGCCTCGCCGGGACCCTCGAGCGGGCCGCCGTCGACGCGGCGGAGGCGTTCCTGCTCGCGGGCCGGGTCGGCGAGGAGCTCGACGCGGTGGTCGTGGACGTCGACGACGACGGCGCGGGGGCCCTCCTTCAGGTCCTCGACCCGCCCGTGCTCGCCCGCGCGACCGGGACCGGCCTCGAGTCGGGGGCGACCGTCCGGGCCCGGCTGGTGGAGGCGGACCCGGTGGAGCGCGTCGTCCGCTTCGAGGTGGTGCGCTGACCGGTCACAAGGCCCCGGGGCGCCGACCGGCCTACGCGAACCGGACAGCGCCTCAGTAGGGTCGGTGCCGTGACGACACCTCCCATCGACCCCACCTCGACCTCGGCCTGGGCTGCGCTCGATGCGCACCGGTCCGGCCTCGACCCCGACCTGCGCGGCTGGTTCGCCGCGGACCCGGAGCGGGCGTCCCGCCTGACCCGGACCGTCGCGGACCTGCACGTCGACCTGTCCAAGAACCTGGTGACCGACGAGACCCTGGCGCTGCTGGTGCGGCTCGCGGACGAGGTCGGGCTGCGCGACCGCATCGACGCGATGTTCCGTGGTGAGCGGATCAACGTCACGGAGAACCGCGCGGTGCTGCACACGGCCCTGCGGCGGCCGCCGGGCGCCGAGCCCCGGCTCGTCGTCGAGGGCCAGGACGTGGACGCCGACGTGCAGGCCGAGCTGGAGAAGATGTTCGCCTTCGCCGAGCGGGTCCGCTCGGGCGAGTGGACCGGTGTCACGGGCGAGCGGATCCGCACCGTCGTCAACATCGGCATCGGCGGCTCCGACCTCGGGCCGGTCATGGTCTACGAGGCGCTGCAGCCGTACGTGCAGGACGGCCTGACCCTGCGCTTCGTCTCCAACATCGACCCGACGGACGTGGCCGAGACGGTCGGCGACCTCGACCCCACCACCACGCTCTTCATCGTCGCCTCCAAGACCTTCGGGACGCTGGAGACCCTCACCAACGCGCGCCTGGCCCGCGACTGGCTGTGGGAGACGCTCCAGGCGGCAGGGGCGATCGACGGCTCCGAGGAGTCCCGTCAGGCTGCCGTGGCCCAGCACTTCGTCGCGGTCTCGACCGCCCTGGACAAGGTCGCGGCCTTCGGGATCGACCCGGCCAACGCCTTCGGCTTCTGGGACTGGGTCGGCGGCCGGTACTCGGTCGACTCGGTCATCGGCGCGTCGGTCGCGATCGCGATCGGCCCGGACGCCTTCCGGGACTTCCTCGCCGGCTTCCACGCGGTGGACGAGCACCTCCGCACCGCGCCGTTCGACCAGAACGTCCCGGCCCTCATGGGCCTGCTCAACGTCTGGTACGTCAACTTCTTCGACGCCCACACCCACGCCGTCCTGCCCTACGCCCAGCACCTGCACCGGTTCCCCGCGTACCTGCAGCAGCTGACGATGGAGTCCAACGGCAAGTCCGTGCGCTGGGACGGCACACCGGTCACGACGCAGACCGGCGAGGTCTTCTGGGGCGAGCCGGGCACCAACGGCCAGCACGCCTTCTACCAGCTCATCCACCAGGGCACCCGGCTCATCCCGGCCGACTTCATCGCCGTGGCCAACCCCGCGCACCCGCTGCGCGACGGCGAGACCGACGTTCACGCCCTGTTCCTCGCGAACTACTTCGCGCAGACCAAGGCCCTCGCGTTCGGCAAGACCGCCGAGGAGGTGCGCGCCGAGGGCACGGCGGAGGAGATCGTGCCCGCGCGCGTCTTCGAGGGGAACCGGCCGACGACGTCGATCCTGGCCCCTGCCCTGACGCCGTCCGTGGTCGGCCAGCTCATCGCGCTGTACGAGCACATCACCTTCGTCCAGGGCGTCGTCTGGGGCATCGACTCCTTCGACCAGTGGGGTGTCGAGCTGGGCAAGGTCCTCGCCACCCAGATCGCCCCCGCCGTCACCGGGGACGAGGACGCCCTGGCCGAGCAGGACCCGTCCACCCGCGCCCTCATCGCCTACTACCTGCAGCACCGCCGCTGAGCGGCCCCTGGACGGCCTCATGACGACGCCTGGGCGGCGTCACCCACCCGGGTGACGCCGCCCGCGCGTGGGGCCCGTCCGGCTCGAGGAGCCGGATCGCCGGGCGCTGCCTAGGGTCGACGCATGTTCTCCTGGCTCACGCGCTCGTCGTCCCGGGGGCCCCGCCCCGCACGCCCCGCGGCAGGAGCCTCCCCGCGGCCCGGTGCCTCGACGGCCGTCCGGGCCGGGTCCGCGGCCCCCGCAGCACCCGAGGGCGGGCGTCCGGCCGGCACCGAACGACGTCGTCGTTCGCCGTGGGACGACCTGCTCGGCCGGACCGCCCTGCGCTCCGGCCAGCTCCTCCTGGTCCTCCTCCTGGTCTCGGTCACCGTGTGGGGGCTGCGCCAGGTCTCGCTCCTGGTCATCCCGCTGCTCATCGCGACGATCATCGCGGCGGCCGTCGCGCCGGTCGTGCGATGGCTGCGCGGGCGCGGCGTGCACAGCACCCTGGCCACGTCGATCGCCATGGTCGTCGGGGTCGGCACCCTGGCCCTGGTGCTGTGGTTCGTGGGCCGGGCGGTCCGCAACGAGTGGGACGAGCTGCGCACCCGGGCCGTGGAGGGCTTCGACGAGCTCCAGCGGTGGCTCACGGAAGGCCCCCTGCAGCTCGACGACGGGCAGATCACCGCCGCGCGCGAGCAGCTGGGCGAGCTCGCGTCGAGCGACGCCGTCCAGTCCGGTGCCGTGGCCGGCGCGACCGCGCTCGCCGAGGTCGTCACCGGCACGGTCCTCGCGCTGGTCGTGCTCTTCTTCCTCCTGCGCGACCACCGCCGGATCTGGGAGTTCTTCCTGCGTCCGCTCGAGCCGGACGTCCGCCGCCGCGCGGACCGGATCGGCGTCAGCGCCGTCGACGTCCTCGGCGGCTACGTCCGCGGCATCTCGATCATCGCCCTGGTCGACGCCTTCTTCATCGGGCTGGCGCTCTTCATCCTCGGGGTCCCCCTCGCGCTGCCGCTGGCGGTCCTCGTCTTCCTCGGTGCGTTCATCCCCATCCTCGGTGCGACGCTGGCCGGCACGTTCGCGGCGCTCGTCGCCCTCGTGTCCGACGGGCCCGTGACCGCGCTCATCGTCATCGGTGTCGTCGTGGCCGTGAACCAGCTCGAGGGCAACTTCCTGGAGCCCGTCGTGCTCGGGCGCGCGCTGCACCTGCACCCGCTCGCGGTCCTGCTGGCCCTGACCGCCGGCACCATCCTGTCCGGCATCGTCGGGGCGCTGCTGGCCGTGCCGCTCGCCGCGGTGGCGTGGACGGTGGTCAGCGCCTGGAACGCGACGGACGGCGGCGAGGAGGACCACCCGGGGATCGAGGGGAGCCGCGACCGACAGTCCCGCATGGTCACCACGCCGCGCGGGGACCTCCGGAGCAGCCGCTGACCGACGACGACGCCGCCCGCCTACGCTGGGTGGGGGCAGGCCAGGGTCGTCGATACCCGCCCAGCGGGCAGGGCGTGGACGGGCTGGGCCGTGGGTGAGCAGGGCCGTGGGTGAGCAGGCTGGCAGGTCGGTGCCGGGCGTGGCGGGAGGCCGGATGGGCGAGGCGCAGGGAGCGGCGGCCACCGTCGGCCCGCGGGTCCGGGTCGACGCCTGGGCCTGGGCCGTGCGGCTGTTCCCGACACGGTCCGCCGCGGGGGCGGCCTGCCGGGCGGGTCACGTCCGGGTCAACGGGGACCGCGCCAAGCCCGCGACGCCGGTGGGCCCCGGGGACGAGGTCCGGATCCGGGTGGCCGGACGCGAACGGCTCGTCGAGGTGCGCCGGACCCTGGTCAAGCGCGTCGGCGCTGCCGTCGCGGTGGAGTGCTACGTGGACAACACCCCGCCGGAGCCCCCGCGCGAGGAGATCGCGCTGCTGCCGCGGCGCGAGCGCGGCGCCGGGCGGCCGACCAAGCGCGACCGCCGCGAGATCGAGCGGCTCCGCGGGTACTGAGGGCGGCGGGGCACTGAGCGGCACTGAGCGCGTGCCGCAGGCTGAGCGCCTGCCGCCGGGCTGA
>NZ_AXCW01000270.1 GCF_000603945.1 Actinotalea ferrariae CF5-4 | reverse complement strand
CCCTCGATTGTGAAGAGCCGGTTTACGTCTGTCCGGGCTCGGGCGTAAAGTGGGGCCGAGGCAGGTTTTCCTCGATTGCGGGTCCTTCGGGACGGCCCAGCTTGGGCGCTCATACACGTACTGCCTCCTCGACGGAGAGACACGTGTGACGAGAGGCCCGCCATGATCAGCCTGATCTGGACGCTCAGCGCCCACACCCGCTACTACCTGCGCCGCTACATGCCGACCAACCGGCTGCTCGACGCGATCCGACGCCGACGCAACTTGAAGTGGGGCATCCCCGCGATGCTCCTGGCCGTGCCCTACCTGCTGATTGCGAGCATCTGCACCAACGCCCTCGACCAGGGGGCACCAGGCTGGTTGCATCTGGTCGTGTTGTGGGCGGTGTGGAACGCGATGAAGTTCATCGTCATGGGACCGGTCAGCCTGATCCTCCTGATCCGCGCCCGGACCCAGGAAGCCATCGCCCGGCACCGCGACCGGCAGGCCACCAGCGACCGCTCGAAGTCCCAGGTGCCTATGACCGTAGGGGCGGCCCGATGAACGCCGCCACCTACACCTACGCCGCTCGCCTACCCCCGAGGCGCACGAGCGGCAGCAGACCGCTTGTCTGGCGCTTGCCCGCGACCTCGACCTTGATGTCACTCGCAGATGCAGCGATGAAGCCGGCGATCGCTCGGAGCTGACATGACTGCTCGCTGACGCTGCAACCGGCAAGTTCTCCGCCCTAGTGATCGCGCGGCTCGACCGTCTCGGGCGGACGATCCCCGTTGCCCCGCACGTCCTGGCAGACCTCGACACTACTGGTGTGTGCGTCTATGCGGTCGATCGTGGCACGTACCCCCTCACTGACCGGATGACGTTGGCAGACATCCTGACCGCCACGATCCGACCGTGCACGTGCGGCAGGCACCTCACACGCTGACCCCGAGCACGGCGTGGACTCGGCCGAATCGCGACGCCAGTCCCGGCCAGTGTGCGCTTGGTGGCTTGCTGGCTGACCCGAGTGGCCGGCATACGGGGGATCAGCGATGCTCTGACGGTCCTGGCCCGTAGACTTGGGACAACACGCGGCGTACGGCGGGAGGTGAGTGGTGGCCGGATCAGGAGAGCACTTCAAGGCGCTCGTACGAAGCCACGGAAGCGGCGACGACGAGGCGTTCTACTCAGTCGCGCTACAGGTTGCCGCTCAGGCGGCTCGGCAGGGGCACCACCATCTCGCGGCTGACCTCAAAGCCGCAGTTGACCACTCACGTGTCGAGCGGCCGAAAAAGGTCACCTCAATCGCTCAACCGCGAGGCGATCTCTCAGAACTCGTTATCGCCTCTCACCCGGCCGTTGGCTTGAAAGACTTGGTCCTGCCGGATGAGCTTGCCGCGCAGGTGCGACGTGTCCTCAGTGAGCAGCGCCAACGCAAGCAGCTCCTGGATCACGGCTTTGAGCCCGCGCATCGCCTCCTGTTCGAGGGGCCGCCTGGTACGGGCAAGACGATGACCGCGGCAGTCCTGGCTCACGAGCTCTCTCTGCCCTTGCTGACGATCAGGCTCGACAGCCTGCTGAGCAAGTTCATGGGCGAGACCGCCAGTAAGCTGCGCGTCATCTTCGATGCAGTGGGCGCCCAGCGCGGGGTGTACTTGTTCGATGAGTTCGACGCGCTCGGTGGCGACCGAGCAGGAAACGACGTCGGTGAGGCCCGACGCATCCTGAACTCCTTCCTGGTGTTCCTGGAGAACAGTTCTCCCGAGAGCATCGTCATCGCTGCCACCAACCACCGGTCGATTCTGGACAAGGCCCTGTTTCGACGTTTCGACATGGTTCTCAACTACTCACTGCCGGACGCGAAACAGGCCGCCGCCGTGATGCGCGGCAGGCTCGGGTCTCTCGCCAAGGGCGTCCGTTGGGCCGCACTGGCAGAGCACATGGCAGGGCTCTCACATGCGGACCTCGTGAGGGCTGCGGAGTCTGCCGCCAAGAGCGTCATCCTCGCTGGCGGAACACGAGTGAGTGCCGATGACATTCGACAGTCGCTTAAATCGCGGCAGGCGGCGAGCCTTGGCTGAGGGGCAGGAACACCTCAGTCACCTTCTGGTAGAAGATCGAGCGGCAGACGAGGAGTTTCGCCGACGGGGTGGACCGGACCCGAAGATCCGTCCGGTCGAAGACCGTGCCGGTCACGGCGGCGGGCGGCTGAACGAGTTGCAGTCCGCGTTCTCTAGCGGTGACGAGACCCGTGAAGAACAACTCACAGACGACGAACTACGTGCCTTGGGCACCATCATCACGTTGGAGGGCTCTGACCCCGCGTATCCGCTCAAGCTCGACACTCTCCAACAGCTCACCTCGCACCGCGATCCGCAGCGCAGGCGCCCCAAGTGGCTCCTTCTCTCGGTCCTCCCCGCGGACTCGGGTTCTGGCATCCACGAGCGAGCGACCGTCTGGGTCAGCGACGACTACCGTGCGAAGTTCCTGCAGCTCTTCGAGGACTACCTGGCGAAGGAGTCACCGAAAGGCAAACCGCGCAACAACGAACTCGTCGCGAACATCGCACGCATCCGCGCCACCATCCTGGGTGACCTTTGGCAGTCCGAGGGTCGCCCGCCAGAAGGTACGACGAGATGGTGGGAACTATGGCTACGCCCAAACGCTGACGGCCCCGATCTGCTACGGCGCTTCGCCGAAGCCTCCGGACTGACCATCTCACAGCGTCTCCTCCGGCTCGTGGACCGCGACGTCATGTGGGTCGAAGCGACGTGGGCGCAGCTTGAAGTCCTACCGTTCACCGCGGTGCCGCTGGCCGAAATCCGGCGCCCGGAATTCATCGACTCCATAGAAGACCTCACCGCCGAGGAGCAAGCCGAGTACGTCGACGACCTGGCCAAGCGACTGGAACCTGCCGACGAACTCCAGCCCGCCGTCTGCCACCTTGACACGGGCGTAGCGAGAACTCACGTCCTCATCGAGCAGTCCCTGGCACCCCAGGACCTGCACACCGTGATCGGCGTCAGCGGCTTCGATCAAGACGGACACGGCACCAAGATGGCCGGCATCGCGCTGCTGGGAGCCGCGGTCGACCGCCACCTGCTCGGATCGGACTCCGTTGTGCTGCGACACCGACTGGAGTCGGTTCGCATCCTTCCGACCAAGACCGAGAAGCCGCACGAACCCCGCGCGTACGGAGACGTCACCGCCCAAGCCGTGTCGCTGCCCGAAATCGCAGCGACACGGCGCCGGGTGTTCTGCATGCCGGTCAGCACCAGTACCGACACCCCCGGCAACCCAGGTCAGCCCACGCTGTGGTCAGCCACCGTCGACGCCCTGGCCGTCGGCGCCAACGTCGTCAGCAACGGCGACGAACTCCGGCTAATCGCGCCACCAGACAGGGAAGCAGCAAGACTACTGATCGTGTCCGCCGGAAACGTCACCGGCACCTACGTCGCCGACCACCTCGCCGAATCCGACACCTCTCCGGTTCGAGATCCCGGCCAAGCCTGGAACGCCCTCACCGTCGGCGCCTACACCGACCTCGACGCGGTCCCGACCGATCCGGCCTTCGCGGGCTGGACCCCCGTCGCGCGGAAGGGCGACCTCTCGCCCCACAGTCGCACGTCTCTGCCGTTCGGAAACAGGCCCTGGCCGATCAAGCCCGACATCGTCATGGAAGGCGGCAACGTCCTCCATGACACCGCCTCCATGTTCGAGCCGAATCACCCGGCGCTGTCCCTGCGAACCACCGGGCACACAAACGACCAGGCTCTGGCATCGGCCAACGCAACCAGCGCCGCGACCGCGCAAGCCTCCCGGCTCGCAGCGCTCGTCATGGCCACCTATCCCGAGTACTGGCCCGAGACGATCCGAGCACTCCTCGTCCACTCCGCGCAGTGGACACCCATCATGCGCGACGAAATCGATCGAGCGGGGCAGAGCGGACTTCAAGCCAAACAGATGCTGCTACGCCGATACGGCTGGGGCGTCCCGACCGAGGAACGCGTGTTGTTCTCCTCCGATCGGTCCGTAACCCTGGTCGTACAGGACGATTTCACCCCTTTTGAGGGCGATGAGTTCAAGGTCCCGTCGTTCCGGCTGCACGACCTTCCTTGGCCGCGCGAAGTACTGCAAGACCTGGGCTCCGCTTCCGTGACCCTGCGCGTCACCCTCTCCTACTTCATCGAGCCGACGGCGTCCCGACGAGGATGGCGTCAGCGGTACAAGTACGCATCACACGGACTCCGGTTCGAGCTACAAGACCCCCTTGAATCTGAGGCCCATTTCGTTCAGCGAGTGAACCGTGAAGCCCGCACCGAGGAAGCCGGCGGGCGCCCCGCAAACGGACAAGTGTCGTGGCTCGTCGGCGCCAACCAACGCCTGTACGGCTCACTGCATCAAGACATCTGGGAGACCTACGGTTCAGCACTCGCCGACACCGGAAAGATCGCCGTCTACCCCGTCGGCGGCTGGTGGAAGAACAACAAGAACCGCGAACGCGTCGACCGGAAGATCCGATACGCCCTCGTCGTATCACTCCAGACCGACGCCACCGACGTCGACCTGTACACACCAGTGGCGAACCTCCTCCACACCCCGATCGAGATTCCGATCGAGTGATGTCCGATTCGCTCCGAATCCCGCGGACAACGGATAACACCGCCGGACTCGCAGCTCAGACGTTCGTTGCGACGGCCTGTGCGCGCCGACCAGCCGGTCGAATCGTGACGCCCTCTACGGCCAGCGCGCGTCGGACAGCCTGCTGGCTGACCCCGTACCGCAACCCGACTTCCATTAGCGTGAGGCCCTCGTCGTACAGCTCGACCGCTTCGGCGAGATGGCACTCATTGAGCCCCCGCTGGCGTATCGGTACCGAGCGGCGGACAAGGTGCGCCGCCGCGGTGCGGCGATGAATGCTGAACCGCTCGCCCAACTCCACGAGTGTCGCGCCCGACTCATACGAGGCCACCAGCTCGTCCACCTGCGCCGGGCTCAGAAAGGTTTGAGTCATCCCAACTGCACGCACCATCCGCCCCCGCTCGTCCACTACAGACGGCTCCAGCGGCCCCCGGTCCCGCCGGTAGACGCCCCGCGACCTGCGAGAAGCCACGGTTTTCAAGGCCGGGCAGGGGTTCTCGAACTCTCTACGGAGGTCCACGATCAACGGCTCCTGACCGCACCGGTCGGGAGCCGTTGTCGTTCATGAAGGGGGTCCGCGGCCGTCTCGCCTGGTGAAACGCGGCCGCTAGATCGAGATGCGGACCTGGTGTGACGTACCTAACGTGGCTCATCGCAATCGAGGGTGTAG
>NZ_AXCW01000269.1 GCF_000603945.1 Actinotalea ferrariae CF5-4 | reverse complement strand
GGCCCTCGGAGGCGAGGTCGGCGCTGCCGAGGGCCGTGATGCGCGCGAGGGCGCGCCGGACGGTCGCACGGTCGGCCTGCACGGCGTGGGCGACGCCGTCGCGCACCCAGCGCTGGGCGTCCGTCGACCGGCTGTAGCCGCCGACCAGCAGGGCGCACCTCTCGAGCTCGGAGCGGAGCAGGAGGACGTCGCGCACGTGCGGGTAGGGCGCACGCTGCTCCGCGTGGAGCGGGTCCGCCTCGTCCCAGCAGACGGCGAGGCCGAGCTGCCGCACGGGTGCGAACCCGGCGGCCCGGGTCCCCACGACGACCGTCGCCTGCCCGCGCACCACGGCCAGGAAGGCCCGGTACCGGGCGGAGGGCCCGTCCTCGGCGACGAGCCGCACCCAGCCGCCGTCGGCACCCGGTTCCCAGGCGCGCACGCCTGCCGGTCCGAGCGCGGCCGTCACGAGCTCCACGTCGGAGTCCGTGGGCACGACCACGAGCGCTCCCCGGCCGGCCCGCACGGCGGTGGCGACGGCGTCGGCGAGGGCCTGCGCCCAGGACCGGCCGCCCCTGCCGGGGAGCGCGGACCACACGGCCCGTGGCGCGCCGCCGTCCGCGACGTGGCGCAGGAACGCGGCCCCGCCGGCATAGGTCGCCCAGTCGGCCGCGCCGCTGCCGGGGACCTCGGGCGTTCCGACCGTCGTCCCGGGGTGCCCGTCGACGGTGTCCGACGGAGCCGTCACAGGGTGCCCGTCAGCCGTGTCCGACGGCGGCGCCACGTCCTCGGCCTCCGTGCGGGCGTGCCGGGGCGGGACCGCGAGCCGGAGCACGTCCGCCAGGGTCCCGGCGCACGCGTCCGCCACGTGCCGCGCGAGCGTGAGCACCTCGGGCGTGAGGACCACCTCGGCCGACACGACCCGGCGGAGCGGGACGATCTCCCCGTCGTGCTCGGCGTCGTCACCGCGGCTCACCACGAAGCCGTCGACGTCCTGGCCGCCGAACCGGACGCGGACGCGCACGCCGGGGTGGACGTCGGCGTCCATCGACGCCGGGACGCCGTACTCGAAGACGCGGTCCAGGTGGCTCAGCGGGCGGTCGACGACGACCCGCGCCACCGGCCGGCTCTCCGCGAGCGGCACGGGGGCGCGGACGCGGCGACGACGCGCGCCGGGGACGCCCGTCAGGGTCGCCTGCACCGCCTCCCCGGTCGGTGGCGCTGCGGGGTCGGCTCCCGTCGGCCCGCTCACCAGGTCGTCACGCGCCGTGCCGGGTCAGGACAGCGCGCTGTGCAGGTCCAGGACGCGGTCCGTGCGCTCCCAGGTGAAGTCCGCGACCTCGCGCCCGAAGTGCCCGTAGGCGGCCGTGCGCGAGTAGATCGGCCGGAGCAGGTCCAGGTCCCGCACGATCGCGGCGGGGCGCAGGTCGAAGACGTCGCGGATCGCGGTGGTGAGCCGGTCCACGGGCACCGTCTCGGTGCCGAACGTCTCGACGTAGAGGCCCACGGGGTGCGAGGCGCCGATGGCGTAGGCGACCTGGACCTCGCACCGGCGGGCGAGCCCGGCCGCGACGACGTTCTTGGCCACCCACCGCATCGCGTAGGCGGCGGAGCGGTCGACCTTCGACGGGTCCTTGCCGGAGAACGCGCCGCCGCCGTGCCGGGCCATCCCGCCGTAGGTGTCGACGATGATCTTGCGGCCCGTGAGCCCGGCGTCGCCCTGCGGGCCGCCGATGACGAACGTGCCGGTCGGGTTGATGAGCAGGCGGTGACCGGTCGTGTCGAGGTCGAGCTCGTCCAGCACCGGCGTGATGACGTGCTCGGCGACCTCCGGGGCGAGCGTCGCGTCCAGGGCGATCCCCGGGTCGTGCTGGGTCGACAGCACCACCGTGTCCACCCGCACCGGGCGGTCGCCGTCGTACTCGATCGTCACCTGCGTCTTGCCGTCGGGGCGCAGGTAGCCGAGCGTCCCCTCCTTGCGCACGGAGGCCAGGCGCTCGGCGAGGCGGTGGGCGAGCCAGATGGGCAGCGGCATGAACGACGGCGTCTCGTCGCTGGCGTAGCCGAACATGAGGCCCTGGTCGCCGGCGCCCTGGGCGTCCAGGGGGTCGACCTGCTCGCCCTTGCGGAACTCCCAGGCCTTGTCCACGCCGGCCGCGATGTCCGGGGACTGCTGCCCGATGGAGACGGAGACGCCGCACGAGTCCGCGTCGAACCCGATGGCGGAGGAGGTGTAGCCGATCCGGCGGACGACGTCGCGGATCACCTGCGGGATCTCGACGTACGCCTCGGTCGTGACCTCGCCGGAGACGTGGACGAGGCCCGTGGTCACCATGGTCTCGACGGCCACGCGCGCGCCCGGGTCCTGCTCGAGCATCTTGTCGAGGATGGCGTCGGAGATCTGGTCGCAGACCTTGTCCGGGTGACCCTCGGTCACGGACTCGGACGTGAACAGACGCAGCGGCGTGGAGGTCATGGCGATCAGCCTAGTTGCGGACACCGACACGTCGGGAGCCGACCGCTGTGCGGACGTCAGCGCAGGTGCGCCGCCACCGCGTCCCAGACCGCGTGCGCCACCTCGTCCTTGGACCCGGCTGCCTCCGCCACGGTGGACCCCTCGGCGTCGAGGAGGACGACCTCGTTCCCCACGTCCCCGAAGCCCCGGCCCGCCCCCACCGCGTTGACCACGAGCAGGTCGGCCTGCTTGCGCCGGGCCTTCGCGCGTCCGTGCTCGAGCACCGAGCCCGCGGCGTCCCCCGTCTCCGCGGCGAAGCCGACCACCACCTGCCCGGGCCTGAGGCGCTCGGCGGCGAGCTCCGCGAGGACGTCGGGGTTCTGGACGAGGTCGATCGTCAGCCCGGCCGCGCCGTCCTTCTTCATCTTGCTCGCCGCGGGGGCGGCCGGACGGTAGTCCGCGACGGCGGCGGCCATGACCACGACGTCGGCCGACGCGGCGTGCTCGCGCACCGCCGTGCGCAGCTCGTCCGTCGTCTCGACGTGCACCACCGACACCCCGGCGGGGTCGGGCAGGGTGACGTTCGCGGCGACGAGCGTGACGTGCGCACCCCGTGCCGCGGCCGACCGCGCGAGGGCGTACCCCTGGCGCCCGGTCGACCGGTTCCCCAGGTAGCGCACCGGGTCCAGCGGCTCGCGGGTGCCGCCCGCGCTGACGACGACGTGGCGCCCCGTGAGGTCCTGGGCCGGGGAGGCCCCGACGAGCGCCAGCGCCGCCGCGGCGATCGCCTCCGGCTCGGGGAGCCGTCCGGCCCCGGAGTCCGTGCCGGTGAGGCGGCCCACGGCCGGCTCGAGCACGTGCACGCCGCGCGCGCGCAGGGTGGCCACGTTCGCCCGGGTGGCCGGGTGCTCCCACATCTCCGTGTGCATCGCCGGGGCCAGGAGGACCGGGCAGCGCGCCGTGAGCAGGGCGGCGGTCAGCAGGTCGTCCGCGCGGCCGGTGGCTGCCCGGGCCAGCAGGTCCGCGGTCGCCGGCGCGACGACGACGAGCTCGGCCTCCTTGCCCAGCCGCACGTGCTCGACCTCGGGGACGTTCTCGAAGACGTCGGTCGTGACGGGACGGCCGGACAGCGCCTCCCACGTCGCCGTGCCCACGAACGCCAGCGAGGCCCGTGTCGGGACGACACGGACCTCGTGACCGGACTCCGTCAGGAGCCGGAGGAGCAGGGCCGACTTGTAGGCGGCGATGCCCGCCCCGACACCGAGGAGGATGCGCACGGCAGGTGCGTCAGGACTCGTGCGGGGCGAGGGTCAGCAGGCCGGCGTTGATCTCGCGCATCGCGATGGAGAGGGCCTTCTCCTGGTGCCGGGCCTCGACGAGCGGGCCGACGTACTCGAGCAGGCCCTCGTTGAGCTGGGAGTAGTACGCGTTGATCTGCCGGGCCCGCTTCGCCGAGTAGATGACCAGGGCGTACTTGGAGTCGGCGGCCGAGAGCAGGTCGTCGATCGGCGGGTCGGTGATGCCCTCGGGCTTGGCGACGGTTCCGGACATGAGGCGCGGCTCCAAAGGGGAGGTGGAAAGGGCGTGCGGTCGGTGGTCGACTGACCATCCTATCGTCCGCGACGGCGGTGCCCCGCGAGGGCGCTCCGGGCCGGCCGGACCGGCGTGGTCAGCAGCCGACGCCGGACCCGGCCCGGGCGCGGGCGCCCATGACGCGGATGAGCTCGTCGGTCGCGCGGTGCACCTCGTCGTTGACGATGACGTGGTCGAACTCCGCCTCGGCGGCCAGCTCCACGCGGGCGGTCGCGAGCCGACGCTCGCGCTCCTCCTCGTCCTCGGTGCCGCGCCCGACGAGGCGGCGCACCAGCTCGTCCCAGCTGGGCGGGGCGAGGAACACGAACCGTGCCTCCGGCATGGCCTCGCGGACCTGGCGCGCGCCGGCGAGGTCGATCTCGAGCAGCGCGGGCGTGCCCTCGGCGAGGCGCTCCAGCACGGCGGCACGCGGCGTGCCGTACCGGTTGCGCCCGTGCACGACGGCCCACTCGAGGAACTCCCCCGTCGCGACCATGTGGTCGAACGTCGCGTCGTCGACGAAGTGGTAGTGGACGCCGTCGATCTCGCCCGGCCGGGGCCGGCGCGTGGTCGCCGACACCGAGAGCCAGACCTCGGGGTAGCGCGCGCGCACGTCGGCGGAGACGGTCCCCTTGCCCACCGCGGTGGGTCCGGCGAGGACCGTCAGACGTGCGCCCGGACCCGTCTCCCGCCCGTGCGGGGAGGAGACGGCGTGCGTCTCGTCGTCGGCGGGCACCTCAGCCGAAGCGCTCGATGAGGGCCTGGGCCTGGTGCGGGCCGAGGCCGCGCAGGCGACGGGTCTCGGAGATGCCGATCTCCGCCATGATCGCGCGGGCCTTGATCTTGCCGACGCCGGGGAGGGACTCCAGCAGCGCGGAGACCTTGAGCTTGCCGATCACGTCGTCGGTGCGGCCCTGCTCGATCACCTCGGCGAGGGAGCCCTGGGAGTACTTCAGGCGGTTCTTGACCTCCGCACGGGCCTGGCGTGCGGCGGCGGCCTTCTCGAGCGCTGCGGCGCGCTGCTCGGGGGTCAGAGGGGGTAGGGCCACGCGGGGTCACCTTCTTCGCGGGAGGGACGGGGGCGGACACCTCGAACGTAGCGAGCAGGTGCCGTCCAGGGCAACGCGAGGCGACCACGAGATGCGGCGGGCGGTGCAGGTCAGCGCGCCGCCGGGACGCGACGCACCCCGGCGGGTGGGTCAGCGGAGGACGTGCGCGACGTCGTCGGCCGTGCGCCGGGCGGCGTCCCGGAGGTCGGCCGTCGCAGGACCGGCGCCGAGGACGCCGCGCGAGACCGAGGCCAGCACGGCCCGGCGGGCGTCACCGAAGACGTCCGCGAGCT
>NZ_AXCW01000268.1 GCF_000603945.1 Actinotalea ferrariae CF5-4 | reverse complement strand
CGACGGCCGGTGGCGCCACGGCGGCCGGCGCGACGGCCGGCGGTGCGACGACGGCGACCCTCGCGCCCCCGACGGGCGGCGTCCCGACGTACGACGGGTCGCGCACCCGGAGCTACGTGGCCCTCGTGCTCCTGCTCGAGGCGTTCATGGTGGCGATCTTCGCCGCGCGCGACGTGTTCCTCTTCTACGTCCTCTTCGAGGCCATGCTCATCCCGGTCTACTTCATGATCGGCATGTTCGGCGGCCTCCAGCGGCGCTACGCCGCGGTGAAGTTCCTCCTCTTCTCCCTCGCCGGTGGCCTGGTGATGCTGGTCGGTGTCATCGCGCTGTACCTCCAGGCGGGCACCGGGTCGTTCCTCGTGGACGACCTGATCGGCGCCGAGATGTCGACCACGACCGAGCGGCTGATCTTCCTGTCGTTCTTCCTGGCCTTCGCGATCAAGGCGCCGATGTGGCCGGTCCACACGTGGCTCCCGGACGCGGCCGAGCAGGCACCGGCCGGCACGTCGGCCCTCCTCGTCGGCGTGCTCGACAAGGTCGGCACGTTCGGCATGCTCACGCTGTGCCTGCCGCTGTTCCCGGAGGCGTCCCGCTGGGCCGCCCCGGTCATCATCGTCCTGGCCGTGATCTCGGTGCTCTACGGCGCCCTGCTCGCGATCGGCCAGCAGGACCTCATGCGCCTCATCGCGTACACGTCGGTGAGCCACTTCGGCTTCATCGTGCTCGGCATCTTCGCGTTCACGTCGGTGAGCATCCAGGGCTCCTCCTTCTACATGGTCAACCACGGTCTCTCGACGGGCGCGCTCTTCCTCCTCGCCGGCTTCCTCGTCGCGCGGCGCGGCTCGCAGCGGATCGCGGACTTCGGCGGGCTGCAGAAGGTCGTCCCGGTGCTCGCCGGCACCTTCCTCGTCGCGGGGCTCTCCGCCCTGTCGCTGCCCGGCCTGTCGACCTTCGTCAGCGAGTTCCTCGTGCTCGTCGGCACGTTCACGGCCCACCCGGCCGCGGCGATCGTCGCGACGCTCGGGGTGGTGCTGGCGGCGCTGTACGTGCTGCTCACCTACCAGCGCGTCTTCACCGGCCCGGTGCGGTCGGAGCTGGCCGCCACGCCGGACCTCTCCGCCCGCGAGAAGTGGGTCGTGGGCCCGCTGCTCGCGATCATGCTCGTCCTGGGCTTCTACCCCGCCCCGGCGCTGGACCTCGTGCGCGACCCGGCCGAGACCTCGCTGCAGCAGGTGGGCGCCGAGGATCCCGTACCGACGGCCAGTACCTCCACCACGACCGACGGGAGCGACCAGTGAACGCGGCCTTCGAGGCTCCCGAGGTGGCCTGGGCACCCATGGTGCCCATCCTCCTCGTGCTCGGAGCGGGGGTGATCGGGATCCTGGTCGAGGCCTTCGCGCCCCGGACGGCCCGCCGCCCGGTCCAGCTGGGGCTCGCGCTCGTCGCGATCGCCGGGGCGCTGGTGTCGATCGCCGCCCTGTGGACGGACGTCCGTGTCGACGGCGGGATCGAGGTGCTCGGCGGGTCGCTGCTCGTCGACGGCCCGACGCTCGCCCTGCAGGGCATCGTCGTCCTGGTCGGTCTCGTGGCGCTCCTGGTGCTGGCCGACCGGACGGACGCGGGGGAGGACGCCTTCGCGCCGTCGGCCGCCGCCGTGCCGGGCTCGGACTACGAGGAGCTCGCCCGGCGCAAGGGCCTGGCGCAGACCGAGGCGTTCCCGCTCGTGCTCTTCGCGCTCGGCGGCATGATGATCTTCCCGGCCGCCGGTGACCTCCTCACGCTGTTCATCGCGCTGGAGGTCCTCTCCCTGCCGCTGTACCTCCTGTCCGGCATGGCGCGGCGTCGCCGGCTGCTGAGCCAGGAGGCGGGGATGAAGTACTTCCTCCTCGGCGCGTTCGCCTCGGCGTTCTTCCTCTTCGGTGCGGCCCTCGTCTACGGGTACGCCGGCTCGGTCCGCCTGGCCGACATCGCCGTCGCCGCGGCCACGCCGAGCTCCCTGGACCCGCTGCTGCTCACCGGCGCCGTGCTCCTGCTCGTCGGACTCCTCTTCAAGGTGGGCGCCGTGCCGTTCCACTCGTGGACGCCGGACGTCTACCAGGGCGCCCCGACGGCGGTCACCGGCTTCATGGCCGCCTGCACGAAGATCGCCGCGTTCGGTGCGATGCTGCGGATCGTCTACGTCGTGCTGCCGCCGCTCGAGTGGGACCTCATGCCGCTCCTGTGGGGCGTCGCGGTCATCACGATGATCGTCGGCACGGTGGTCGCCATCGTCCAGACCGACGTCAAGCGGATGCTCGCGTACTCCTCGATCGCGCACGCCGGGTTCGTCCTGGTCGGCGTGGTCGCGCTGACGCAGAGCGGCATCTCCTCGGTGCTCTTCTACCTCCTCGCCTACGGCCTGGCGACGGTCGGCGCGTTCGCGGTCGTCTCGCTGGTCCGCGAGGTCAACACGGCCCAGGGCGGCGCGGTGGTCGCCGAGGCGACGCACGTGTCGCAGTGGTCCGGCCTGGGCCGCCGGCACCCGCTGCTGGCCGGCGCGTTCGCGCTGTTCCTGCTCTCCTTCGCGGGCATCCCCCTGACGGGCGGGTTCACCGGGAAGTTCGCGGTGTTCTCCGCGGCGGTGGAGGGCGACCTCGCGTGGCTCGCCGTCGTCGGCGTGGTGGCGTCCGCGGCCGCCGTGTTCTTCTACGTCCGGCTCATCGTCCTGATGTTCTTCACCGAGCCGGAGGGCACCCCCGGCGCGGCCACGACGGTGGTGCGGTCCGAGGGCTTCACGGCCGTCGCGATCGGCCTGGGCGTCGTGGGCACGGTCGTCCTCGGCGTCCTGCCGTCGCCCGCCCTGGAGATGTTCGCCGACGCCGCGGTCTTCCTGCCGTGACGGGTGCCGCCCTGCCCCTGGCCGACCCGGCGCTCGCCGAGCTCCTGACGGGTCGGCTGGAGCTGGTCGAGGAGCGGCTCCGGGACGCCGTGACGCAGTCGGACGTGCTCGCGGACACGACGTCGCGGCACCTCATCGCCGCGGGCGGCAAGCGGCTGCGGCCGCTCCTGACCCTCCTCGCCGCGCAGCTCGGCGAGGGGCAGCGGCCCGAGGTGCTCGACGCCGCCGTCGTCGTGGAGCTGACGCACCTCGCGACGCTCTACCACGACGACGTCATGGACTCCGCGCCCCTGCGCCGCGGTGCCCCGGCGGCCCACGAGGTCTGGGGCAACCAGGTCGCGATCCTCACCGGCGACCTGCTGTTCGCCCGGGCGTCCGGCATCGTCGCGGGCCTCGGCCCGGAGGCGGTCCGCATCCAGGCCGCGACCTTCGAGCGGCTCTGCCTCGGCCAGCTGCACGAGACCGTGGGCCCGGCGCCCGGCACGGATGCCGTGGCGCACTACATCCGGGTGCTGGCGGACAAGACGGCCTCCCTCATCGCCACGAGCGCGCGGTTCGGCGCCATGTTCGCGGGCTGCCCCGCCGACGTCGTCGCGACGCTCGTCGAGTACGGGGAGAAGGTCGGCGTCGCGTTCCAGCTCGCGGACGACGTCATCGACCTGGCCTCGGACGGTGCGAGCACGGGCAAGACGCCGGGCACCGACCTGCGCGAGGGCGTCCCGACGATGCCCGTGCTGCTCCTGCGGGCCCGTGTCGCGGCGGCCGACCCGGACGACACCGGGGCCGACGCGGTGCGCGACCGTGAGCTGCTGGCCCGGCTCGACGGCGACCTGACCTCCGACGAGGCGCTCGCGACGGCGGTCGAGGGCCTGCGGGCCCACCCGGTCCTGGCGGAGACGCGCGAGCGCGCCCAGCTGTGGGCGGGCGAGGCGATCACGGCCCTCGACGGGCTACCCTCCGGAGCCGTCAAGGACTCGCTGGTCTCCTTCGCCGAGGCGCTGGTCGACCGGGCCTCCTGAGCAGGAGGTGTCCGGCCGTTCGGGTGAACCTGCGCGGCCGAACGGGTGAGGGCGGACGTCTCATGACGGGGGCCCGGCGCGCCGATGAACAGGGGGCGGCCGCAGAGCGCGGCCAGCAGGACGGGGGAGCGGTGCGCACGTCGTGGGGTTCCGCGACCGACCGTGGTCGGGTGCGTGCTCTGAACGAGGACGCCCTGCTCGCCTACCCGCCGGTCTTCCTCGTCGCGGACGGCATGGGCGGTCACGAGGCCGGCGACGTCGCCAGCCGCCTGGCCGTCGAGCAGTTCTCCCAGCTCCTGGGCCGGGGGACCGCGACCGCCGAGGACGTCCACGCATGCTTCGAGCGCACCGCCGAGCGGCTGACGGAGGCGATCGGCGCCGACCAGGTGGCCGGGACGACGGTGGCCGGCGTCGTGGTCGCCGAGCTCGACGGCGGTGCCTACTGGCTCGTGTTCAACATCGGCGACTCGCGGGTGTACCGCCTCGCCGCCGGTGAGCTGGAGCAGATCAGCGTCGACCACTCCGTGGTCCAGGACCTCCTCGACGCGGGCGACCTGAGCCCGGAGGAGGCCGCGGTGCACCCGGAGCGGCACGTCATCACGCGCGCCGTCGGCGGCGGTCTCGCCCCCGAGCCCGACTACTGGCTCCTGCCCGTCGGCCCCACGGACCGGCTCCTCATCTGCTCGGACGGCCTGACCAGCGAGCTGGACGACGCGGAGCTCCGCGCGATCCTCCTCGCGCACGAGGACCCGCAGGACGCGGCGCAGGAGCTGGTGCGCGCGGCCCTCGGCGCGGGCGGCAAGGACAACGTCAGCGCCGTGGTGGTCGACGTCGCCCGCGCCCAGCGGACCGCCGACATGGAGCGCACGGCGGACCTCGAGCACCTCCGCCCGCCGACCCCGGGCGCGCCCCCCGCACGGAGCTGGGACGAGGCCGCCGACGGCGACACCGTCCCCCGCACGACCGCACCCCAGCAGGCCCGCACCCCGGAGGTCCTCCCATGATCGTTCCGCGCTACGGCCCGGGTGCGTGGCTCGCCGTCGTCACGGACGGCCACATCTGCCTGCTGCCGCCCGACGTCGACGTGGACACCGTCACCGCGCTGTGGGCGGCGGTCCGCGAGGGCGCCGGCCTGACGGCCCAGCTCCAGCTCCTCCTCGCCGGGGGGCTCGACGCCCTGCCGCCCTTCGCCCTGGTCGCCCTGGGGCGCGACCGCGTCCACGTGGTCGTGCGCGGCGACGTGGAGGTGCAGGTCGACGGGCCGGAGCCGCGCACCGTCCGGGGGCGGCGCGTCGCCACGTGGCAGGAGGACGCGGTGGAGGGCGCCTCGGGCGTCGTCGTGCGCGTCCTCGACGGGGGTGCGACGGCGGAGGCCAGGCTCCCGGTCCTGTCGGGCGTGGTGCACGCCGACGTCGTCGCGGTGGACCTGCGCGTCGCACCCGACCGCGGTCGCGGTCCGGCGGGCGCGGCGGCGGAGCCG